>JAPLHW010000056.1 GCA_026389425.1 Coprothermobacterota bacterium
TGACCGAAGTGGCCTTCGACAATGTTTTGGTCGAGGAGCCCTAGGCATATATGTCAGATATCTACGCCAGCGCCGAATTGGGAGCAAAGCGCAGGGTGGAAGCCCCCTAGTCCTCCAGGAGATGATGCTTGGATAGCAAGCAAAGGCCATCCAGGGTAAAGATCGGCCGCCACCACGGCAACTGCGGGTAGGGATTGGGCAGGCTGCCGTCCTCTTCCAGCGCTGCCAGCCAGCACTCTGCTTCTCGTTGTACGACCTCGGCCGGCAGGAGGGGGATAGCGCAATGCCAGTAGCGGCTCCACAGGGGGTGATGCTCGGCATGGCTCTCCAGGAAAGCGGGAAGTCGTTCGCGATAATGAGTCAAAACCTTCCCCCTCATAGGAAACTCCAGCGTGTAGAGGGCGTAGAGGAAGAGGGGGTAGTCGTATAGCTGGATCGGCTCCGGCAAGCCTCGTTCGGTCATCCGTCCAGCCAGCAGCAGGGCGTGCGCATCCAGATAGGGGTCACGCTCGCCAAGCTTGCGCAATAGGCCGAGGACCGCCAAGATACGGGTTTCATCCGGTCCATTCCACCAGGGTTGGTGGGGATATTTCTTCATTTCAGCCGGTGGGTGGGGGATCACGCCGCGCGAGTCGACGATGTCTTCCAACCAAAGGATCAGGCGACTAAGGGTGTGGGTGTGCGGGTAAGAGAGCAAATCCAGCGTGAAGAGGGCAGTCTCAGCAGCGATCCCGCTACTGGCCGGAACTAGCAGGTCCGGTTCCAGGCCGTTGCCGAAACCCCCGTCACCATTCTGGTAGGCACGAAGGGCACGCAAGCAGGCACTCTTCGTGCCGTGGCCAAAGAAGCGCTCGAAAAGCAACTGCTCCAGCAACCGCCCTTCCCGGAAGACCAGCTCTTTGACTCGTTGCAGCACAGCTGGGTCGATCTTCATATTCTCTCCTCCATCCTCTGCTACTCCAGCCCAAGGATTCGGTGATCTCTCCTCCGAATCCGGTCTGTCTCCTTATTGTACATCCGCAATTGGGGAGGTGGTACGAACGCGGCAGGATCAAGAAGGGGAGTGAAATTGATTTTATGTCCCGAATTTGCTCCAGTGCTGTTTCATTGTTCGATCGGGATCCAAGTTGCGATGCATCCGATGATTTTTTCTGCAGCTCTCAGAGCGCCTTTTGCGTCCTCGGCCGAAGCCCAATTTTCTCCTGGATAGCGGATGTTGATCGCATAGGGTGTTAAAGTTTCTGCATCAGCGTGCAGTTCCTCAAAGCGCTTGTCGTGAATTGAACAGAGATCTATGAGATAGCTGAGGTTGTGAATCTTCTGGAAAGGAATTCCTTGCCATATCAAGTAAGCCTTGATTGCCTTTTCTGCAGCCTGTTGGCAGTGAAAGCATGTGGTTTCTATGATTGGTGGGTTGTGTTCAATCAGTACGAACGCGGAGGTGAGGTCTGTTTGCGCTTTTTTCCACCACTCGCGAGCCTCTTCAGGTTGCATAGAGCAACTTCCCTTTCAACTTTACATCATGTTCAACTGAACTGACCCATTGAATTCTACGGTCGAATTGAGTACGAGTAACTACTTTGATCTCGACTGGTGCGCACGACCCACGAAGCGCCCGATAGGCTTTGACTGCCTCCTGATAGGGTGAACAGAGATCCGACACCACCACCAGCAAATCAATGTCGCTATCCGGATGTGGTTGACCATAGGCATACGACCCATATAACCAGATCATCTCAGGCTGAAGAGCCTGGGTAATTCGTTCGGTGATGCGCTCAAGGAGGTGTGCCGACAACGTATCTCCAACTAGCTCATCCACCGTTTTCCCTCCTGTTCGATTCGGTCGCGGAAGCATATCTCCCCCAAGATCAGTTGGCCTACCGGTCGGCCAGAGCCCTCCCCCAATTCTGCCTGCAAACAGCACAAGGACCAGCCGGAGCGAATGTCCGCTAAGACGATATCCGCCTTGGAGGACTTACAGGATGATCCGCCTTGGATCGGTGACCTGAATACCCACGCCGTTTGCCTGGGAATGATCGCTGCTGAAGCCTGCCGAAGCGCACACCACGTCGCCAAGAGCGGGAGCTCATCCCGCTCTTGGCGCTCCTGGTCGATCCCTAGAAGGACAGTCATCGCACCCATTGCACTTTCCTTTGCGTAATTATACAACCCCAAGCCGGAATAATCAGGGACATCGGACGATTCAGCCCCCCTCTCCGTTATCGTGACGGAATAGATAGTGACCCTCGCTACTCCCTGTTTTCCGAGTGTGTAAGGGGTCACATCTTCATATGTCATATTTAGAAATATGACATATGAAGATGTGACCCCAAAGAGGAGAGCAATGCACATTATGTCCCGAAATTGAGGCGGTACTGCAGCTCGCTGTGGTACGGTTGGAAGCCGAGCGCGCGGTTGATGGCCAGCATCGCCTTGTTCTGCTCGGCGTTGCCCGTCTCCAGGTAGCCAGCCTGGGGAAGGCGCTCTCGGACAGCCTCCAGCATCTCGGCCTTCAACCACTTACCCAGGCCGCGCCGGCGGTAAGCGGGCAACACTCCAGTGATGGACTGTTCCACCCGCTGCGGCTGGGCAGGATTGTGGTAAGTCTCGGTGAGGCCGCTCAAACGTCCGTCGGCTTCCTGGGCGAGCAGGGTAAGGTAGGTGATGTCCTTCTCTTGAACCAATTTTTCAGTGACACGGCGGTCCTCCAGTGAGGTGACATCTTGCTGCACGAATCCCTCCGCGTCGGCGTCCGGCACACCCTGACCGATCGCGTTATAGAGGGCAACGTACTCCTCCATCAATTCCTCTGGCATCGTCTGGAAGAGGCGCAGGGTGGCGCCGGGGGAGCGCTGCGTTCCCTCTTGACACCAGCGCGACAATTGTGACCGGTCCACCGACTCCAGGAGAAGACGGCTGGTGGAGCGCAGGTTTAAGACTTGCGCGCCGCGATGCAAGAGGAAATCCTTACCCGGTTCCAGGGCGACGGAGTCGAGGAAGGCAGTTTTACCCAATCGGCAGGCGGTCTGCTGAGCGATCTGGAAGAGCTCCCTACCGATCCCCTGTCGCCGGTCCTTAGGTCGAACGAAGAGCTCCAGTTGGGAGACGGTTCGGTTCTCCGTGGGCGCTTCGGTATCTTCCCGCAGGAAATAGATGCCGGCGTGCCCCAGCCAGCGACCCTCTTGAACAGCTGCCCAGTCGTGGAACTGCCACAAGGGGTGGGGGTGGAGCAATGAGTGTCGACGCAGGGTGCGATCGGGTGGTGGTTCCCCCGGGTTGATCTCCTGGAAGAGGGACTCGCTGAGGTCGAAGAAGGCGTCCCAGTCCGCCTCGCCCAACTCACAGAAACGAAAGGGACGGATGCGGCCGCCAGGGGCGCTCAAGCAGTCGATCGAGTGCACGGTTGTCTCTCCTTGGGCGAATCGGATGACCACATCCTAGCGAAAGGGGCAGGATCTCTCAAGCGTAGAACACTGTTTTACGCTAGAGTAAGGGAAAAGGTCGGTGATTGATTCTTACGTGATTGGAGGACTGCGATGGAGGAATCGGAGCGGCTGGACCTGATTCGCGAGAAGGCCTTGGAGCTGGGCGCAGCCCAGGCCAAGCTCATCCTGGCGGAGGAGATCGTGGTAGAGAACCGGGTGGTACTGAAGTGCCGCCTTGGCTGCGATGAGTATGGCCGGAGGCTGACTTGTCCGCCCTATACATTCACCGTGGATGAGTTCCGCAAGATGCTGGGAGAGTACCACTGGGCGCTGCTGCTGAAGTTCCGCTCGCAGGCCAGTGCCGGCCCAGAGGTGGCTACCAACCTGCTTCGCACGGAATATGACCCCGACGTTTGCGCGGAACGAAAAGCAGAGGCTGCGGCGTTTTGGGCCACCTGGAAAAAACAGAAGGGGGAGATCCTGCTGGCTGTGTTGGAGCTGGAGCGGACCACCTTCAACCTGGGGTACACCTTGGCGCTGGGCTTCACCTCGGGGTCGTGCGGCTTGTGTGAGAAATGCAACACCGCGGCGGGCATCTGCCTGCACCCCACCATGGCCCGTCTGCCCGAGCATGCCGTGGGGATCCACATGAAGGCAACCATGGCGAAAGCCGGGATGCCTCTGTCTTTCCCTTTCCAAGGTCATCCCGAGCCAACCGGCTTATTGCTGATCGACTGAAAATGAAACAACTCCTCACCCACACCTGGAGGAAGGGCCGGGAAGCCGTGCTGGTTTTTATCAGCCGCTTGCATCGAGATGAGCGCGAGTTGCTGACCATGCGTCGCGCCGACCTGGCGATGGCCCCGTGCCTGGTGCCGGCCGGGATCGTACAGCCGAGGGAATCTCTGGAGGAGGCACTTTGGCGGGTGATCCGCCAGCAGGTCGGCATGGTTGATGGGAAGCTGCAGCAGAAGGGGCGATTGGCTTCCTACCTGGCCGCACCCTGGCAAGAGTGGCGGCACGTCTTCTATTTGGAGACAGTGGGTTCGCCGGACCGTTGGCACCATCTCACGCCTCCGCAGGCGGAGGAGCCCGGCGTCACGCTGGCCTTCTCCTGGAGGCCGTTCCAGGTGGAGCTGGCCCGAGGCCAAGGGGTGGGACTGAACCTGCTAGGGTCGCCGGAAGCACCCGGCCTCCCTTGGCCTCGGGCTGACACGCGCTGGATCGAACAGGTGGTGGTTTTCGCGCGTAACCCGGAAGGCCGTCTGCTGACCTTCCGTGAAGAAGCTTACCCGCACTTCGGCATTCAAGTACCTCGCGGACCGCTGGATGCCGGTGAGTCCCCGCAGGATGCCGCCTTGCGTCTCGTCTGGGAGGAGATGGGGCTCTCCTTCAAGCAAGTCAGGGTGGTGGGCGCCCTGGGTGAGTTCTTGGAGCCACATCATGCCATGCGCCACCATGTAGCCTTGCTGGACGCGAAGGGAGATCTCCCCTCCTCCTGGGTACACGTGTCATCCCACAAGGGGCCGGACCTGGGGATGCGCTTCTGTTGCAGCTGGTCGCCGCCGGACGTCCCCCTGATCCCCTACCAGGACACACTGCAACCCTTGCTAAGTTGGTAAGCCCAGCCTGAGCTTGCTGCTACAATAGCCATGATTCCAGCGAGCTTCGCAAGGAGTCGCTGACTCCAGAGAGGGACTAAGGATGAGCGAAAGCGCAATACAGCAGATCGGCGGGGTCCCCGATGAATCGCCGTTTTTACGATTCGTCGGGGTGAATTAGGAGATCCGGCAAAACGTGGAGAACCTGGCTGGGGCTGATACGGTCCGGCAGGTGATGACGGGCAACGAGGTGATCACCGCTTCCTCCAAGCCGGCCAAGGTCGCGGTCTGGGTGCAGGGGGCGATGGAGCGGTTGGATCGGTTGGTGGACGCGGAAACGCGCAACCGGATTATGAACCGTTGCGGAGTGAACTGTGCGGCAGCGCATCAAGAGGTCATCCGCCTTGCTAAGAACCGACGAACGAAGGCGGGGAACCTGGAGGCTTTCCTCACTGAAGAGGAGAGAAACCCACCGGCGGGGACCCGCCTGCAGCGACAAGGAGAGGTGTGGTTCCAGTACTACGCCCCTCATGACTACTCCCGGCCGATGCGTTGTTTCTGCAGCCTGATGAGTGGGTTGCCGGAGGGCCAGACCGTCTCTGCCACTTTCTGCCAGTGCTCGGTGGGATTCGTACGCGCCTATTGGGAGGCATTGTTGGACCAGCCAGTGGAGGTGGAGCTGGTGCAATCCGCTGTCACCGGGGCTGAGGAATGCAAGTTCCGCATCTCCGCTATGCCGGAGGAAACGACTTCCCCCGGCATGCGCTAAGTTTCAATTAGCTGTCACCCTCCCTCCCGCTGCAGTGCTGGGGAGAGGCCGTCAGAGCCTGGAGCGATGGAGCCGGATCAGCCGATCTTGTCGATGAACTGCTTCAGTTTGTCTTGGTACTGCCCTCGCTGGACCCTCGTGCGTTGCACCGCCAGATCGGCAATGGGTGATTTTCCGGCAAGCCGCGTCAGCTCTTTCACGGTGCTCCCACCGCCGAATAGGCCGAAACTGCAGAAGAAGGCCAGCGCGGGAAGCCGGCCAGCATGGCGCATCAGAAAAACCTGGGCGGGAGGAGAAGGCCGCATCCCCCACACCGGTGTGCCCAGGATCACCACGTCAAACTGACTCGGGTCGTTCTTGAGAGGTTGAATCTCGAGCTGTTTCGCGTCGCTGGAGGGCTTCCCCACCGGAACGATCTCTTCGCTGGGGCAACCAAGCGTCTTCGCGATAGCCTGACCCAATTGGCGGGTAACCCCGCTGCCGCTGAAGTACACCACTAAAATTCGTTTCTCTTCCATGCCCTCCATCCTACATCTTTCCACAGACCCTCGTCTTCACGGTTGGCGGTGGATTTGTTTTCTCCCTCGCTTCCCCCCCCCAGTCAAGGAACCAGCTGGATTGGCAGGCGGACGGTCACCGTGGTCCCCTTCCCTTCCTCGCTAGTCAGGGAGATTGAGCCGCCATGCTCCTCGACGATGCGGCGAGAGACGTAGAGCCCCAGGCCGGTGCCGTGGATCCTCTTCTGTTCGGCCGAGCGGCCCCGCTGGAAGGGCTGGAAGAGCTGGGCTAGTTCGTTGGCGGGGATGCCGAGGCCGTGGTCTTCCACCTCCAGGAGGAGGGTCTTCTCTTCCAGCTTGAGGCGGACCTCGACATGTCCTCCCTTGGGTGAGAACTTGACGGCGTTGGTCAGCAGGTTCTCCACTACCCGGGCGAGAGCTTCCTCGTCGCAGACGCCTTCTGGCACGGGTTGCAGCTTCAGGTCGAAGGTCACCGCAGAGGAAAGGGCATGCCCGGTCAAATCCTCCGCCACCCGCTTGACTAATTCCACCGGATCGCAGGGGGCGAGGAGGAGGGGGAAGCGGCCTTCCTCAGCGCGCTGGCTG
>JAPLHW010000085.1 GCA_026389425.1 Coprothermobacterota bacterium
GGCGGCGGTCGCCGCCAGATAGGCCCAGAATGCCGTTTCGTCCTGCTTCACCATCCGCAGCTCACAGGCCTGCGGTTCGCCGGATTGGAAGAGCTGTTTGTGGTGTAAGTAGTAGATGTCCTGGTTCTCTTTATGGATGAACCGGGTGATCAGCTGCTTGACCAGCGCGCCCCGGGCCACGCCCAACAGGGTGGCAGCGGCCAGGTTGGCCTCCAGGATCAACCCCTGCTCGCTGAGGGTGCAATACCCCACCGGAGCCAGATCGTAGAGGTCGAAATAGCGCGCCCGCGTGGCGTCCAGTTCCAACTGTGTCCGGCGCAGCTCCTCGTTCTGTGTCTCCAGCTCGGCTTGGTGGACCCGCAGCTCATGCAGAAGCTCTTCGACCGCTTTCTCTGTGGTCAGCTCAGCTGAATCTTTGGATCGGGCAAGTTTCTCCTCCGCCGTTTCCCGCATCTGCCGGGCAAGGTTGGATCGTCGTTCTTCGTCGCTCAACGCTTACCCGCCAATTCTTCCCCACGGCAGCCGCACAGTCACTTTGGTCCCTTTCCCTTCCTCGCTCTCCATGGCGAGGGCGCCGCCGTGCTCCTCGACGATGCGGCGGGAGACGTAGAGGCCCAGGCCGGTGCCGGGGATCCCTTTGTGTTGGGCGGAGGGACCCCGCTGGAAGGGTTGGAAGAGCTGCTCTTGTTCAAGGGCGGGGATGCCGATACCGTGGTCCTCCACCTCCAAGCGGAGCGTGTCTCCCTCCATCTCTAACCTTACCTCGACCCTTCCTCCTTTGGGAGAGAACTTGATGGCGTTGGTCAGCAGATTCTCCACCACCCGGGCGAGGGCTTCCGCGTCGCAGGCGCCTTCCGGAGCGGGCTGCAGATTCAGGTCGAAGGTCACCTGGAGGGTGAGGGCGTAGCCGGTCAGGTCCTCCACCACTCGCTTGACCAGTTCCACGGGATTGCAGGGGGCGAGGAGCAGGGGGAAGCGGTCTTCCTTGCCGCGCTGGCTGTCCACCAGGTTGTTGATTATCCGCTCCAGGCGCTGCAGGTTGCGCTGCCAGATCGCACCGTACTCTTGAAAGCGGGCCAGTCCCTCTCCTGGAGCCAGCTCGTTCAGCATCTCCTGGGTTTGGCGCAGGGTCTGGAGGGGAGACTTCAGGTCGTGGGAGACGGCAAAGAGGAGGTCGCTGCGAACCTGGCGGATCCGCTCTTCAAGTTGCTTGCGCTCGGTGATGTCGCGGGCGGTGGCGAAGATCCTCTCCCCACTCAACCTGGAATGCCACTCCAGCCAGCGGACGCTGCCGTTGCGGCAGAGGTAGCGGTTGACAAAAACAGGTCCCTCCAGCCGCGCCCTGAGCTGGGCGATGGCGCCCTCGGTGGCCTCTCGGTCGTCGGGGTGCACCAGCTCCAGGAGGCTGCGCCCCTCCAGCTCTGCCGGCGGATAGCCCAAGGTGGCGGTCCACTGGGAGTTGAGTTTGTGGAAGAAACCATCCGTATCGGCGATACAAAAGAGGTCCAA
>JAPLHW010000180.1 GCA_026389425.1 Coprothermobacterota bacterium
CCGAGAGAGCCAGCCTCCGCAGACCACCGCCAACCCGTCCACTACGATCATCGCCATGCAGGCGCCCAGCCAGGTGGGCAGGGGTTGCTGGTTCTGAGCGGCCAACGCCATCGTCAGCAGTTGCGTCTTGTCGCCCAACTCGGCTACGAAGAATGTGATGAAGGTCGCCCAAAAGGGAGAGCGGGCACGGCGGCCGTTGATTTTCTCCTCCCCTTCCCTCTCTTCCCGATTGCGCCAACTGGCGTAGGCGAAGTAAAGGAACAGCAAGCCGGCCACCAGCTTCAACAGCCAACCGGGCAACAGGCGAAGGATGTACTCCCCGGCCAGCACGGCGATCCCCATCAGGATCAGGACCGCCGCCACGATCCCCAGCAAGACATCCTGCCAGCGGTACTTGCAGGCGAAAGCAATGGCCATGAACTGGGTCTTGTCGCCCAGCTCGGCCACTGCTACCAGGCCGAAGACGGTGATGAAAACGCTCCACATGGGCTCGATTGTAGCGGGGGGAAGCGAGGGTGGGCAAATTGTTAATTATGGGGACAGATTTGAAATCTGTCCCCATAATTCCGATTTAATCTGTCCCCATAATTCTGGGAAGGTGCACAGTGAAACAGCTCCCCTCCCCCAAGCGGCTCTCCACTTCTACCCGTCCCCCGTGGCGGCGAGTGATCTCGGCCACGATCGCCAAACCCAGCCCGGTGCCGCGCGGATCCTGCCGCTTGGCTTCCACCCCGCGGAAGAAGCGGGTGAAAAGATGGGGCAGCTCCTCGGCAGGGATGCCTAGACCAATATCCTCCACCACGAGCAGGGCCTCCCCTTGGCGTCGCGTCAGTCGAAAGCGGACCCAACCTCCCGGATGATTGTAGCGAACGCCATTCTCTCCCAGGTTCCTCAACATGCGCGCCAGTAAGCCTCGGTCGCCACGCACAGCCGCTTCCTCCCCCGATTCTACCTCCAGCGTCACCCCCTTCTCCCGAGCCAGCGGGACCAGTCGGGCAGCTGTCTCCTCTACCAAGACGCGCAAGGGAACATCATCCTGAACCAGTTCCAAGGCCTGGGCGTCGGAGCGAGCCAAGAAGAGCAAGTCAGCGACGATGCGAGCCATCCCCTCAGTCTCCCCCTTCACCGTTTGCAGCGTTGCGCGCAGCTCCTCGGCTGGTGTGAAGGGGTCGCGTAAGGCCAGCTCGATGTTCCCCTGGATCACCGTCAGCGGCGTACGCAGCTCGTGCGATGACTCAGCGAAGAAGGCCTTGTCCTGCCGCACGGCCTGGTCCAGCCTCTCCAGCATCGAGTCGAAGGTTTGGGCTAAAGCGAAGAGTTCATCACGGGGACCGCTGTAGGCCAAGCGCTTCTGCAGATCCTGCAAGCTGATTTGTTCGGCCACCCGGCGCATCCGCTCCACCGGGCGCAGCACACTGCGAGCCAACAACATCCCGACTAGAAGAGAGACAAACAGCAACACCAGGTTGGCTAGTAGCAGGGAAGTGCGGAGGCTGGCCTCGGATTGGTCGGCGCTTTCACGGGAGACCGCGCTGGCTAACACGCCAACCACTGTCCCGTCGCCCACCAACGGAAAGTAAACCACACGCAAGGCGGTTCCCTCATCACTGCGCAAGTTCAGCACCACCCGTTGCCCACTGCTCAGCCGGATCAGAAGGGTAAAATCGGGAGCCAGCGCCTGGGCATCGACCTCTTGAGCTGCCAATAGCACTTTCCCTTCCGGGGAAAAGACCGCTTCCAAACGTCCTTCCATACCGCTTTTTCCAAAATTGGGAGGGGCCGAGACCTGGTCGCCGAGGATCTCGATGCGCACAGCCATTGATTCGCCGCGGGGGACCAGTTTCCGGTCCAGCTCCTCTTCCAGGCTCGCTGTGAAGGAAAAGTAGATCGCCAGCGAGACCGTCGCGAAAAGCAGGATCGCCAGTCCGGCGAAGAGCAGCGTCAGGCGCAGTCGAAAGGGCACGGGCCGGGCGCTCAGCGCTCGCGCAGCACGTAACCGCTGCCGCGAATGGTATGGATCAGTTTTTTCGGGAAAGGTTTATCCACCTTCACCCGTAAGTATTGAATATAGACGTCGATGACGTGACCCTCGGCGGCGTAAGGGTATTGCCAGACGTTCTCGGCGATCTTATCGCGGGAGAGGACGATTCCCTTGTTCCGCATCAGGTATTCCAGCAAAGCGAACTCCTTGGGGGAGAGTTCCAGCAACTGGCCGCCGCGGCGAACCTCCATAGCCGCCAGATCCATGGAGAGATCGGCCACTTTGATCACCTCCGCAGCCCGCCCCTCTCTGCGTCGAGAGAGAGCGCGCAGCCGAGCCGTCAGCTCCTCCAGGGCAAAGGGTTTGGTGAGATAGTCATCCGCTCCGGCGTTCAACCCCTGCACCTTATCGGCCGTGGTGTCGCGCGCGGTCAACATCAGGATCGGCGTCTGCACACCTTCCTCGCGCAGGTCGCGCACCAGTTGCAGGCCTGACCCGGAAGGAAGGGTCCAATCGACGATCAGCGCGTCATAATCGGCCGAAGTGGCAAAGCTGAAGCCGTTCCGCGCATCCTCGGCTTCCTCCACAACATGCCCCTCAGCCACCAGCGCCCGGCGCAGCAGATCAACGATACGCCGGTCATCTTCCACCAC
>JAPLHW010000008.1 GCA_026389425.1 Coprothermobacterota bacterium
TATTACGGCGCTTCGCTTGACGGCTAGATCTTGACTTCCTAGGGGAGAAGCGGTTTGCTGAAGCGTGCCGGGTCAGCATTGGAAGGTCAGGCCGGCAAGGAGGGTGTGCGAGATGTACGCGGCGGCAGTTCTTGTTGCAGCCTATCTGATGGGGTCGGTTCCCACCGCCCTCTGGGTCTCGCGGGCTATCACCCAGGGAGATATTCGCCAGATGGGCGATGGCAACATGGGCGCCCGCAACGTTAGCCGCACACTGGGAGTGGGAGCAGGCATGCTGGTGGCTGTCATCGATTTCTGCAAAGGAGCTTTCGCCGTCTTGCTGGCGCAGACGGCCGGCCTGCCGCTGGGTTGGCAAATGGCTGCAGGCACCAGCGCTGTGTTGGGCCACGATTTCCCGGTTTTGGCCGGCTTCCACGGTGGGCAAGGCTTCGCCTCCACTTGCGGTGTTTTCCTCGCCCTGATGCCGCTGGAGACGGTTATCGGTTTGCTCGCTTTTGCTTTGGTGTATGCCCTCTCTCACCACTCCGACCTCAGTGCCGGCAGCGGAATGGGCTTGACCTTCCTCTTGGGGATCGTGCTGAGCCGCCCGTGGGTGTTGTTGGTCTATGTGATAGTGATGTTCCTGTTTATCCCGGCCAAGACATTCTTCTTGGATGCTCCGCATCGCCAGCAAGTGCAGCGCCAGCAAGTGCAGCGCCAGCACCAGCGCAGCGACCGCTGACAACGGGCTGTCGTCTGGGTTTTGGAGCTGCGATCTTTTTCACTCCAGCGATCGGAACTGACCCTATTCCATCTCCCTTTCTACCGGCTTATTAAATGAACAATACCCCAGCCCCGCTTCCGGGGTGGAGGATTCGCTGAGTACTCTTTCTCTTAGGCTTGTTGCGGATGAGCGATGAGGAGTCTCCGTCATCTTGCTCCCCTCTGTTCGGTATTTCTATCTGGAGGCATCATTTCACAAGAGAGAGGAATATATCAAACTCTTGATAAATTATGTGAAAGAAATCTGGAAAATCCTATAATGATGTGACATACAACCAATCCATATCGCGGATTTCTGTCAAGTATCTCCGCTTCTTGCTGATCTCGTTAAGGGACGATTTATTTCTAATTGAGCACAGGCACACACTTCTGAATCTAACCATACAAACAACAGAGTGCCCGCAAGGGGTGCTCTGCAGATGGTTAGCGTTTAAGAAGAATGGCTTTGCAGCGGTCCCTCAAGCGAGGTGATGCTCTTCAGATGAGGAGTCTCTTTCGCAGGAACCACCAACCGTCCGTCCCCAGGAGTAACAGAGAGAGAATGGCCAACGCCCAGGGGTTCATGCTGGGCATGGCGGCCGGATCCCCTCCCAGGGCGAAAGGAGTTCCGGTGAGGAGAGATGCGTCAATGGAGAAGGTAAAGCTGTGATCGATGGTGTCGAGCGTCCCGGGCACTTTGACCCATTCCGTCCCACTCCAGCGGAAGAAGACAAAAGTCTCCTCTCCCAGTTGGTGATTGAAGTGCAGGACGATGGTCAGAGTTTCGCTAATGCCATCCTTGCGGATGTCGAAGAAGAGGGCGGAGCGCTTGCCGGTCTCCTGGATGTATTGATTCAGGTTGGGGTCACTAGTGTTGGTGGGAGTCAGCGGTGTCACCCAAAGAGTGCCAGTGCCGCTGCCGCCGGAGATCTGCAACCAGGGATCGGAGGTAGTCAGGGTGGTAGCCCCGCCATTATACGGGAAGAGGGTGGTAGCGATGGTGAAGAAGGTCGGCGAGCTGTCCTGGCAGTCCGCTTCCACCACCTGAACTTTGGCGTTGATGGTGCCGGGGCCGGTGACTATCCAGGTCCAGGAACCGATGCTGGCATCCACCGCGGCGGTCAGGGTCTCGGTGAAGGCAACTCCATTGCGGGCCAGGAGTACAGTGAAAGTGGTGCTGTCGAGATCAGTAGAGGTCCAGGCAATGGCGTGCAGCGAGCCGATCGTCCATAGCTCCCCGCCGACAGGGGACAGAAGGTTGATCTGCGGGTCGCGCAGGCGGAAGACCGCCGCGGATTGGACGGACTGGTCACTGCCGGAAACTCTCACCAGGGCTTGGGAAGTGCGGGGGTGACTCACCGTCCAGGGGAAGGCGCCGCCGGCGGTAGCAGTCGTGGTGAGGGTCTCCCAAGTAGCCCCGTTGTCGCGGGAAAGT
>JAPLHW010000097.1 GCA_026389425.1 Coprothermobacterota bacterium
GACAATCTCTTTGTTCTGATCGATTGGAACGATTTCGGCATCGACGACAACCGACTCTGCGACACGGTCCACGGAACCCCGGTGGACTGGTTCGCCCCCTATGGCTGGCGGGTGGAGGGAACCGAGCAGGGTTCTCATTTCCCTAGCGTGGCTGCCGTTCTGGAGCGATTGGTGGAAGGGGAGAACCCGCAACGAGTCCCCTCGATTGGCTGGTTCAAGACGCGCAAAGGCCGAGGCTATGGTGTGTATGACAACAAGTCGCACGGCTCGCCCCACCCACCCAATTCGTCACCTTACTGGGAGACCAAACGTCCCTTTCAGGAGAAATACGGCGTTCAGTTTGTGGGTTATGGCGAACCGGCTCCAGGCAATGAGGAAGATTTTCGCCGGCAGACGCTCGACAATCTGCTCATCGTCAGCGAGGTCCTCCATCGAGATGAGGAGCTCTGCCAGTACTTAGCGGAGACCCTGGCCGACCTTGGCGATAGAGTCACCTTGAAAATCCCCTCATGCCAGGTGGGGAAAGATCGCAACCCATACCACGACCCTCGACTCTTCGATTTTGCCCATTACCCTTCGGAATTGTTCGCGAAACCTGGCGAAAAAGCTCCCAACCGTGCCGCGTTAGCAAAATTCGGCGCTTGGGTCAACGCCTTCGGAGCGAAGGAGTACGACCGGCCATTGTTCATCGCTTGTTCGGCTGATTTGGCCGAGTCTACCAACATCGCTGGCTTCGCCAAAAAATGGGGTGATTTCGCCGGCTACGGCGCTTTCAGTTCCTGTACCAATCCCCAAGGAGTGCTCCTGCCGCAGGAGATCACCGAGTTCGCTAACGCTGGGATTATGGCCGGTTTGACCTCGGTCAACCTGGCCGAGGATCCCTTCCGGGAATTTGATGGATTCTGGGGAGCATGCTCCACCTATGGCTCCTTTGCCTATCTCAAATACGGTATGATGCGTCTCTTTAGTCAAATGGCACAAGATTGCCCGTTGAAGGTGGGGAAAGTGATCTGGGTAGCCGGTCACTCCGGCCCAGAAACTGCCGACGATTCGCGCACTCACTTTGGCATCTTCGAGCCGGGGGTCACTCAGCTCTTCCCCAAAGGACAAGTGCTCAACCTTCACCCCTGGGAGCACAACGAGGTGCCGGTGGTCTTAGGCGCCGCTTTGGCCACCGAAGTGCCGATCATCGTGCTGCACCTGACCCGCCCGCCGATCGCCATCCCCGATCGTGAAAAACTGGGGATACCCTCCCATTTCGAGGCGGCGCGGGGAGCCTACTTGATCCGCGATTTCCACTCCGGCGCAGCGCCGATGGGGACAATCATCGTACAGGGCACCTCCACCACCGATGAGGTGATCAGATGCTTGCCTTTGCTGCGACACGCTGCCGCGGGCTGTCAAGAGGCAGGCCGTCAAGAGGGCTTGAATGTGCGGATTGTGGCGGCCATCAGCCACGAACTCTTCCAGCGGCAGGATGCCGCTTACCGGGAGATGATCCTTCCCTGGGCAGGGTGGTTGGACTCGATGGTGATCACTTCCGAGGCCTTGGCCAACATGAATGATTGGATCTCTTCGGCGGTGGCGCGGGACTACAGCCTTTCTTCCGATTGGGATAATCGCTGGCGCACCGGTGGAAAGTTGGAGGAAGTGTTAGACGAAGCCCACCTTACCCAACCTTACTTGATGGCCGCGATCGAGCGTTTCGTCCGAGAGAGGCCGCAGCGATTGGCCCGTTTGCGGGCGGTCTCTCTATAGGAAGAACGAAAGGATTGCACAGGACACGCTGCCGCGAGTTGTCAAGCTGCTACGGGCTGTAAGGTGGGACACGGCATGCCGTGCCCCACCTTATGTTTCGGGCGGGTGGACCGGGCGTGCCCGCCGGAAAAGATGTTCCCGACTGGCTAAGAAGAGGAAACAAGCCCCGCCGGCGAGCAAGGTAAGGTAATAGATGAGGAAGCGCCATAGAGCGGTGAAGAGGCCGAGAACCTGAGTTGGAACCCAGGTCATGAAGAGTGTGGCGAAGCCTAATTCAGAGGCGCCGCTGCCGCCGGGAGT
>JAPLHW010000208.1 GCA_026389425.1 Coprothermobacterota bacterium
CCAGAGCAGCGCGGGGATCCCTACAAGGAAGACCAGGATGCCGAGAAGGTTTCCCTGGAAGAGGTCCAAGAACCACCGGGTGAAGAAGAAGGGGCTGTAGAGGAGACCAAAGAAGCCCTGCATCCCGGCGAGGGTCTCCTGCAACTGGGCGCCGGACTT
The DNA here is from genome assembly GCA_026389425.1 of Coprothermobacterota bacterium. Taxonomy (GTDB): domain Bacteria; phylum Caldisericota; class JANLFM01; order JANLFM01; family JANLFM01; genus JAPLHV01. The sequence goes on from JAPLHW010000208.1 coordinate 160, forward strand.
GGGCATCAATTGCAAGATGGCAACGAAGCCGATGATAGTCAGCAAGTAGAGCAGGAAGGCGAAACGCTTCAGCGCGTGGCCGGACATGACCCGCGAGAGGAGGGCGGCCACCAGCAGGGAGAGCGCCCAGAAGAAGACCAGGAAGACGACGGAGACGAGGAGCGCCAGCAACCAGGAGTAACCGATGACGATGGCATAGGAGAAGACGATCGGCAGCACCACGGCAATCCCTACCGAGCCGAAGGCCAGGCTGTCGATGGCTTTGTAGAGGAAGATCTGGCTGCGGGTGAGAGGAAAGGAGAGGAGCAGCTCGATGTCGGGGGAGCCGAAGAGATTGAAGGCCACGCTGGGGGAGTAGCTGAGGAAGAAGAAAACGGCGCCGGAGATCAGCCCCAAGCCCAGCACCATATCGGCCAGGTAGCCGGGGTAGGGGAGGCCGATCTGCGCCAAGGGGATGGCCAGCGGCCGTAAGACACTCATGCCGAGGAAGAACATCGGCAAACCCAAGGCCAGGATCATGATCAATGAGGAAAGCAGGCCCATGTACTTGAAGCCGCGACGCGTGCCTCCGCCGCTCCACCCGGCCATGGAGCTCATTGTGGAGGCATACTTGAGGAGGGTCAGGAGCTTCCTCATAGCTCTTTGACCAACTCCTCGATGTCCCCACCTGTGCCGGTGACCTGCAGGAAGATGTCCTCCAGCGTGGCATTCTGCTCGCCGCTGGCCTTGCGCAGCTCTTCCATGGTGCCCTCGGCCACCAGTTTGCCCTTATTGATGATGGCGATGCGGTGGCACATCTTCTCGGCGATCTCCATGATGTGGGTGGTCATGAAGATCGGCGCCCCCCCCGCCGCGTACTTCTCCAGCAGCATCTTCAGGATGCGGGCTGAGCGGGCGTCCAACCCCACCGTTGGCTCGTCCAGGAAGAGGGCCTTCGGCTTGCGCATCAGGACCGAGAGGAGCATCAACTTCTGTTTCATGCCGTGTGAGTACTCGCCGATGGCCTTGTCCAGAAAATCGATGGCGAAGGCGTCGCAGAGTTCCTTGACCTCGGGCAGGATCTCCTGTTTCCTCAAACGATAGATGTCGGTGACGAAATCGATGTACTCCGAGCCCTTCAGGTTCTCGTAGAGGCGCGGCTCGTCCGGTACCACCCCAATCTCTTGCTTGATCCGGATCTCTTGACTGACCATGTCCATGTTCAGGATCTGAACCTGGCCGGAGGTGGGGAAGAGGGTGCCGGTCAAGAGGCGGATGGTGGTCGTCTTGCCGGCTCCGTTCGGCCCCAGGAAACCATAAATCTCTCCCGGTTGGACCTGGAAACTGACCCCATCAACGGCCCGGGTGGCGCCGAAAACCTTGGTTAAATTCTGTGCTTCGATCATCAAAGTACTCCTTTTACGGAACCGAGATTTCACACACGGGCCGGCCTGAAGGCGATGTAGATCAGCGCCCGGGCACGCTATCCCGCTTCGATCTATTCTAAGGCAATCGCCGGCGATTGACATCGTGCCCTGCTCGCCTACAATGAAGCGCTATATTGAGGTTCCTTCCGGGAGAGGGAGCCAGTCTGAAAGAGGCAAGGAGAG
>JAPLHW010000261.1 GCA_026389425.1 Coprothermobacterota bacterium
AAGGACAATTAGCTATCGCTCCTCCAGAGGAGGTAGCAGGAGAGGGGCCAGGGAGGGGTGGCGCATGTGCGCCGTCAAACGCACGATCTCCTCAATCTGGAAAATGCGCTCCACGGGTAGATCGAGATCCTCGGCGATTCGCCGGGGAGGCATGCTGGCCTCCTGGAGACCGAAGAGGATCAGGTCCAGCGTCTCCGCGCTAAGCCCCAGCACGTCGCGGTACTTATCCGAGACTCCGGCGATGATGTCTGGGTTCGGTGTACGGCCAACGATCTCGTCGGGCACCTCAAGGTAGCGCGCAAGCTGGAGGATGTGGCTACGGTAGAGATTCTTCAGCGGCATCACGTCAGCGTTATCGTCCACACCGAATTTAACGAAGAGACCCAGCAGATCCTCCGACTTGTGCGCGCAGCCCGTCACCATTAGATTGTGCTCCTCGGCGAAGCGGTAAGTCATCACCAAGCGCATGCGGTGCTTGGAGTTCATTGTGGCGAAGCCCTTGCGCACCATCGGATCTTTTGTGCCGCGGATGATCTCGAGGAAAGGGTTACTGCGGGCGGCGCCCAGGTACATCCTGACGGCTCGGTCCCGCAAGGCTCGCGTGGGGATGTGGGCGAGGATGAAATCGTAGGCGCCGGCTTTCGCCAGCAGGCCGGAGATATCGATCGTCTTTGTTTGGATGCCCACTTCCAGGGCCATTCGCAAGGCGTAGCGCTCGGCGTCGGGATTGCCCTGCTTTTCCGGCAGGATGAGGCCGGTTACCCGTTCCTTACCGATTGCACGAACAGCCAGAGAGAGAACCGTGCTGGAATCCAAACCTCCTGAGATGGCCACCACGATCCCGCTGCGGGCTAGGCTCTGCATCGTTTCCTGGAGGAACCGTTCGATCTGTTGGCTAACCGAGGCCGGGTCGATGGCGAAGACTGCGGAAGAAAGGAACATCGCTTATTCTCTCAGATTTCTCGCAGCGGGAGCGTGCCTCGAGCCTTCCACTTCGCATAGAAATCTCATCACATGTTCATAGCCCGCGGCAACTCAATAGCCCGCGGTAGCGCGTTCTGTGGCACACCCCGATGCTTATTGCGGCTTTGCCCGCAGGTACTGGGCGGGCCACTCGATTTCTGTGTCCAAGGCTCGCGCCGCCTGCAGCGGCCAATAGGGGTTTCGCAGTAGCTCGCGCCCCACTGCCACCAGGTCGGCCTGACCTTTCTGCAGGATCTCCTCGGCCCCAGAGGGCTCGGTGATCAGCCCCACGGCGCAGGTGGGGATCCCGGCCCCCCGTCGTACCTGCTCGGCGAAGGCTACCTGGTAGTTGGGGGAGGGTTGGGGTGTCGCCCAAGGGACGGCTCCCCCGGATGAGCAATGCACCAGGTCGACGCCCTCTTCCTTCAAAGCCCGTGCCACCTCTACGATCTCGCCGGGAGTGAGGCCGCCTTCCGCCCAATCTGTACACGATAGGCGGACGAAGAGGGGTTTATCTTGGGGTGTCGCTGCGCGCACCGCTCGCGCTACCTCAAGCAGCAGGCGCATGCGGCCGGTCAATGCGCCCCCGTAAGCGTCGCGGCGCTTGTTCACCAAGGGAGAAAGGAACTGGTGCAGCAAGTATCCGTGTGCGGCATGGATTTCCACCAAGTCGTAGCCAGACTCCATCGCCCGTTGAGTGGCTTGACGGAAGCTTTCCACAAACTTGGCGATCTCTTTCTCATCCATTTCCCGTGGAATCGCCCAGCCCTCATCGAACGGCTCATGGGTGGAGGAGACTAGGGGTGTCGGCCCAAAACCCTTCTCCTCACCCCAGGCTTTCCGGCCGGCGTGACCCAACTGCACGGCCACGACCGACCCTTGCTGGTGAAGGAACTGCACCATCTGGGCGGTGGAAGCCACCTGCTCGTCTTGCCAGAGCCCCAGGTCGTGCGGGGTAAGCCGGCCTTCCGGATCGACGGAGGTCACTTCCACGATCAGCAACCCAGTTCGACCCACCGCTCGGGCGCCGTAGTGAACCATGTGCCAATAAGTGGGCAGACCGTCGCCTGTAGCCATGTATTGCGCCATGGGGGGCATTACGATGCGATTAGGGAAGGTCACCCCGCGCAGGGTGAAAGGAGTGAACAACATTGCCATCTCGTCTTCTTTTGTTGTCATGGTTCCCCTATTGTACGCTGTTCTCCGCTTTCCCCCCGCGAAGGGGGAGATCTATCGGGAATTCCAGCCGGCGCTTCGTTGTTTGCAAGGAAAACAGCTTTCGGAAAGGAACATCATGAGTAAAGGGAAATCGAATGCTTGGCTCGGCATTGGCGTCGTCGCTGGGGCCGCTTTGGTTTATGTCCTTCTGCGCCGGGCTGAGGCGAGAAGGCTCCCCCCCGCAGAACGAGCCTTCAGCAAGCGTTTTTTCACGCCAATCTCCTTCCAGAACACGATGGCTGGTTTCCTATCCAACACTGGTGAACTGCGTCGGGCTATGCGTGGCGGAAAGCTGGGCCGCGCCTTTGGCGAGCGGATCATGCTAGTGGTCAGCCAGGTGAACGGTTGCCGCAGTTGCAGCTATGCTCATACCAGATTTGCCTTGCGCGAGGGGGTCCCAGCCGACGAGCTATATCGCCTCGCGGACGGGGATCTGCAAGGACAACCTGAAGGGATCCTAGTGGCTTTGCTTTTCGCTCAGCACTATGCGGAGACAGGCGGTAACCCCGAATCTGCCACCCGAGAGCGCTTGGAGGCGACCTATGGGAAGGATGGAGCCCGCGAGGTACGCGCCTATATTCGGCTGGCGATGATGACCTCTCTCTTCAACAACACGCTGGAAGCGATTTGGAGCCGGTTGTTGGGCCGCCCCGCCGCCGGAAGTGCGTTATCAGACGAGTTGAGTGTGATGCTGGGATTCCCCGCGGTTGTCCTCCGGCACTATTTGCAGCGGTGAAATTCGACTCAGGATCAACGGACAAATAGTGAAAAGGGCGTGCGTTGCACGCCCTTTTCACTATGTAAATCCCATTACCCCTTGCCCTCCCACGAGGGGAGAGCAAACCAATCATAACAGGTCAAATGAAACCGTCCAAGATTTCGACCCCAATCACTTAAAATGCCACCCAAACTGGCTTTCGTTGCATCAAAAATGAAATCCAACACTTCACCCGAAGGGGCTTGCCCAA
>JAPLHW010000201.1 GCA_026389425.1 Coprothermobacterota bacterium
CGTTCCTTCCAGGCCATTGACGACTTCCAGCACAGTCCCATCCCCGCCGCAAGCCAAGACCGGGTCATACCCCAGCAGAGCCGCCTGACGGGCCAACCCCGTGGAAGCGCCAGCGAAAGTACTCTCCATTAGAGAGACCTCGAAGCCCGCTTGTTGCAATGTTTCTTTGGCACGGGAGGACATCTCCTTGGCTTTTCCACCACCAGCAATTGGATTCAAAATAATGGCTACTCGCATATGTTCCGCTCTTTCTTTCGTATTGTGTTGCCCAGTAAGGAGAAGCAGAAAAAGATCATGAATATATTGCACGAGTATCCCGTCTCTGGCAATAATGTCGGAAATCAGGGAGCATGGTCTCGCCACTGGGAACACGTTTCCCCCGTTCAGCGTCTTACAGCAAGGAGGTAGTGCCAATGAAACGACGAACGTTCTGGTTTTTGAGTGTCCTTCTCGTAGCCATGCTGCTCTTGGGTGCCTGCTCGGCAGCACCTGGGGTAACGCAGAAGGAAGGACTACAGGAAGCACCCCAAGCACCCGACTCGGGCCTGGAAGCCCCACTTGATGCCAACAGGCAATCCCTGTCCGGAGAAGGAGCAGTGAGCTCTTCCTATGGCACCAGCGGAGTATCCGAACGCGTTATCAAGAGCGCCTCGCTGGAGATAGAAGTGGAGAAGGGTAAGCTGAAGGAAGTCACCGGCCGGCTGACTCTGCTAGCGGAGGGGAAGAGAGGTTACATGCAGTCTTCCCAACTTTCTTCGGGCGACGGTTGGCAGCAAGCGGTGCTGATGATCGTGATCCCGGTGAACGAGTTCGGCGCCACCCTGGCGGAGGTGGAGAAGCTGGGAGATGTGCTCAGCTCTTCCACTAGCGGCCAAGATGTGACCCAGGAGTACCATGATTTAGAGTTGGACCTGACTCACTGGGAAGCCGAGCGGCAATCCGCCCTGCTTCTCCTGGAAAAGGCGCAAACGATCGATGAGATCATCAAGGTACGGCAGTTCCTTGAGCCGATCGACCGGCAGTTGAACGAAATCAAAGGAAGGATCCAGTTCCTCAAGGGATCGAGTGACTTCTCCAAGATTCAGGTCAGCCTGACGGAGAGCGGCGCGGTCCCAGTGACGAATGATGATTCTTTCTGGTCGCGAGTGGGCGAGGTTTTCCTGCGGAGCATTTCAGTCCTCCTTTATATCCTTGTGGCTGTCTTGCCGTGGGGATTGCTGGCCTTGCTGGTGCTCTACATCGTCTTCCGTTTCCTGCGACGGAATCGCCCGTCCTCACCGCCTCCTGCTCCCCACGCCTGATCATTGGCGACTGATCAGAGAAGGAATGCTTCCGGGAGGCACAAGCCTCCCGGAAGCATTCTCGCCCCTTGCGGCCACAAGATGCAGGGCGCAGAATTGACGCTACTGAATCTTGAACGTCGTTTTGCTAGACGATTTTGGTGAGAGGATACGAGAAGGTCTGATGATTAAAGCATACCGGGAAATCCAGTCCGTCTTGACTGAAGTTCAGGATCTTACTTCTCCTCACACGTGGATCCGTCTTATCGCACCGACGATGGAGGAAGTGGAGAGGGTACACAAGGAGACCGGACTCTCCCTGGACTTCCTTCGAGCTGCATTGGACAAATATGAAAGGCCCCGCCAGGAGGAGGAGGGAAACCAGGCCCTGGTCCTGCTCAGTCTTCCTATGCAACGTTCAGACCTCATCTACCGAACCATCCCTATGGGAGTCGTGATCGGCCCGCAGCATGTAGCCACCGTCTGTCTGGAAGAGACCCCGTTGGTTCGCGAGTCGTCGCAGCGTTTGCGCATCCATCCAGGCAAGCGGACTCGCTTCTTCCTTTTGATGTTGTATTGGGCAGCGATCCAGTTCATTGATGGAATCAACCAGTTGAACGCCCGGGCAGAGGCCTTGGAGGTCACCTTGCGGCGTTCCCAGCGAAACGAGTTGATGTTTCAGTTGATGGAGATCCAGAAGAGCCTGGTATACCTTTCCATTGCCCTCAAATCGAACCAGATATTGATGGAGGAATTATTGCGTTCCTGCCTGAAACCGCCAAGCGGAGCGGAACGATGGAACCGTCCGCTGCGGCTTTACCCAGAGGACGAGGACTTGTTGGAAGATGCCATCACAGAGAATAAACAAGCCCTTTCGATGGCTGAGGTGCACAGCAACATCCTTTCTTCAACAATGGGGGCTTTCGCCTCGATTGTCTCCAACAATCTGAATATGGTAATGAAATTCCTGGCGGCGGTGACGATTATTCTAGCCATTCCAACCATGATCGGCTCTTTCTATGGGATGAACATCGCCCTTCCCCTGCAAGATCACCCCTGGGCTTTCCCGATCCTGATGGGTGTCTCAGCCTTGGCCTGCGCGGTGGCGATCTGGTTTCTGGTTCGCCGCAGGATGCTCTGAGGGCGAATACAGATTTTCTTCGTTGCATGACAGCCCCCGGCAGGGAGTCTTGCCAAGGGTAGCGGGAAGTTTTACATTACACACTGCCGGGGGCTAGAGACTTGAGGGTGCAACCTCCAGGCCTTCCGCTTCTTGGCCACGACATCTTCTCTACAGATCATAGGCAGTTTTTCGGTGTTCTGCTCAAGAACGGATGATCGACTCCCCTTACTCTCGCAAGAGTGGGGGTAAATTGTGGAGAGGCAAGCCCAAGTAAGAAAACCGCAAAGGAGAACTGCATCCATGCAAGATAGCACGCGGCAGCGAGTCCCTGTTTCATTTGCGATCCCTTTCTGGGAGAAGACCCAAGACCTTGTGGACCAGTTCATCGACATCTCACTCAATTACCGCCAGAGCGGCCATCCCGGGGGATCCCGCTCCAAGGTGCATATTCTGCTGGCCACCCTGCTTTCGGGGGTCATGACCTATGACCTGCGCGACCCCAGCAAGCGCTTCGGTGACCGCTTCATCCTCTCCGCCGGCCACACCGTGCCATTGGTTTACAGCGCCATGGCCGTCCTGGACGAGGCCTTGCGCTTTCACCACCAACGCACCGGCGACTCGCGCTTCCAAGCAAAAGTCGACCTGGTCTACCCTGAAGACCTGGTCTTTCTACGACGTCGTGGCGGTCTACCCGGCCACGCCGAGTTCTCCGGGAAGACGCTCTTCCTGAAGTTCAACACGGGCCCTTCCGGGCACGGGTTCCCGGCTGCGGTAGGGGAGGCCTTCGCCCTTCAACGAGCGGGCTGCCGCCAAGTTCGGGTCTTTATGCTGGAGGGAGATGTCGCGCTTACCCCGGGGGCCGTTCACGAGAGCAAGAATTCAGCCTGGGCCCTGGGTTTGGACAATCTCTTTGTTCTGATCGATTGGAACGATTTCGGCATCGACGACAACCGACTCTGCGACACGGTCCACGGAACCCCGGTGGACTGGTTCGCCCCCTATGGCTGGCGGGTGGAGGGAACCGAGCAGGGTTCTCATTTC
>JAPLHW010000236.1 GCA_026389425.1 Coprothermobacterota bacterium
GACAGAAACGGGAAAATATGAAATCAGCCCGCGGCAGCAACGTAATCAACCCGCGGCAGCAAAGTAATCGGCCCGCGGCAGCAAAGTAATCGGCCCGCGGCAGCAAAGTAATCGGCCCGCGGCAGCGTGGTACTTAATGCAACAAGATAAGGAGGCATAATGTACAAGCTGGCATTGATCGGTTTCGGTGTGGTAGGGCAGGGTTTTGCTGAACTGCTTCGCGACAAGCAGAGCACCCTGCGTGAAGCGTACGGGCTCGAATTCCAAGTGGTAGCAGTTTGTGATGCACAACGAGGTAGCGTCCTTGACCGGCAAGGTTTGGACTTGAGGGAGTTGCTGGCTTGGGTGGGAGAAGGGAAAAGTCTGGACCAGTTCCCCGGAGAAAAGCATGGTCTTGACGCCCTCGAAACAATCGAAGTGGCGGGAGCGGAGATCCTTTTCGAGGCCACTTGGACCGATATCAAGACGGGAGAGCCCGGCACTTCGCACATCCGCAAGGCGCTCGCCCAGGGAATGCACGTCGTAACAACCAACAAGGGACCAATGGCTCTTTTCGCCAAAGAATTGTTGCAGGATGCAGAAAGCCGCGGGCTTCTTTTGCGCTACGAGGGAACCGTGATGAGCGGCACGCCGGTACTGAACCTGCTCCGCCACTCCTTGGCTGGGTGTTGCATCGAAGAGATGCAAGGGATCCTCAATGGGACCACCAACTACATCTTGAGCCAGATGGCTGAAGGAGGCTCTTACGAAGACGCTTTGAAAGCGGCCCAGCAACTGGGCTACGCCGAGGCCGTCCCCGATGCAGACGTGCTTGGGTGGGATGCCCTGGCCAAAGTCTGTATCCTCGCCAACACCGTCTTCGGCGCCGCGATCCATCCTGACCCCATTGCCCTTCCTTGTGTCGGCATCACTGGGATCAGCGTGGAAGATGTGGCCCGCGCCAAAAAGGCGGGGAAGGTCTACAAATTGATCGGCCGCGTCTGGCGAGAGGGGAACGAAGTGCGCGTTTCTGTCGGCCCCCAGGAACTGGACAAGGAAGATCCACTGGCCGGTGTCAACGGCGCTCAAAACGCCCTCAAGATTTCCACCGATGTATTGGGCGAGGTGACCATTCGTGGCTTCGGGGCAGGCAAAACCCCAACCGGGTACGCCATGCTGGTGGACTTCCTGGATATCCACCAAAGCTTGTCTCGTTAGTCAGCCGGCTCGAAAGAACAGGAGGCAATATGAAGATGAGTTTCAACCGCTATCTGGAAATCGACCTGACCAAGCGGACTTTCCAGCACGGCCAACTGGAGGAAAAGCGCCTCCGCCAATTCCTGGGAGGAAAAGGGGTGGGCCTCTCCCTGCTGGTGGAACAGGATCGATCGACGGACCCCTTTGACCCGGAGAATCCCCTCCTTTTTGTGACCGGACCGCTAACTGGGTCCTTGATCCAAACGTCTGCCCGCTCGGCTGTGGTGACCCGGTCTCCTCTCACCGGCAATTTTCTCGACTCGCACGCCGGCGGACACTTCGGGCCTGCCTTGCGACGAGCCGGCTGGGACTATGTCTCGATCCATGGCGCTTCCGAGCTTCCCGTCTACTTGCTCATCACCCCCGAGGGAGCGCAGTTCCTGGATGCCTCCGATCTCTGGGGAAAAGATGTCTTCGGGACCGAGGAGACCTTGCGAGCTCGCCATCCCGGAAGCAAGGTGGCCTCTATCGGCCCAGCCGGGGAGAATCGGGTGCGCTTTGCCGCCATCTGCACCGAGCGCTACCGTCAATTTGGACGAGGCGGGGCTGGAGCGGTGATGGGATCGAAACGGTTAAAGGCAGTGGTGGCAATCGGAACGGAAGCGATTCCCTACGCAGATGCCAAGCGTTTCCGGACTCTTTCCCAGGAATTGCTGGTTGAACTGCAGCAACACCCCAACGCCAAGCGCCGGTACGACCTGGGAACGATGATGTGGGTCAGGATGGGCCAAGAGATCGGGTACTTCCTCCCTACTCACAACTTCCGCGACGGGCAATTTCCCGCATACGAAGGGATTACCGCCGAGACCTGCAAGCGTGAGCTGAATTGGAAAAGCGTAGGTTGTTACGGATGCAGCGTGATCCGCTGCTCGAAGTTGGCTCACTGGGACGGTCGAGAGGTAGAGGGCCCGGAATATGAGACCGCTGCCTTCCTGGGATCGGGTTGCGAGATCGGGAACGCTAAAGAACTGGCCGAGGCCAACTGGCTGTGCGACCGGTATGGGCTCGATTCCATCTCCACCGGCGTGGTCATCTCTTACGCCATGGAGTGTGCCGAGCGCGGTCTCTTAACTCCGGAAATGAATGAAAAGTTACGCTTTGGCCACGCTGAAGGTCAACAAGCCTTGATTGAGGACATTGCCTTTCGGCGTGGCTTGGGGGATCTGTTGGCAGAGGGGACACGCCTGGCTTCGCGCGTGATCGGCCAGGGAAGTGAAGCGTTCGCCATCCAGTGCGGTGGGATGGAGCTCTCCGGGGTAAACCCACTGGGCTGCTATTCGATGGGTCTCAACCTGGCTACTGCTGACTTTGCCAGCCACACCCGCTTTTGGAGCGCCACCGATGAGATGAACGGGAACCTGACCCTTAATGTTCTGCCGGCTTATATCAAAGCCGGCCAGGATGAGATCAACGCGCGCAACTCGCTGATCATTTGCGATTTCCTCCCCTTTGGCCTTGACCGGTTAGCGCCTTTCATGGAAGCGGTCACCGGCTTCCCCTGCGATACTGAGACCCTGATGGAGGCAGGCGAGCGGATCCAAGCGCTTTCCCGTCTCTACAATCTGCGCACCGGGCGCAGCCACGCGGATGACACCTTGCCCGAACGTTTCTTCAGCGAGACGAGTTTTGCCGGTCTGATGAAAGGTCGCGTTATCTCGCGAGCCTTTTTCGAGGAGCAAGTGCAGGCGCTGTTTCATCTTCGTGGTTGGGATACCGAAGGCCGCCCCCTGCCCGAGACCTTGCAACGATTGGGCCTGCCCTCGAACGGAGTGAAGGGCCTGCCCTCGAACGAAACGGAGGGAGCACCCGCTTGATGGAAAACAATGGGTCGATCATGACACCGGATTGGGTGAAGGAGGCTGTCTTCTACCAGATATTCCCCGATCGCTTCGCCAAAAGTGGCCGTCTGGCCAAACCAGTTGGGCTTGAGCCGTGGGAAGCACCCCCCAGTGAGAGGGGGTTCAAGGGCGGCGACCTTCTCGGAGTGGCGGAGCACTTGGATTATCTCTGTGAGTTGGGGATCAATGCGCTGTATTTCAATCCGATCTTCCAATCCACAGCAAGCCATCGCTATCACACCTTCGACTACTATCAAGTTGACCCTTTGCTGGGCGGGAACGAAGCGCTCCAGACATTGCTTGATCAGGCCCACCGGCGCGGCATCAAGGTGATCCTGGATGGCGTCTTCAACCACACCGGCCGAGGCTTTTTTCCTTTCAATCACGTTTTGGAGAATGAAGCTGCCTCTCTCTACTGCGACTGGTTCATCATTCACGGGTTTCCCCTACGCGCCTTCGAAAAAGATCAACCACCACCGTATGAATGCTGGTGGGGATTACGGGAGTTGCCCAAACTAAACACGGAAAACCCGGCGGTGCGCCGCTATCTCTTCGATATAGCCGCCCATTGGTTACGCTTTGGAATCGATGGGTGGAGGCTGGACGTACCCCTGGAGATAAGCACGAGCGGTTTCTGGGAAGAGTTTCATGATGTAGTAAAGGGGGTTAACCCGGAAGCCTACATCCTCGCCGAGATTTGGAACGACGCACCCGAGTGGCTTGAAGGCGACACTTTCGACGCGACCATGAACTACCGCTTCAATCGCGCGTGCCTCGGCTTTTTCGGGGCGACTGATTTGGACACGACCCTGCAGCCTGGCGGTTATTCCCTGCGGACGATGGACGGGCCGGCTTTCGCTCGTGAGTTGGAAGCGATGTTGGAGATCTACGACTGGGAGGTTAGCCAAGTCCAGTTCAACCTGCTTTCCTCACACGACGAGCCTCGTTTCCTGGCCATGGTCCGGGGAAATCGCGACCGTCTGCGCTTGGCGACGCTCTTCCAGATGATGTACCCAGGAACACCTTGCATTTACTACGGTGATGAGGTGGGGATGAAAGGGGGGTTGGTCTTCGGGTTAGGTTCCCGGGAAGCATTCCCTCGACAGGAAGACCTTTGGGATGTTGAGTTACTACATGATTTTCAACGTTTCGTAGCGCTCCGAAGAAAGCATCCTGCCCTCACCAAAGGTCAATTCCGCACATTGGCAGCGTCCGGGTCGATGATCGCTTTCCTCCGCAGTGGAGAAGGGGAGAACCTGATCGGCTGCTTCAATGCCGGAACCGAGCCTGCATCGCTGGTGATACCGCTGGCAGGAGCTCTTCCGCCTCACGGTGTCCTTCGCGACGCTTGGAGCGGCGAGGTTTCTCATTGCGAGGAGGGAAACCTGAAAGCTGTTCTCCCGGCGCTCTCTGTAAAGGTTTGGATCTACTGAGCTGGCGCTGACCGGGATCCTCTTTGCTTACGTAAGCAATCAGGCCGCGTAGGGGCGACGCATGCGTCGCCCCTACGCGGCAGCTTGACAGCCACCGGCAGCGCGTTCTGTTACCTACCGTACCGTGCTCGCTCTCCCGGAGGAAGGGTATGCAATGGGCCGACCAGGCGGGACAGCACCATGGTGTGGGCCAAACTTTCCCCCATCTCTAAATAGTCGAAAGCTCCCTCCAGGGAATCGGCCAGGGCTACCGCCCCGTGGTTGAGTAGAATCCCCCAGAGAGCCCCATCCAAGGCCATGGCCACTCGTTCTGCGAGATCATCCGTTCCCGGAGGGAGATAGGGGATGATGGCGGGCGGCCCAATGACGATCTCCATCTCCGGCAAGAGGGGAGGCCAATCGATGGCTGTCACCGCCGTGATCGAGAGGAAAGGGGGGTGGGCATGTACGATGGCCTGCACTTCCGGTCGTCGCCGGTAGATGGCGTAATGCATCTTTCCCTCGCTGGAAGCCCGTCCGGGACCCATCGGCTGTCCTGTCACGCTGACTTGGACGACCTCCTCCGGGCCAATGCGATGTTTCGGGAGGGCAGCCGGCGTAATCCAGACCGAATCTCCCTGCCGATAGGAAATATTCCCCGCGTAACCCAAGTTGAGGCCTCGCTGATATAGGGCTTGGCAGGTAAAGACGATCTGCTCTCGAATCTGGCGATCTTCCATCCCGAAAGCAATCTTAGCAAAGCACGCTGCCGCGGGCTATTAAGCTAGACAGCCCCCGGCAGGGTGTCCTATCAAGTTACGAACGAAGGGGGGGAAAAGAAGATAGAATAACCGCATGTCAAAACTGATCTTCTATGGTGGAGTGAACGAGGTGGGCGGGAACAAAGTATTTCTTGAGGATCAGGGTACCAGGCTTTACCTGGATATGGGAAAAAGCTACTCGCAGCGTAACCGTTTCTTCAAGGAACCATTCTTGACCCCTCGCGACCAAAACGATCTGCTGGAGCTGGGGATCCTTGATCCCCTCCCCGATCTGTTCCGTATACAAGCACCCGGCCAGGTTCGTCCGGTCGATGCTGTCTTGCTTTCCCACGCCCATTCCGACCACGCCGATTACATCTCTCTGATTCACCCTCTCATCCCAGTGTACTTGGGGGAGATGTCCAAAGTGATCCTGGACAGCGTGGCTGCCACCAGTTTCCGAACGTTCGAGAATAATTGGAGCGAGAACCAGTTCTGCCTTTTCCACCCAGGTCAATCTTTCACCATTGGGAAGTTGGAGGTGGAGCCTCTCCCCGTCGACCACGCTATCCCGGGCTCCTTCGCTTTCATCCTTCACACAACGGCAGGGCCGCTCGTCTACACGGGTGATTTCCGCCTTCACGGTCCTCAGGCGGACCTCTCTGAAGCTTTTTTGCAGCGCGCGGCAGAGCTGAAACCGATCGCCATGATCAGCGAAGCCACCAACTTCTGC
>JAPLHW010000162.1 GCA_026389425.1 Coprothermobacterota bacterium
GTGTTCTGTGTCGAAGTGGGCCAAATAGCCGCGAGAGCGCCACCCTCGAGGTTGTTGGTCTCCAGAGCGGTTGGCTTCCGTCTTGTTACTGCTGATGCCGCACTGGGGTGCGGCGGTCCCAGGAAAACCGATGGTTCCAGGGATCTTGTTGCCTTCAAACTGCCTTACCCACTCGATATGAGAAAGAGCCAGAAATAAAAACAGGGGCTGCCGGGCGGCAACCCCTGCCATGGGGGAGGTGGGAAGACAGGCTATCTTTAGCCTTGATAAGGATATCGCATTGTCGATAGCTTGTCAACAGGTAACACTGCATTTTACGGGTGGTTCTTCGGACAGCAAGAGACCGTTTCATCGACTTGACCGCCAGCCTTCCATCGTTGAGGATAAAGCCGATGACTCTCGATCCTTTGACTTTGGAAAAATGGATAGATTGGTGTGCTCACGCACCCGAGCTGGCGATAGCCCGGTATCAGGCTTGGCGTATTTTCTTCGACTTGGACGACCCGGGTCAGATTGAATACATCAACAATTCCGGCGCCCTGGAGGAACGCGAGAGACGTTTCCTCAGTTGGTTCTGCCTGGATCACTTGCTCCCCAACGACGCCTTGCCGATCGAGCAGGCGATTCGTGCCCTGGTGTTGGAACCGAAGCGCGCTGTAGCAACGGGGTTGGTTCACCGCTCCCGTTATCTGCTCGGCGTGGTGAAGGATATCCTCCCCGGGGTGGGGACCTCCAGGGCAACCGGATGTCCCCAGGCTTTCTTCCTGCAGGTCAACCGGGAACAGTTGGGGGTTTATTCGACGACCGCAAGCGCCAGCCTCCAACGGGGGGAAGGGGTGATCCTTACCCTAGTGCCCAATGGCAGCGGAGGCTGGGTGGCTGCGCCCGGATGGGTGCGTTGGCCGACCTCGATCACCCCGGCCTTGCGCCGTCAACTGCGCGGCCTCCGCTTCAACCCGCTGCAAGTGGAGCGCTATTTGCAATGCCGGCCGATCGTCATGGTGGTTCCCCGGAACGCGGCGCAGCAAATGCCCTCCAAGGGTTTGGCGGAGGCGGTTCAACGCATGTCCGATGCAGCCCGCGAGCTCGACGAGGAAGGGCTTGTGCTTTCCAGCGAAGAGTGGCAAGACTTCGCCCTGCCCTATCTGATGAGGGAGAAACCATCTCCCCAGCACTACATCCAGCAGCTCCTCACCCGTGTTCTAAAGGCGGCGGATACGGAAACGCTCAATCGTGTCGTCGATTTGGCCATGGACATCTGGAATCACACGCCGCAGCCTGACCGGGCCGGGAAGTCCGCCTACCAGTTGGATCTGGAGAGCAAACCAGCGGAGAAGGCGAGAAAGAGATCCTCCAGGAAGGAACCATAGTTTGATCCAGAGGACCCGCGTCCTTCGCACCTACTCGCTGGACCCCTTTCACAACCTGGCCTTGGAAGAATTTCTATTGGACGATGTGACGGCACATGCTGCTGCAGGCTGTCTAGCCACACTCTACCTCTGGCAAAACGAGAATACAGTGGTCATCGGCAAGAACCAGAATCCCTGGCGGGAGTGCCGCCTGGAACAATTGGAAGCGGAGGGGGGGAAACTGGCGCGGCGACTCTCTGGAGGAGGAGCGGTTTTTCACGACCTGGGAAACCTCAACTTCACTTTCCTGCTGCCCCGCGCGGACTATAACCTGAGCCGCCAGTTGAGGGTGATCCTGGAGGCCGCCCGGTCAGTGGGAGTACCGGCTGAAATGAGCGGCCGCAACGACCTCGCAGTGACTGGCCGCAAGTTCTCCGGAAACGCCTTCTACTTGCGCAAGGAGGCAGCTTTCCACCACGGTACCATCCTCGTCAATGCCGACTTCCAGAAGATGAGCCGCTATCTCCAGCCAAGCGCCGAGAAGATGCGCGCGAAAGGGGTGGAATCAGTACGGGCTCGTGTAGTCAACCTGGTCGAGCTTTCTCCCGGCTTGCAAGTAGCCCGGTTCGCCGAGGCCTTGGAGCAGGCCTTCTGCGATGAATACGGCAAGGGGCCCACCCTCACGGAGGAGCAGATCGTGCCCCAGGGACATCTTGACTCCTTGCGCGACAAGTACGCCTCTTGGGCTTGGCGTATAGGCCGGACCCCACGCTTCGATGTCGATTGGACTCACCGCTTCCCCTGGGGCGAGGTGCAGATCGGCCTTTCTCTGGAGGGTGGTCTCATTGCCGAGGCCGTCGTCTACTCTGATGCCATGCAGGAGGCTTTTATCGAAGCGGTCCGCTCGGCCTTGCCCGGGTGCCCCTATCAGAGCTCAGCCATCGTCGAGAGGATTCGCCGCCTTGAGGTGGAGGAGGACTCTCAAGTCCTGCAAAGTGACCTGATCATATGGCTAGACAGCCTGCAGCAGCATGTGCTGCAGTAGGGGCCGACGCATGCGTCGCCCCTTACTTCGACGAGAACCGCTCTCTTCGTTCAGCCTGTAGCAAGGTTTGCAGAGGGGGTCACCAGACACCCCCGGCGGTAACCAACTGGTGCAATTGATCAGCGGAGAGGTCCTGGATCCCCAATCGGTTGACCGTGCGCCCCTGTGACCAATAGTCGCGCTGGTGCAAGATGGAAGCCAGGTGGATGAAAGCGCGGAAGGTAGGCACGGGCACACCGAACTGCTCACCCAGGGAAGCGATGGGAACCAGACTCATCGGTACATCCTCGCTGATGTAGCGGGTGGTCAGAGTAGGCGGGGCGTTGATCCCATAGTAACCCTCGTTGTTCTGCATCGCCTCGTAAAGGTTGGAGCCGCTTGCATCGTAGGCCAACTCCAGCCAGTTGCGGGCGGAAATGGCATCCACGCCGCAAGCCTTGGCTACCGCAACGCGCTCGGCGTCGAGCGTTTCGAGGATGCGTGAAACAGAGGGCGAGTTACCCTCGATATAGTATTGAAAGCTGCCGCGGGTGTTTTCGATGCGGGCGGCGTTGAGCACGGTGAGGGTAGGGTGGAAAACCGCTCCGATATTGTCCAGCGAGGTTTTCAACACGTTGGGGGCTGCGACGAACTCCGGGTACGCCTGACGGATCAGGGAGAGGGCCTGGGCTGTGTCTGTCGCCGGAAGAGCTGCGACAGGGATGGAATTTTTGATGCGAAAGATCTTCACTTGGGCGGGGTTCAAAGCTCTACTGGCGTAAATGAAAGTCTGGGCTTCCGCCACGATCACATCGGCGCGGCAGCCCTCCTCGCGCAACACATTGCGAAATTCAATGGCTCCACCGGTCCGTCCTGGGTTCAGCAAGATCACTTGTCCGTCGCGTAAGTGGGGAGCGGTGCGTTGAGCCATGTAACGATGGCCGTTGGCCGGCACTACCACCATCAACACGTCGGCCTGATCGATGGCGATTTCGACCTCGGTGGTCACAACATCCAGCGGGGCGAAACCTTGCACCTCACCCTCTACCTCTACCCCACCCCGGGCTAATACCCCACTTAAGCGGAACTGGCTTCGATTGAAGAGGGAAACCGGGAACCCCTTCAAGATCAGGTGCGCGGCCACGGCCAAGCCACCGTTGCCGGCTCCCATCACACAGAATCTTGGATTGTCCATTTGCTACTCCTTTCCGGGAGGACCATCGCGGATCGCGGAACCCTCATCTTAGCTGCCCGATGGCAGCACGTTGCCACAATTCCATCGGAAATTCGGGGAAGCCGACAGGAGTTCAACAATTCAGCGATGGGTTAATCGTGACTCAGTCTAACAAGGACCTGCGGTGTGAAGCAAGACTCTTCAGCTGTCATTGTCTTTCCTCTTTAGGGTGCGGACGGCATCTCCCGGCCGCAAGCGGGGCAATATTTGTCACGCCGACTATTTTGGTCACCACAAAAAGGACAGTACCGGATCCCTTCTTCTGCCTTTTTGCCCCGGTGCTCCCGGAATAGAACCAGCACCAAATAGACCAGCAGAGCTGCCAGGGCAAGGCTGATCCCGATCAACAGGAGCAGAGCCCAGATCGGATAGGCGTTACCCAGGGAGAAGGCGGGCAGAATGGAAGTTGCAGTGACGGACGAAGAGGTACCGGTTGTTGCGAGGACCTCAGGTCGTTCAGGCATGCCCCAGGGAAAAGCCAACAGCACAGCACTCCAGCTTGCCTCATCCGATTTCTTAATCCAGCATGGGACGCGGCCGATCTTCACTATGACAGGATCATACCACCCTGGTCTCCTCGCAGAAACCGCAAGAGGAGTGGCAGAGTGCTACACTAAGTAATAAGCCTGCGGCAGCATGTCTTGCCAAAGCAAGGAGGCGGTGACCATGATAAAACGGTGGAAAATCGGAATAGTGTTGTGCCTGGTTCTTGTTGGGACCATACTGGCCGCTTGCAGCACAGCCGCACCAGCCCCGGCCCAGGATGGGGACGATCGTTCCCTTCTGGTGGGTATCTGGATCAGCTCGGGGGAGTCAGTGCTCGGTCCCTACAGCAGCGAAACCATCCTACAGCGCGACGGGCGCTTCTCCCAGACGGTAAGGGCGGGAGAGTTGATGACCTACGACACCGGCACTTATACGGTTCTTCCCGAGGAGAAGGCAATCCACTTCACAGTCTTAGACCATGAACCGAAGACCTACAAAGGCCGGCCGATGGACTGGGTGAGCAGTTTCACGACCTTCTACCAGACGATTGATGCAGATACCATGATCTGGGAGGACCGCATCGCTGGGACCCGCTGGCAAGTGACCCGCCAATGAGCGATGGGGGCAGACTCGAGAGAGCTGCCTTTTTCCTTTATCATGGTGATCCTCGCTTAGATCCGCCCGTATGGTGCTTAGAGGGGACGGCTATTCTGGAATTGGCAGACCTGGGAGCGGAGATGTCGACCAATCCCCTCGCTTGGTTCCAGGTCGTTCACCCGGAAGACCGATGGTCTCTTCAACAAGCTCGTAAACGTTTGGCTGCAGGGCACTCGATTCGTACGCAGTACCGCATCCAAGACAGTCAAGGAAGTGAACACTGGGTAGAAGACCGAGCCATGCCGCAGCGCTCTCCCGATGGGGAGGTGACCGCGCTGCAGGGCGTTCTCCTAGAGATGACACCCGTCATAGCCGAGGAAGAAGCGCTGCGGGAGCGGGAGCGGCACTACCGAGAGCTGGTGGAAAACCAGGGTGAGGGGGCGGTGATCGTCGACGAGGACGAGAATTTCCTCTTCGCCAATCCGGCAGCAGAGCAAATCTATGGCGTTCCCCCGGGGGGGCTGGTAGGCTGCAATGTTCGACAATTCACGCAACCCGAGCAGTTCGCTACAGTGGAGAAGCAAACCGGCCAACGACGCTTGGGGGCGAAAAGCAATTATGAGCTGCAGATCACTCGCCTATGTGGGGAACAACGGGTGGTGCGTGTAACCGCCACCCCTCATTTCGATGCGCAGGGGCATTACATCGGCTCCTTTGGGGTCTTTGTCGACATCACCGAAAGGAAACGGGAAGAGGAAGAGCGCAACCGCCTGGCCACGTTCCTGCAAATGGCTCCTATCCCTATCATCGAGATGGAATCAGATGGCGCCATTCTCTTTGCCAACGGGGTGGCTCATCAGCTCTTCCCCGACCTGGAAGAGCAAGGCCTGCAGCATCCCTTCCTCTCCGGTTTGCCTTCCGCCTTCGCTATCATGGAACAACAGCGTCTGGATACCT
>JAPLHW010000123.1 GCA_026389425.1 Coprothermobacterota bacterium
GGATCCCCAAGTACGATGACCTCAAGCCGCTTTTTCAAGAGATCCTCGGCCACGACTATACCCAAAAAGAATACAACGCGCAGTTCACCGTCCGGATTCCGGAGTTGCTGGCCAAGATCGAGCGGGTTCGATCCATCTTCCGGGAGAAGGTCGCCGACACCCCACCTGTCCTCATGCGTGTCTTGGATGAACAGGAGAATCGCCTGCTAGATTTCCAGAAGCGTTTCGGAGATGCTATCACCCCCGACCAGTTGACCTAAATACGAGCCACCACTCAATCGAATAAAAAGACTCAATCAAATGCACAGAGTCGCCAATAAGGCGACTCTGTGCATTCCCAAACCAAGGGAAACATAGATCATGAGGAGGGGGACTGGTGTTCCGCCGCTAATTCTTTCGCAACCTGACGGTACGCGTCACGGAAGGGGACTCCCTCTCGGACCAAGTCGTAGACGCGCTCGGTAGCCATTAGTTCATGCGTGATCTTTTCCTGACAGACTTGCTCGTCCACCTGTATGCGAGAAAATACGAGGGTGATGATCTTGATACATGAAGTGGCAATGGGGAAGGATTGCAGGAGTGCCGGCTTCAACAATTGAAAGTCCCGATGATATCCAAAGATTAGGTTGGCTGGCAATGTCTGAGCTTCCATCTGGCGGGCGAGGATGAAGTGGTAGCGGGCTCTCACCAACTCCAGCAAATCGGGATTCCTCTTTTGGGGCATGATTGAGCTCCCGGTGGTTAGATCATCTGGAAGGTTCAGATAACCGATCAAAGTAAAGAAGATGAAGTCTGAAGCGAAGCGGTTCAAGTCAAAGAGGACTTGAGCCAAGCCGTGCAGAACCAGTGCCTCGAATTTAGGACGACTGTGCTGGGCATAGATCGGATTGAATTGCGTTTTTCGAAATCCGAGACGCGTTGTTGTAAGCTGGCGGTCCATGGTCAGGGGGACACCGTAACCAGCCCCTGTCCCCAAAGGATTTTGATCAATCAAGGAGGCGATCGAACTCAGCAGCTGCCGGTCATCGGCCACTGCGTCCACCAAAGCTCCTGCCCACATGCCGAGGCTGGTGGGCATGGCTGGGCGGGTGTGGGTGTAGCCGGGGAAAGCGGTCGTTCCGTGGCGCTCAATGAAACCGTGCACTTCGCTGGAAAGATCCACCAAGCATTGATCCAGCGCCTCCAGATGGTCTCGAAGGTAAAGGCGTAATGCAACTAAAACCTGGTCGTTGCGGGAGCGACCTGTGTGGAGTTTCTTCCCGAGGTCTCCCAAGTCTTCGACCAAGGCATTCTCAAGCGCGGTATGGCCATCCTCGTCTTCCACTCGAACTTGGAAATGCCCCTGTTTTACGGCCTTCTCTAGTTTCTCAAGCCCTGCCGTGAGTTCTTTCAACTCATTTTCGTCAAGGATCCCTGCCTGGAATAATGCCTCAGCATGGGCAGCCGAGGCACGCAGGTCATACGGCAGAAGCTCGTTGTCCAGCAAGGGGTCATCGCCAGTGGTAAATGCCAGGACGAACGGGTCAATAGGGGTTCCTTTTTCCCACAGATGCATGGTTAGATGTTTTTTCGCCAAGCGTAAGGGTCTGCTTCTCGCAAGACCAGATGATGTGCTTTCAGACGCAGGGAGTGAGTGTTGATAAATCCCATGGAGTCTGTTGCACGGAAGCCACCCTCTGTATCCATGCTGGAAAGATCTTGATTGTAAAGAGAGGTGGGAGAGGTTCGTCCGACCGGCCATGCGTTTCCCTTATAGAGCGCGAGTGTCACGCTGCCGCTGATGGCTTCCTGCGACTTGTGAAAGGCAGCCAGGAGGAAGTCCATCTCCGGGGAGAACCAGAACCCATTGTAGATGAGTTCAGAGAATTTTGGGATGAGCATATCGCGAAGATGCATCACTTCCTTGTCCATCGCGAGTCCTTCCAAGTCCCGGTGGGCAACCCAGAGTAAAGTGGCTCCAGGGGTTTCATAAATCCCTCGCGATTTGATGCCGATGAAGCGGTTTTCCACCATGTCCACTCGGCCGATCCCATTGGCTGCGGCCAACCGGTTGAGGAAGATGTACAGTTCCAAGGGATCATGGAGCTTACAGCCATCCTCCAAACTGATCACTTCCACTGGTTTGCCGTTGAGGAAACGTATCTCTACCAAGGTTTCTCGATCGGGGGCGACTCGAGGCGAGACAGTGTGGCTGAAGATTTCTTCGGGGGGTCGAACGGCCGGGTCTTCCAAAACACCGGCTTCGTGTGAAATATGCACCAGGTTTTCATCTTCACTGTAGGACTTGGCCGCAGTGGCTTTCACTGGAATACCGCGTTCCTCAGCGTACCGAATCAAATCTCCCCGGCCCTTGAACTGCGAAAAGAATTCGGGCTTTTTCCAAGGGGCGATGACTTCCAGAGAAGGGTTCAAGGCTGCATAGGTGAGTTCAAAACGAACTTGGTCATTCCCCTTGGCAGTCGCTCCGTGAGAAACGGCATATGCCCCCTCTTGTTCAGCGATCTCCACCTGGCGTTTGGCAATGAGGGGTCTAGCCAGTGCTGTTCCGAGCAAGTAGCGGCCTTCATAGAGAGCGTTCCCCAGAAGAGCGGGAAAGACGAAGTCGGTTACCAACTCACGGCGTAAGTCCTCAACATAAACACGACTCGCTCCGGTGTGCCTGGCTTTCTCTGCAATAGCCTGGAAATCTTCGGCTTGCCCGACATCGCCGACGAAGGCAATCACATCGTGCCCTTGCTCCACTAGCCAGCGCAGGATGACTGAAGTATCTAATCCTCCGCTATAGGCGAGGACGACTTTTCCGCTCATGTGGAAACCTCCTAAGTTATGAATTCTCCGATTATACGGGAACGGTTGCTTGGGCAAAACGACTTGGGAAGACCTGTTCGTAGAAATTCAGGTCATAGAGGCCGTGTCCCGAGAGATTGAAGAGGATCACTTCCTGCCGTTCCTCTTGACGGGCTACCAGTGCAGAGCGGATGGCCTGGGCAATAGCATGGCTGGACTCTGGAGCGGGTAGAATCCATTCCGTTTCCAAGAAGAGGTGGGCAGCTTGGAGAGTCTCCTCCTCCTCGACCGTCTGTGCTTCGATCAGTCCATGATGC
>JAPLHW010000045.1 GCA_026389425.1 Coprothermobacterota bacterium
CAGGCATCGGTTGATGCGCTCCTCCTGTATTGCTTGGGTGGAGACGGCGAGCAGTCGCCCCATTTCCCCCGGGTGGGGAGTGAGGACAAGGGGTGCCGGCGTTTCCAGGAGGATCGTCGGGTTGGAGGCGACGATGTTCAGGCCGTCGGCGTCCAACACCGTTGCGGTCTGGTTGGAACGAAGGAAGGCGAAAACGAAAGCTGCCGTGCGTGGGTCTTGGCCTAAACCCGGTCCGAGCACCACGGCGCGGGCCTCGGCAGCCGCTTCTAAGGCCATCTCCAATGCCACCGGGGCGAGGACTGGTGAATCCTCCTCAGGTAAAGGCAACTGAACCAGCTCATCCGGCTTGTCCAGATTGAGAAGGCATAGGCTGCGGGCCAACCCCAAACGGGAGAGACCGGCTCCGCTGCGCAGGGCGGCCATCCCTGCCAGGTTGGCAGCACCGCGGTAAGGGAGGGAACCCGCCAATACCAGGACAGTGCCGGAGGAACCCTTGTGCGCTTGGCTCGGCCGAGGTGGCAGGATCCCCCCAAGCAGGTCCGGCTCGATCAAGTGTCCGGGTAAGCTTTCATCGGCCAACAAGGCTGGGGGAAAGCCGATATCGGCCACCTCCATCTCCCCGACGAAGCCGGCAGCGGATGGAGCCCACATTCCCACTTTGGGCAATCCCATGGTCACTGTCCATCGGGCATGGAAAGATATCCCCAGCGGGACCCCGCTGTCCGCCGCCAGCCCGGAAGGGATATCCACGGCCAGGATGGGGATAGCAGCAGCTTGCGCTCCCTCAATCAAATGGGTGTGGAAGGGGGAGAGAGGGCCGGACAGGCCGGTGCCGAAGAGCGCGTCGACCAGAAGATCACAGCGCCCCAACGCTGCCAGTTCGCTGGTCAGGTTACTCTCGCACACCTCCCGGACCGACACCGGGAAGGCTTGTAAGGTGCGGAAGTTAAGCAAAGCATCGCCCTTCAGCTTTTCCCGCGGGGCAGCCAGGAAGACGGTCACCGGAAGGTGTCGTGACAAGTGGCGGGCAGCGACGAAACCATCCCCGCCGTTGTTGCCGGCTCCAGCCAGGATGGCCACCGAGCGAGCCCGGGGAGCATGACGCCGAACCGCCTCGGCCACCGCTCGCCCGGCATTCTCCATCAGGATCAGGGTGGGAATACCGTATTCGCTGGTCGCTGCTCGATCAATGGCTTGCATCTCGTGGGCCGTGACCAGCTTCATGATCCGTTCATCCGCCAAATGACGGCCACCGCGGTTTCCCGGGTGTGGCTGATCGAGACCAGGTAATAAGGGGCTGCTTTCCCCCGCAGGAAGAGATGGGGCGCACCGGATTCGTCATTGCGCACTTCCACCTGCGGGAAGGGGGGTGGAGCGGTAGGGGAGGAGGCCTTGAGGAAGGCTTCTTTCGCGGCAAAGCGGGCGGTGAGGTGAGGAAATGGGTTATTGTGACGATAACAGTAGGCAATCTCGAGGGGCGAGTAGACCCGCTCCAGAAAACGTTGGCCGAAACGTTCGGCGAGATCCCGAATTCGAGCAATCTCCTCGATGTCGATCCCTAGTCCTGGCATGTTCCTATTTTAGGGAAAGTCCCCTATCATTGGAAAGGATTAGCCCGAACGGAGATATTTCCTTGGAGGACACCATGAATCGCTTTGAAACGAAGGTCCTGCAGCTTCTTCTGCATTCCCCGGCATCGTACTGGTCGCTTCTGCGCAACTCGGATTCTCCGGCTCCCGCTTTCGTCCAGACCATTGCCAACCTCTACCGTGACGGCCTGATCCAGAGCGACGAGGGTCGTATCTCCCTGACTCAGGAAGGCCGTCGTTATGTTGGCGCCCTGCAACCTTGGGAGGAACTGACCTGTCCGGCCTGCCATGGACAGACGGTGGCAGCCAAAGGCCCCTTTCAAGATCTCCTGCTCCGCTTCGAGCAAGTTAGCCGCGGCCGCCCGGCAGCCATCACCGACTTCGATCAAGGTTTTATCCTGCCCCAGCAGACCGTCGCCCGGGCTCTCTTCCTCTACAGCCGCGGCGATCTGGAAGGGCAGAGCATCCTCCTCTTGGGCGACGATGACCTCACCTCCTTGGCTTTGGCTCTTACCGGCTTGGCCAAGCGCATCACTGTGCTGGAGATCGACGTCCGCTTGAATCAATTCTTGCGGGAGAAAAAAGCTATCTACGGCTGGGACAACCTGGAGGTACTGGATTATGACGCCCGCTACCCCTTGTCTCCCGAATTGGCCGGGCAGTTCGACGTCTTCTTCACCGACACGGTGGAGACCATCCCCGGTATCACCCTCTTTCTTTCCCGCTGTGTGGAGGGGTTGCGCGGTGAGGGTTCTTCCGGGTACTTCGGGCAAACGCGCATCGAGTGTGCCTTGGCCAAGTGGCAGAAGATCCAGAGCATCCTGATCTCGATGAACTTCGCCGTAACCGACATCGTCAAGGATTTTCACGAATACTACCTAGACCCCAAGGGTATCTTGGATCGAGGTTTCCGCATTACCGAGAAGGCCCCCTTCGACCCCGGCCTGCCAGACGTCAACTTCTTCATCAGCAGCCTGGTGCGGGTGGAGGCGGTAGGGACACCGCGGCCTCTGATCACCGGACCGGTCAACTGGGAGCGAGATCTCTATTACGATGAGGAGATGTGGATTACGTTAGACTGATCGCAAGGACCAACCGCTGTAAGGAAAAATCGACAAGGCTCAAAGGAGGAGATCGAAATGCCAAAAGTGATCATGACTTCGGGGAAGTATGAGGGCATCTGTGCCTGTGCGGATTCGCACGGCATTATTGCAGCAGCGGCAATGGACCAACGTGGTTCGCTGCAGAAGGCCATCGCCAAGGCTCGAGGGACGGAAGGGAAGGTCGGCGCCGAAGACTTGACCCTCTTCAAGACAGCGGTCGCCAAAGTCCTGACCCGTTATGCCACGGCCATTTTAATCGATCCCGAGTACGGCTTGCCGGCATTGAAGGAGAAGGATCCGATGGCCGGAGTGCTGCTCGCTTATGAGAAGACCGGCTATGATGCGGCGGTCAAGGGCCGGATGCCCGACCTGCTCCCGGAGTGGAGCGCCTTGCGCCTAAAGGAAGCGGGCGCCAATGCTGTGAAAATCCTGCTCTATTACAACCCAAACGACGAACCGCGTGTCAACCGAGTGAAGCAAGCCTTCATCGAGCGGGTGGGGGCGGAGTGCCGGGCAGTGGATCTTCCCTTCTTCCTCGAGCCGCTCTACTACGACGACGCACTAGACGAGAAAGGTCTGGAAATGGCCCGCCGCAAGCCGGAGAATGTGACCCGTACC
>JAPLHW010000268.1 GCA_026389425.1 Coprothermobacterota bacterium
GGAGGCAGAAGACAATTGGAAATCGGCTCTTCTCCCCGTGATTACCTTCGAATACTTCAGACGGAAGCTTATCATGGAGAAACAGGAAAAACGTTTGAGGATTTCGTCATCGGATTCCTCACCCGCCTGGAGACAACCCATGAAGTAAGCAACGATCGGCATGATCACAATGCCCTTTGGTTTCTTGGTCAATATGTGAAATACGTGGAACAGGTAAAGAGCGACCTCGTGCCGACAGGGTGGTGGCATCGAGAATTTGGGCGGGTTCGCCTGGATGCGCACCGTCCAGGCAATAGGCTTTGCACCAGCAGTTGGGGTGGGTCATCCACGGTGAGACTCAACGGATTGATCGGCTGACAAGGAGTGGTCAATGAGCAGCTTGAACCGCAGATGCGGATAGTGGTCAGTAGGAGATGCTTCCAGCATTTGCTTAAAAACCATTGGGGAACGCATCCTCAGCGAGGTGGTGATGGCATGAACAAGGGCAGGACATATCTGGATTACTTGCTTGATATCCGGAGCTAGACCCGCACCAGGATTCCAACGAGTTCCATCACTCCATCAACATATCGGATAACTTCACATCGGGGTGGTGATATCTCTTCTCGAACTCTACGATTTCGCCGTGAATAGCCTGAGTTGGACACCATTGAAAACATGCGTTGCAGGTCTCGCAAGCTTGCTGCCAGACAGGCCGCGTGTCCACCAGTTCAATATTGTGCACCGGGCAGACTCTAGCGCAGATTCCACAGCCGTTGCACCTTTCATCGGTACGGAAGCTCCTGTCCGCAAAGGGGATCAAGTCTTCCAAGGAATGACCGGGCATCTTGGAAAGTTTTCTGTATCGAGACAAGGCTGCCGCCGTTTGCATCGCCAGAAAGGGTGCCAGAATGAATTTACCCCCTGCGCTGCGCGTTTCAAACGTGCCTGTTTTGCGCGCCTCTATATATGAATCGATCAATTCCAGCTTCTTCTTCCAATGAGCGAACAGCTCTCGCTGTTTCTCATTGTCCGCCTGAATATTTGCCTCCAATGCCTTATGCAGGAACAGGTACCTTAGTTTCTCACCAACAGAATAAGGATTGCTCATTTTCACCGTGAATCCCCCAGCCAACTGACCGCCTCTTGCGTGGATCGACCGGCTGAGATTTTCAATCGTAGCACCGGCTGCACCTCCATGCGTGCAGACGGCGAACAGGTATCGCGAACCGATATTCTCCAATTTCCCGATAAATCTCTCCACAATCAACGGAATGCCGCTTTGCCCGAGTGACGCATAATACACCGGAAATACAATTCCAATTACATCCGCGTCCGGCAGGATGTGATCTTTATTCATCAGGGAAGGGATGGAGATCAGCTTCCCCATTCGCTTCGCGGCAAGATCCCTCGCCACCGCCAGAGAATTGCCGCTTCCGGAAAAGTAATATATCTCCGCGTTCATCCTATACCGCCCTTTCCAACCACAAGAGTAACAAAAAACTCTCCCTAGGCAATCTTCAGGGGAAAATGCCATACAATCATGGGTAGGCAGCCTCGATTCTTGATCATGCCTACATGAAAAAGCGGGATTCCGCAAAGGAGAGGTCAATGGAAAAGTTGAATGGGAAGGTGGTGCTTCTAACGGGCGGATCTCGCGGGATGGGACCCATCATCGCCGAGGCGCTTGCCAAGCGAGGGGCCGTCCTTGCACTGGCAGCTCGTTCGCAACGGGGCTTGGACGATGTAGCCACGCACCTGCGTGAATTCGGCGCCAAAGCGTTGGCCATGCCGATCGATCTCCGCCAATCGGCGCAACGCGAACAATTGGTCGCTGACGTCCAGCGAGAGTACGGAAGAATTGACGTACTGATCAATAATGCAGGGCTGGAGACAGAAGGTCCCTTTACGGAATTGCCATGGACTTCCATCCAGGAGACCATCGAAGTGAACCTGGTCGCGCCGATGGCCCTCACTCGCCTCGTTCTTCCCGGGATGCTGGAAAGGAAAGCCGGGCATATCGTCAATATCGCTTCCATCGCTGCCAAGAGCGGAGCTCCCTATGCCGCAACCTATTCGGGAACCAAAGCCGGACTGGCCGAATGGACACGCGCCCTCCGCCTGGAGTTGGCCAACACTGGAGTGCAGTTCTCCACCATCTTCCCAGGCTATGTCCGGGAGGTTGGCATGTTTGCCAAGTTTGGCGTGCAGCCCCCTTGGCTGGTCGGATCCTGCGCGCCTTCCCAGGTGGCAAAAGCGGTGGTGCAGGTCATTGAAAAAAACAGGCGGGAAAAGATTGTCAACTCACGGCCGCTTCGCTACTCCTTTGTCGCAAACGAATTGTCTCCAACATTCGGGGATTGGCTGATGCGCATCTCCGGCTTGGTTGATTTCCAGCGGCGGAAGGTGGGGAAAAGAGGCGGCTAGCTGTGATCGACATCACCTCTCCAAGAGGCGTTAGCGGGTGATCCGTACGATCTATTTCATTCCATTCTGTGAGAATAACAATGAATGAAACCCCCCTATACACGAAAAGCTGAGGACTTTGCAGCAAATCGGCCACCGTATGCTGTGAAGGCATTTTTTGGGTCAAGCTCTTCACTGGTTCGACCTGGAGTGCGCTAAACGTGAGTTCGACCGAATACTCAAACCCAGCGGATGGCTTGCCCTAATATGGATTCCTTCTCATTTCAAGTGGGTAACCTACCTACCTGGGGCAGGAGAAGACATGATGCTGCAGGCTGTTTAATCCAGCTTCCCTGACATTATGGCGATGATGATCTTCAAGAGTCTTGCCGGTCCCAGGAAAGCCGGCAATCCAGGAGTGGTCTTGGTCCTAGGGACAGTTACGTTCCCAGGTTTGCCGCACTGGGGTGCGGCGGTCCCAGGGATAGGGTTTACGCCGCATTTGTTCTCGTAGGGGCGGGTTTCAAACCCGCCCAGGCACGGGAGGTCTGTCGCTCGAAACATTACTCCAACTCGGCTTTTGCCCGAGATGCTTCTCCTCTTCTTCCCGCTCAGGCGGAGGAGGTCGAAGAGGGGGCGTTGTATCCGAGAGGGATGACGAGGGTCACGGATGGCTTGGGCCATCGCCTTGATCAAGCCGACCTTGGCTTCAGCTTGGCGGAGCAGGAGAAGGCCGGCGTTGGCGATCAGTTGGCCGCCCTGGAAATCGACGGTGAGGGTATGCCTAGGGAAGAATCAGGGTTAACGTATTTATGGTAATTGGTATACTTCAAGGTATGCTAATTAGGACATTCTTGAGGTGATGCCAATGTTTCAACGCACAATTGCTCAACAGATAAGTGATGGCCTGGGAAAACCAAATACCGCCCTGATTCTCTATGGACCTAGGCAAGCCGGCAAAACCACGATGGTGAAGCAGCTCCTGCAGGATATTCCAAATACCATTGTCTTTATCGGCGATGATCTTTACACGCAGTCTCTCCTTGCCCGGCACGAGCTGGAAAACCTGAAGCGGATCGTGGGGAGCGCTACGACCATCTTTATCGACGAAGCCCAGCGGATCGAGAATATCGGCTTGACGATCAAACTGCTGGTGGATCACTTGCCGGTAACCATCATCGCCTCCGGCTCGGCATCGTTTGAACTGGCTAACCGGTTGAGTGAACCTCTTACCGGCCGGGCGCGCACCTTTCACCTGCACCCCCTCTCCTGGGAGGAGACGGCTGCGAAATACCGGATGATAGATCCGGAATCAGCACTGGAAGAGATGCTTCGCTTCGGCATGTATCCCCGAGTGCATACCCTGGAAAGCAACCAGGAAAAGGAAGAGTATCTTTACAGCTACATCAACTCCTATCTGTACCGGGATCTGCTGGAATTCGAACAGATCAAGAAGCCCAGGAAGGTGGTTGACCTGCTGACACTGCTGGCTCATCAGATCGGCAAAGAGGTGGCCGTATCCGAACTGTCCAACGCTCTGGGTCTCACCCAGAAAACAGTGGAGAATTACCTGGACATTCTGGAAAAGATGTTTGTCCTCGTCAACATTCGCGGATTCAGCCGCAACTTGCGCAAGGAGGTTACCAAAACCTCCCGCTATTACTTTATCGATGTGGGAGTGCGCAATGCGCTTATCCGTTCCTTCGTCCCGCTCTCGGTGCGCAGCGACGCCGGCGAGCTGTTCGAAAACTGGTTCGTCATGGAGCGGATCAAGCGAGCCGGAAACCAGCGCCGCTTCACGGGCTTTTACTTCTGGCGCACCTATGATCAACATGAGGTTGACCTCGTGGAGGATCTGGATGGGCGGCTCATCGGTTTTGAGTGCAAATGGTCGCCTAAATCCATAGCAAAAGCCCCTAAGGATTGGCTGCAAAGTTACCCCGACGCCGGTTTTGAGGTAGTGTCGCGGGGGAATTGGAGGGGATACCTGGAAGCGCCTTGAAAGCTTGGTTGTTCGAGGGAGCGTTGCGCCTTCACCCCCCCGGAGAATCACAAGGATAGAGTTCCGCGAAGGCGAACGGATCATCGAGCTATTCATCGACTTTTCATGAGGGAGTCTTTTCTGAAGTCCTGTTTGCGGCAAGCAAGTGAAGGCGTACGACACCACAGAAGGAATGGCGGCAGCAGTCCTGGGCCATGATCCTGGTGGGGGAAAGGCCGGTCAACAATGTGGCACAGATTATCCAGGAAGATGACAACAAACTTATTTCGGGGCAGAGACGACCTATGCTCTGAAGAAAGGAAAGACGACGGTGAAGCAACTTCCAGAATAATTCCCCTAGCCTAAAGAGCTATTATTTGAGAATCTCTGGTGTCCGTATCGCTAGGGCAGACAGAGGCAGAACATCCACTTTATCCGCAAGGGAGTAGCGCCGTTCCCCGGGATAAATAACAAAGAGCTGATCCAGATCCAGATCCGTCAGGGCAACCCGCATGGAAGGTGTCAATTTCGGCGCATCCGCTCTTTTTATCTCTACGCCGATACGTCGGTGATCCTTGAAGAGCAATAGATCGATCTCCGCCCCTGCATGGGTGGCCCAAAAATAGGCTTCGTCAGGTTGAAAGCTGGTTAGCAATTCCTCGACAGCATACCCTTCCCAGGAGGTGCCGCACTTTGGATGCGTTTGGAGGTCTTTCCTTCCCCGGATACCCAAAAGCTGATGAAGAATGCCGCTGTCCCGAAAATAGATTTTGGGCGCTTTGACCTGCCGCTTCTTCAGGTTTTCGTGCCATGGCAACAGTTGGCGAACCATCAAGATCCCTTCCAGCAGATCCAAATAACGGCGGACGGTGGATTCGCTGAGGCCGATGGCGCGAGCCGGTTCCGCCGCATTCCATACTTGGCCGTGATAGTGGGCGAGCATGGTCCAGAAACGAAACAAGGTTGATGCTGGGGCGGTGACGCCAAGCTGGGGGAGGTCCAGTTCCAGAAAAGTCTGGATGAAGTTTTTCCGCCACGCAGCGCTGTCGGTATCGCTTGATGCCAGAAACGAAAGAGGAAAACCGCCGCGGAGCCAATGTGCCTCCTGGAATCCAATTCCTACGTCTTTAAGTGTCAAGCCGCCGATTGGTACGATTTCCATCCGTCCGGCCAGAGATTCCGAGGATTGACGAAGAAGCGCCGGAGAGGCGCTGCCGAGGATCAAGAATTGGGCCGGCAGCGGTTCTCGATCCAGCAGCACCCGTAGAATTGGGAAAAGGTCCGGACGACGTTGAACTTCATCAATCACCACAAGCCCCGTCAGCCCTTTGAGGGTTGTCATGGCCTGATCCAGGCTGGCCAAGCTGACAGGGTCTTCCAGATCGAAATAGTTGGGCGAATCGGGGGGAACAAACTGACGAGCCAGCGTAGTCTTGCCGCACTGTCGGGGACCGAGCAGGGCAACAGCCCGGCTCCTCGCTAACGCCGTTCTGATGCCGGCTAAAGCCTGGTTGCGCGGGATCATGCTGCCATGTTACCTAGATATTCCCGTTTGTCAAGCGGGATTTTCAAGGTCATTCAAGAAGGAAAGTAAATTTGTCCCCTTTTTCCGCCCTTTTTCGCGAAGAAGATTATAATTGTTCCAGCTTCTAAGCAAATCAGGGAGGAATACGATGGATGGTAGTCTGAATGAGATTTTGCCTGATCCTATCAGCGCGGCGGACGAGAAGATTCTGCTGGATTTGCTGAAGCGCAAGATGACAGTGATGGCGGATATCGCCGTCGAGCTTCTGCACGCCATGGAGAAAGAATTCGGTCCTAAAGCGCGTGAAGTAGTTCGAGAAATGATCAACCACCAAGAGTTTGAAGCACGCCAAAATGCCGGCAGACCGGAGACGGATCTTGGCGATTTCTGTGCAATGGTAGACAAGGCCGCGGTAGGCACTCACAAATGGAAGAAGGTTAAGGATCAGCCTCGCAGCGTAGGCTATCGATTTACCAGATGCATGTACGCCGAGATCTTTCGTGAACTTGAGGAGCCCGAACTGGGGTTCATCATGTGTGCAAGAGACGAGCCCTGGGTAAAATCCTTCAACCCGAAGCTAGCTTTCAAAAGAACTAAGACGCTGATGGATGGAGATGAGATCTGCGACAACACGTACTGCGTGGAGGAGTAGCTGCTCCAAACGTACGAAAGCGATGTCCTTCTGAGAACCATATAAAGGGGTCGGAAGGGGGGTCAGGTTTGCCCAACCCTGGAGACGGCCGCTTTCCCCGGATTAGGCTTTCCGTAGCAAGGCCAGGTTGAAGGCCTTCCCTCTACTTGAGCCCCGAACTGCGGTCAACGCCACATTTCATCACTCACACCCCTCGCCGCAAGGTAGCATGGGAGACTACTCGATGGTTCCGATTTAGGTAAGTTACTCTTATTTAATCGTGTTATAATCACTTTGTCAGAATTCGCAATTATGAGGAATAGGAGACAAGATGCCTGAGACAGTCTTACAAATAAGAAGCAATGGCCAAATCACGCTTCCGGCAGCCGTTCGCAGCAAAGCCAATCTGAAGGAAGGCGACCTGCTTGAAGTGGTTGTGGAAGCCGATGGAACTGTGCGCTTGGTTCCGCAGATTGCGGTGGAACGCTCGCAGGCCTATTTCTGGACGCGTCGTTGGCAAGATGGAGAGCGCGAAGCCGACGATGACCTGATTGATGGGCATTACCGGGACTTCGCCGGCATGGACGATCTGATCGCTGATCTTCTCGGAGAGAAGGAGTGATATTCCGTCGCACCGAACGCTTTCTGGAAGCTTTTCGGTCCCTGCCGGCTGATATTCAACGGAAAATGCTTAAGGCCTTGGCCTTGTTTGGGCAAGATCAGCGCCATCCGTCTCTGGAAGTGAAGAAACTGCAAGGGCGGGATGGCGTCTGGGAAGCGCGCGTAGATCAGAAATACCGTTTTACGATTCATTATGAGAAAAATGCCAGTGGTGAACCCATTTGTGTTTTGCGCAACGTGGATAACCACGACGAGTGTCTGAAGAATCCGTAAACCGCTAGCCCTGGGAAAGATAGGTTACGGAACGAGGGGTCTACTCTTTAGTCACTATCTCCACATCGGCTCTATCATGTTTACTGCCTGATGGACAATGATTGGTTCCTCTTGATCGAAACACCGAAGGCTCACTTCTCTGGCAGAATTCGACAATTGAATAACTCTACGCGCAGTCGTTCAATCAGCGTCAGCGCCGGGGCCGTTTCCCTCTTGCTGGGGCGTTGTCATGCCATCGCGCGGCAGAATAAGAGTCTTCTGCTGAAGGTGCGCCGTCAAATAACGCGGAACCTGCTGAAGGCCAGGAGAGTGGAGAGGCCTCAGAATTGGCTCAGGAGCAACGACTGCCGATGGATGAAGGCGTGGGGAAGGCCGAGCGGAAATTATTGGGGACAGATTTATTTATTTCCTTGCCGGCAGGGAGAAAAACGAGCGGAATGCTATGCAGCCTGGGTCAAAGTAATCATTGCGGCCGGGAAGCTGTTCCGTAGATCGCTACGCTCGGGGACGGTAAATTGGCAATCCCTCCTGAGTGTAGTGAAGGAAAATAAATCTGTCCCCTTTTCTCCGTGAGGGAAAATAAATCTGTCCCCTTTTTCGTGGTAAAATAGGACATGAAATTTCGTCAAGCGCTGTTTTGGGATACTGATCCAGAAAAGATCGACACAGAGAGGCATGCCCAATATATCATCGAACGAGTGCTTGATTTTGGACACGACGATGAAGTGCGTTGGGTGTGGCAAACCTACAGCAAATCACTCCTGAAAAGCGTGATCACCGGCTCCAGGTCTTTGCGACCCCAGACAAGGGCCTTGTGGGAGTTGCTTCTTCAAGATCGATGAACTGGCATTACGAAGTACTACCGCCTCAAACGAAGAAAGCCTTGGATATTTTGTCAGCGGAAGCCTGGCTCGCAGAATCGAAATGGTATCTGGCAGGTGAAACGGCATTAGCGCTCCAGGCAGGGACGCGCAAATCTTTCGATCTAGACTTCTTCACGTCCGAATCTGAGTTCAATGGGGAGATGTTGTTGGCGAATTTTCTAAAGACTCCAGATTGGAAAACAGAATGGCTGGAGAAGAACACGATCTATGGCGAGTTGTTTGGCTCGAAGATCAGTTTTCTTGCCAATCCATTGTTCCTTCCTGGGCGGGCGCCAATTCGGCATGGGGCGGTTTCAGTGTTGTCAGCTATCGACATTGCGGTGATGAAGATCATCGCTATTTCCCAGAGAGGACGCAAAAGAGACTTCTACGATCTGTATTGGTGCGCACGGAACCTGGAAGGATTGAAGGATCTCATTCTTCGCTTGCCTGCTCAGTATCCGTCGGTCGCCCACAATTATCATCATATCTTGAAAAGTATGGTCTACTTCCAGGACGCCGATAGCGATCCGGATCCAGTGATCTACTATCAGGCCAGTTGGGAGGAAATTCGCAGCTTTTTTCAGAAAGAGATGCCCCAGATTGTCAGAACATTGATAATACAGGATGGTTAGGAAAGAGGAGGAAAATAAATCTGTCCCCTTTTTTTATAGTCCATGCAACAGAAAAAAGACATCGCGGGTTTTTAAAAATACAAAAAGACGAACGCCACTTTCAAGCAATACAAAAAAAATCAAAATCGTTATCAAACTGAAAATAAAATATTTTACGCGCAATAGCAAGCTCCCTAATGGTCAATACTGTACTCATTCAAAGTTGCTAAATCGATTTGCCTGAAACTATCACTAAAAATTATTGAAAAACACTTCCGTATATAATGGGCGGTATGTCTTCGCATGTATAATAACTTAAGAATCCAATGACGGCAAGATTGCCGGTATTTTTTTTCTGATA
>JAPLHW010000238.1 GCA_026389425.1 Coprothermobacterota bacterium
TGCGCGAAGCCCTGCAGAAACTCTCCTTAAACGACGCCTCCCTGATCTACGAGCCGGAGTCCTCCCCAGCGCTTGGCTTCGGCTTCCGCTGCGGTTTCCTTGGCCTGTTGCACATGGACATCGTACAGCAACGCTTGGAGCGGGAGCACGACCAGGATCTGGTAGCCACCGCCCCCTCGGTTAATTACCGTGTCTTCCTGCGCAACGGTAAGGTGTTGGATATCGATAACCCGGCCAAGTTCCCCCAGCCCGAGCTGATTGAACACATCGCCGAGCCCTTCGTCAAGGCGATGATCATCGTCCCCCAGGAGTACGTTGGACCGATGATGGAGCTTTGCCAAAACCACCGCGGCGCCTTCGAAAACATGGAATACGTCGAGGGTAACCGCGTCATCCTCACCTATCACCTGCCATTGGCCGAGATCCTGCTGGATTTCTACGACCAGCTCAAGAGCGGCTCGCGTGGTTACGCCTCCTTGGACTACGATTTTGAGGAGTACAAACCGTACGATCTGATCAAGCTGGACATCCTGGTCAACGGCCGGCCGGTTGACGCGCTCTGCTACATCCTGCCCGCCGAGAAAGCCTACGAACATGCCCGCAAGGCGGTGACGCGGCTGCGACGCTCCATTCCGCGGCAGATGTTCGAAGTCGTCATCCAGGGCGCTATCGGCTCGCGGGTTATTGCCCGGGAGACAATCAAAGCCAAACGCAAGGATGTCTTGGCCAAATGCTACGGGGGCGACGTAACGCGCAAGATGAAACTGCTGGAGAAGCAGAAGGAGGGCAAGAAGAGGATGAAACAGGTAGGGAATGTGGAGATCCCGCAGGAAGCCTTCCTCAGCATGGTGCGGATCAACCGGGAGGAAGAGTAAGAGAGCAGTTATGGGGACGGATTTTAAGATCCGTCCCCATAACTGCTTGACACTGCAAAAAGAAAGGGGAGCGTATGAGCGGAAAGCCGTTGGCTGTCTATCTTCATTTACCCTTCTGCGCTGCGAAGTGCACGTATTGTGATTTCCTCTCCTTCCCAGGGTCGCCAGGAGTGGTGCGACAGTACCTTGCCGCCCTCGCGCAGGAGGTTGAGCTGGTCCGGCCCATGCTGGAATCGCGGGACGTAACCACCGTCTATTTCGGTGGCGGCACCCCCAGCCTTCTTCCCGCTGAGACTTTGGCCGAGCTTCTCCACCGCATCGCCCCCAATCTCGGCGACTGGGTGGAGGTAACCCTGGAGGCCAACCCCGGTACAGTTTCCCTGAACTCGCTCTCCTCGTTGCGAAGGAGCGGCTTTAACCGGCTCTCTTTCGGCGTGCAGTCCTTGCGATCCGGCGAACTGAAAATGCTCGGCCGCATCCACAGCGCTGCGCAAGCAAAAGAGGCGGTTCGTCAGGCGCGACAGGCCGGTTTCTCCAACCTCTCCCTGGATTTCCTCTTCGGTCTGCCCGGGCAAAGCCGCGGCGACCTGGTCCTGACCTTGATGGAAGCGCTTTCCTTGGAGCCTTCGCACCTCTCCCTCTATGCCCTTACCCTGGAGAAAGGGACTCCCCTGGCCCTTGCGGTAGCCGACGATCGTCTTTCCCTCCCCAGCGACGATGAGGTAGCCGACGCCTACCAGGCCGCCGTGGAACTCCTCGAGGGGGACGGCTTCGAGCGCTACGAGATCTCCAACTTTGCCAAGGGCGAGCCCCCCTCACCCTTCCGCTCGCGCCACAATCAAGTCTACTGGCATTACGGCGAGTACCTGGGCCTGGGGTTGGGAGCGGTCTCTTTTCTGGAGGGCACTCGCCGGCGCAACACCAACTCGCTGGAGGAGTACGCCGGTCGCCTGGAACGGGGTGAGGTACCCACCGCATCCCAGACGGGGAAACGCGGGATGACAGCTCTGCGGGAGGAAGCTATCCTCCACTTGCGGACCAGCGACGGCTTCGCCGAGGCTGACCTGGCCGCCCGTTACCCGAAAGCTTTCTCCCGGTTCCGCGAGCAGCTGGAAAGGCTTTCTCAGGAGGGACTGCTCTGGCAGGAGGATGGGCGCTGGCGTCTCCCCCCGGCCCTTCTTTTCGTCTCCAACCAAGTCTTCTTGCGCTTGCTCTGACGGCGCACTAGCGAGAGCGGATCACCGCCAAGCGCATGTCCTCCAAGAAAGGCAGGGGCAGGCGTTGGACGGTAACCTCCCAGTGGGGGTCTCCCAAGAAGAGGTCGATATATTGCGGGTTGTAGTACACGATGGTGGTCGTCCGCTCCCCTCGCACCTGCATCAGGCGCTTCTTGAAGGCGGCCACCACTTCTCGCTCGAAGGGGTTGTAGAGGTAGAAATAGCTGCCCTCCTTGGGAAGGTACTGGCGGATGTCCAGGGTCCGGATCTCCATATTCGGGTGGGAGGACATGCGCCTGCGCGTCCCTGCGGCGATGCGCTCGTTCACTTCGATCCCAATCATCTTGTTCTGGTAACCGTGCCTTACTGCCCACAGGAGGACGCGCCCCTTGCCGCAGCCGACATCAACGAGGATATCGCCCTTTCCCAGGGGGACAGTGCGAAAGATGTGCGCCAGCACAGAGTAATAGGTGCTCTCGGTGGCGAAGGCGCCGGGGGCCTTGGGTGAAGGGCGCACCGAGCCACCGAGAAAAGCGCCGCAGTACTTCAGATCGAGCAAGCCGTCCGAGACAAAATGGCCTATCACCCGTGCCACCCTCTTCAGGGCTAAGCCCATCCCCTCATTCTGCTGGGCTCCCCGGCCCCTGCCACGCGTCTTCATCGATGTCGGTTCCTCTTGGGTTATTTCCGTTATTCTAGGGCAATCCCCGTCTCGGGGGAAAGCCTACCTAACTGTTACCAGCTTCTACCGAGCTCGTCTTCGCCTCTTTCCCTCCTGCCGATGCCCGAATTGACCGGAGGTCTATCGCCTGCTGCGATACAGGACGTGCCGCCATAGGCTATCATGCTGCCGCGAGCTATCGAGTTGCAGCAGGCTGTCTACCGCTACTCTTTTCCCTCCCAGTAACGTTCCGCTTCATCCTCCAACGCTGCTAACCGCGTGTAGTAGTCGGCGAACTCGTTGAGGTGGGCCAGGGCGATCTTGCCGGTCGTAACCGGGTCGTCGCCGGTAACGTTGGTGTGAGTATCCACTGTGCCGTGCTCAAGCTCCACGTCCATCCCCATGCGGAACTGCTCCAGGTCGAAACGGGTCCACTCGATACCCAAGGTTTCACCCACAACCCTGGCCTCTTCCGTTGAAAAACGCTTTTTCATTCTCTTCGTCCTCCTGTCATGATCCGGATTCGCTCATTGTACCAAGTTCAGAGGGGAGAAGAAC
>JAPLHW010000144.1 GCA_026389425.1 Coprothermobacterota bacterium
TCGCTGGGAATGAGATGGCCGGGTACCACACCGGTCCCTTCACGCACCTGGGGTTTCTCCTCGGCGCCCGCCACAGCCACCTAGATAACGCCGGCTACGCGCTGGACCAAAAAACAAAAGCCGGTGAACTGCCGGCGCCCTCCGAGGCGATCCACACGCTCCTGCAGGAAGAGCGCTGGCGGCAGGTGCTTAGCTCCCTGGCTGTCTGCTTCTTTGCCCGTGGCCTCTATACGCCGGAGGTGGTAGCGGAGGCGTTGGACAGCGTGGGCTTACCCTTCAGCGTAGTGCAGTTGGAATCCCTCGGAGCAAGGACACACGCCTTGAAATACGCTTTCAAATTGAGGGAAGGGTTCCGCTTCGAGAACCTACGCTTCCCTGAACGAATCTTGCAGACCCCAACCTTCCTCGGCACCCTCTCTCTTCCATACTTGAAACAAGCCGTAGCGGCAGCCAAGGCCGAGATCGAGGGCGCAGTCGCCGGGTTGACACTTTGCCCCTAATAGATACTGACTTCGACAGCGAAGTTCTGCGCTTTGAGGGCATGGGCACCCCTGCGCAAGTCACGGCTGCTGATCTGCATGGTGCCAACGGCCTTCTTGCCGCAGAGTTGTTCCATCTCGTGCAGTGCCCGATAGCCGGTGTCACTGGAGGCCGATCCATGCGTCGCGAAGAGGGCTACATCCTTCATTTTCCCCTTGTTCTACTGTAAATATGTTCGGATCGCTGGGGTCATCTTTCCTGCCCAGACCGGACTCCCCACGATCACCAGATCATAACAGGCGGGGTCGTGCTGAAGAGGCGCCAACTCGGTCAGTTTTCCGGTTTGCGCATCTCGCCCGCCCTTTAACCAACCAATCATCCCAGACCTCTTCTTACGGTCTACCAGCTCTTCCTGGTCGTACGCACAACTGAGACTGGCGGAGATCTCTTCAGCGATCTTCCGCGTCGTCCCGCTGCGAGAATAGAACAATAGCAATGCTTTCACTCGATGTACCCCCTCGTCTTTGTTCTGCTTGATTCTAGCACCCGGCATGACCAGAAGAGTGAAGAGTAAATCTTCAGTCAATAGCGGCAGGCTGTGTTACACTGCCAATATCTTAGGAAAACAGCCGGTGGTCCATGTTCCCGCGTTCTCCGGCCGAAGGAGGTATCTCCATGAACAAAACGCTCTTCCTCCCCCTTACTTCACCCCTGCATGAAAAGGTGCTGGTTGAGGCCCTTTTGCGCCAGGTGCAGGAGGAACTGCAACCCCTCGCCGAGTCTTTGGAGTTTCATCCTTTGGTCTCGCGAAAGGAAGAGATCCCTGCTGCCACGCCCCTGACCGTCCTTTTCGTTATAACCGGGGGGACCGAGTCTCTCGGGGTGGAAGTGAAGGCCGAGGAGGTTTATCTGCTTGTTCACCCGGCGATGAACTCCCTGCCTGCCGCCTTGGAGTTGCGCACTTGGTTTGCCAACCATGGCATCCAAGCGTCGATCCTCGACCTGGCCGACCTAAAAAAACATCTTAACGAGCGGATCAAGGCTTGGGAAGTAGTACAAGCCTTCCGTACTTCTCGTTTCGCCCTCATCGGCCGGCCATCGTCTTGGCTGGTATCCTCGATGACTTCGCCGGAACAGATCCGGCAACGTTGGGGGATTGAAGTGGAGGAGTTCCCCATCGAAGAGATGATCCACCGCTACCAGCGGCAAGAGGAAGGTTCCTTGGGCGATTGGTTGAAAGCGCCAGGCAAAGTAAGTGAGCGAGACCGTGTCGACGCGCTGCGCTTTTTCCAGTCGACGCTTGGCTTCTTGCGCGATCGTCCCTGCGACGGCATCTCCCTGGCTTGTTTCGATTTCCTCATGCAGACCGGGACTGCCGGATGTCTGACCCTTGCCTCGCTCAACGACCTCGGCATGGCTGCAGCTTGTGAGGGTGACTTGCCCTCTCTTCTCACCATGCGCCTGCTTTCCCTGGTCAGTGGCCACCCCACTTTTATGGCCAACCCTGCTTGGATTGAGGAAGATCATCTCCTCTTAGCTCACTGTACGGTAGCTCCCTCTCTGGTGGAGCATCTCTCTTTGCGCACTCATTTCGAGTCAGGCAAGAGCGTCGCCTTAGCCGGGGACTTTCCCCACGGGATCTACACGATCGCCAAGATCTCACCATCCCTGAAGGGCATCTTCTGTGCTAGAGCCCAGTCTCTTCCCTGGGAAAGGCGTGAGAACCTCTGCCGCACCCAAGTGTATCTGCACTTGGAGGGCGCCAAGCACTTGAAGGAAATACCACTAGCCAATCACTTGGTACTCGTTCCTGGCGATTGGCGCCAGCCATTGCGTGAAGTAGCCGAGATCCTGGGGCTCGAAGTCTGGTCTTGAAGGAAAGCAGCACCACGCGTCAGCAGGCGGCGGTCCTTTGGGTCACTGCTTTGGCTTCCTTTGCCGTTCCCTTCATGGTCAGTGCCATCAATATCATTTTACCTTCGATCAGCACTGACTTCGCCGCACCGGCTGTCACGGTCACTTGGCTAGTGACCGCCTACCTGATCTGCACATCCGGCTTAATGCTTCCCTGG
The DNA here is from genome assembly GCA_026389425.1 of Coprothermobacterota bacterium. Lineage (GTDB taxonomy): Bacteria > Caldisericota > JANLFM01 > JANLFM01 > JANLFM01 > JAPLHV01. The sequence goes on from JAPLHW010000144.1 coordinate 2,553, forward strand.
GGACGGCTGGGGGATCTCTACGGGCGAAAGCGGATCTTCTTGGCTGGATTGGCTCTCTTCGCCCTGGCCTCCCTTTTGGCTGCATTGGCGCCGGCAATCGAGTGGCTGATCGCTATCCGCGTCCTGCAGGGGTTGGGTGGGGGGATGGTCTTCGGCACCAACATCGCCTTGCTGACAGGAGCTTTTCCGCCAGGCCGGCGCGGGCAAGTGTTGGGGTGGAACATTAGCGCCACGTACCTGGGTCTCTCCCTCGGCCCTCCACTGGCCGGTTTTCTCTCCAGCGCCCTTGGCTGGCGCTCGGTCTTCCTCTTTACCGCGGTGACCTCCTTGGCCGTCTGTGGTTATGGCTGGGCGGCACTTCGAGGGAAGGAGTGGAAGGGAGCCCAGGGGCGCTTCGATCTATTCGGGGCGATCCTCTTCGCCTGCGGAATCACCCTCTTCATTTATGGGGTCAGCTCTGCTGGCTCCTCAGCCTGGAATTGGGTTCTGGCGGGGGTGGGGATCCTTGGCCTGGTTCTTTTCCTCCGCTGGGAGGGGCGTGCGGCGTACCCCCTGATTGAGGCGCGGGTGTTCTTCCACAACGTCACCTTCCTCTTCTCCAGTTTGGCTGCTTTAATCCACTACGCTGCCACCTATGCGTTGGCGGTGGTTCTGGCCCTCTACTTGCAGATCGTGCAAGGCTTTCCGCCGCAATTGGCCGGGCTGGTATTGCTGGTTCAGCCTTTGGTTCAAGCCTTGGTCTCCCCATTGGCCGGCCGCATCGCCGACCGGGTAGAACCCCGCTTGCTGGCCTCTTTGGGGATGGGAGGAACTTCCCTGGGCCTTTTCTTCTTCATCTTCCTCGGACCGTCTACGTCCGTCGGTTGGATCGCTGCCAACCTGGTACTGATCGGGATTGGCTACGCTCTCTTCTCTTCTCCTAACACCTACGCCGTCATGAGTTCAGTCCCCGTCGACCATTTCGGTGTCGCCTCGGCTGCGCTCGCGGTGATGCGATCCCTCGGGCAAGCGATAAGTATGGCCACCTTGGCTTTTCTCTTCACTCTCTTCATCGGCGGGCAGCAGTTCGGGCCCGAGGCAGCACCTCAGTTCCTGGCCGGCATCCGGGTCGGCTTCATCTTTTTCTTCGTCCTCTCGCTGCTGGGTATTGTCGCTTCCCTGGCTCGCGGGCGTGTTCATTCGACGAAGGCATAGGGAAGTGCGATTTACCGTAGAATGAGGGAAAAAAGGAGAAATACCATGGAGATCAACAGCCTTTCCATCGAGAACCCCGAAGAGTTGAACATGATCCTCGGTCAAGCTCATTTCATCAAAACAGTGGAGGATCTTTTTGAAATCCTTGCAGCCGGCAGCATGGGGATCCATTTCGGTTTGGCTTTCTGCGAAGCCAGCGGGCCTTGCCTGGTGCGCTGTGCAGGGAACGACCCGGAGTTGGTTGAGTTGGCCAAGAGAAATGCTCTTTCACTCGCCTGCGGTCACACCTTCCTTATCTTCCTGCGGGATGCTTTCCCTATCCATGTGCTGAACGCGGTGAAAGCGTGCCCGGAGGTTTGTTCCATTTATTGTGCTACGTCCAACCCGACTCGGGTCATCTTCGTCGACGATGGGGTAGGACGCGGCGTGTTGGGAGTGATCGACGGACAATCCAGCAAAGGGATTGAAGGAGAGGTGGAGATCCAGGAGCGCAAGTCGCTGCTTCGTCGTTTCGGGTACAAACTTTAGTATGCGCAAGATCGGCGAGCGGATCCTCTATCAAGGCAATTGGCTTGCTCTCAAAGAGGCACGTTTCCAAGCGGAAGATGGGCGCGAGATTCGGTGGGAGTCGGTAGAGCGGCGAGCGAGCCGCACGGTGCTGGTGGTGATCGCACGCCTGTTCCCCTCCGACCGCATCGTGCTGATAAGACAATATCGGCCGGCTGTCGAGCGTTGGATCCTCGGCTTCCCGGCCGGCATTTGGGAGGGGGGTCCGCTGGAGGACGCCGCCATGGCTGAGTTGAAAGAGGAGACAGGCTACCAAGGTCGCGTTGTGGCCACCAGCATGCCCCTGAAGCTGAACTCCGGGATCATGGATGAAGATCTCTACGTGTTGGATGCCGAGGTCGATGAGATGGATCCTGTGAATGAGGACCCCCATCAGGAATTGGAGCCGGAGGAGGAGATTCAGGTGGTGGCGGTCGAGCGGACAGGGATTGCTCTCTTCCTAGCTGAGGAAGCGGCCCGTGGCGTGCAGATTGCTGCTGGCCTGTGGTATGCCTTTCGACGAGGATCCCATTACCAGAGATGTGAATCCTAAGCCAGCAGTGGATGTCCAAGGCCTTTCGTTCGGGGCAATTCATCTTGAAGTGCCATGATTGAAAATAAAGGTTCCTTCTCATTTCAAGTGGGTAGCCTACCAGCCTGTGGCAGCATGTCTGGCCCAGCTTCCCTGTCATAAAGGCGATGATGACCTAAAAGAATCTTGTCAGCCCTGGGACCGCCGCACCCCAGTGCGGCTCCTGTTCTCGTGGATCCACCGCGCCATATCGTTCTTCCACGATAATGCGATTTTCCCCAAAGAGAACCACTCAAACGGTTTCATCATGACAGTAGAAGACATGCTACCGCAGGCTGTTCAGTGTCGAAATGGGGTAGATAACCACGGGAGTACTACCTTCGGAGTGTTTGCTCTCCAGGCCCGTTGTCTTCCCTCTTTTCAGTGCAGATGCCGCACTGGGGTGCGGCGGTCCCAGAAAAGCTGATGATACCAAGGGCCTTCTTGCTACCTTCAAACTGCCTTACCCACTCATTTTGAGAAAGAACCAAAATAAATCGCACGGCAAGAGGCTTGACAGCTAACTGCGCCTGGACTTTGTGCTACACTGTGCCCAGGAAAGCCAATGATAGGAAGGGAGGAACCAATGGAAGCAAAAGTACTAAAAGAGATGATTCTGATTGTCGATGATGAGCCGGATATCGTCAAGTTGCTCGGCGATTTTCTGGGTGGCTTAGGTTACCAGATTTCTGCTGCCTACAACGGCAAAGAAGGCCTGGAGATGGCCCGTATGGAGCCACCTGACATGATCCTGTTGGACTATGTGATGCCAGAGATGGATGGTTATGCCTTTCTTGATGAGTTGCGTCGCGATCCGCAATTGCTAGCTATCCCTACGATCATGATCACTGTTAAGGATTCCTATGCGGATCAAATATACGCGGCTGTTCATGCTACGCCGGACTACCTGGCCAAGCCCTTCTCCCTCAAGCAACTGGCGGAGATGGTGGCGAAAGTATTTGCCCGGCGCAAAATCGGAGAGAGCAAGCCAGCCTGACCCCCACCCGTCTGCACACACTGATCGACCAGCTTTCCGCTATTGGGGGACAACAGTGGGTTGTTGCATTTAGCGGGGGGTTGGATAGTTCCCTGGTTTTATGGCTGGCATTACAAGCTAAGGGTTCTAGGGGTGTACTGGCGGTTCACCTTGATTGGGGCCTTTATACATATTCTTCGGTGCGCGAGAAGGTTCAGTCTTTTCCCCGCGATCTTGGCTTGGAGCCGTGTATCATCTCTTCGCAAGGGGAGCTGGAGGCGGTACTAAAAAGGGGTCCGGCCTGTAACCGTTGCACTCGTCAGGCCAAGCTTGGTCGGTTGAAAAAGCATTTTCCAGAAGCTCTGATCCTGACGGGTGCCAATCGATCGGATTCCTGGGGACAGCGCGGGGAACCCTTGATGAATGGGATCTTTGCGCCACTCTTCGCGTTGGAGAAAGCTGAAGTACGTCTCTTGGCTGCAGAAGCGGGATTACAGGTACTGCCGGTGGGGGAGAGCGACCGGCGCGAGGGCTGTAAAGCCAAGCACCTGCTTAAGCCGTTGGTGACGCCGGATTTTCACGGACGTGCCGTAGCCCAGGCCAATGAGATGCTGCTATCCTTCCTAGCCGAGCGACGCATCTTGTGTCGATTGGCCAACGTCAAAATCCTCGGTCCCCTATCGGAGAACATCGCTGTGGTCAACATCTTGCCGCCACTCGGCGAGCAAGAGGAGGAGGCGCTCCGCATCTCTTTTCAAGGAGCGGGGTTACCGATCGATTCCTTCCTTTTTCCTCACCACCCGCTTGCCTTGACAGTTGTCGCAAGCCCTGCTTTGACGAGCGACACCCACGCCAGAACAGCCGTGGAAGATGGCATCCTCCGCCCAGGCTTTGCCGTCCCCTTGCACTTCCGTTGGTTGAGAAGCGGAAACAAACGCCTGGGCAGTTTCCACGTAGTGGAAGCAGAGGAGATCGAAGCCTGTTCTCCTTTGCCACATCTTCTCTTCATGACCTCTTCATCATCCCTTGATGCAACGGGTTTATAATCACACCTGATGGAAAAGATAAAGGTGCTCGTCGTTGAGGACGAGCGGAAAATTCTCGAGCTTCTCCGCCTCTACCTGCAGAAGGAGGGGTATGAAACCTATACTGCCACAGATGGGGAGATGGCGCTTAGTCTCTTTGCTCAGGTTAAGCCGGATCTGGTTGTGTTGGATCTGATGCTGCCTCTGGTGGACGGCCTGGAAGTCTGCCGCCGTCTACGCCAAAGCTCGCAAGTTCCGTTGATTATGGTCACCGCCAAGGACGAGGAGGTGGACAAGGTAATCGGATTGAGTTTAGGAGCGGATGATTACCTGACCAAGCCCTTCTCGCCTCGCGAGTTAATGGCTCGAGTGAAGGCGCTTCTTCGACGCAGCCGGCTTTGGTCGGCGACACCGGAAGAGGAGATCGAAGCCGGTCCCTTGCGCATGAGCGTAGCTCGGCGAGAGGTCTTCGTGAAAGAGAAACCTGTCAGCCTAACCGCTCTGGAGTTCGATTTGCTGGCTTGCCTGGCCCGCAGTCCAGGCCGCGTTTTCAGCCGGGACCAATTGCTGGGGTTGGTATGGGGTGATAATTATGTGGGCGATCCTCGCGTTGTGGACGTACACATCGGCAATCTGCGTAAGAAAGTACAGGCAGACAGCGACAGGCCTTGGCTGATTCGCACGGTGCGAGACGTTGGTTACAAATTTCAAGCAGATGCCTAGATTCTCCAGCATCCGCTGGAAGCTGGGGCTCAGCGTGGGCCTGGTGATCCTCTTGACCGTCACCGTCACCCTTGTTGTGCAGCGAGTGGTAATCGAACCGCGCTGGGCTGATTTTGTACAGGATTTCTCCCTCTCCAACCAAGGACCGGAGGCTGCCGCGGTGATCGCCCGGTATTTCGCCCAAGCGCGGACATTTGCTGAACTGCGCCAAGTCCTGGAGCAGATCTCCGACCTTTACAAAGCAAAGGTCTTCCTCACCGACCAAAATGGGGAGGTCCAAGTGCAGTCCCGAAACCCTGAGGGCCTTAACCCGATTGAAAGTCAGATCGATGCGGCTTTGGGGGGAAGTACCGTTTACGGCCAGGTGCAGTTGGATGGAGAGTGGGTGGCTGCAGTTACGACTCCCATCTATACAACCGATGGCCAACTGGCGGGTACCGTACAGATCATTCAGGAGCCACCCCCCCCTAATCGGCCTAACCGGCCATCCTTCCCTCTAACCAGCTCCTTGCTCTGGGGAGCCTTGGCCGCCTTCCTGGTTTCCTTAGGTATCGTCTACTTCCTTTCGCGCAGCATCACTTCTCCCATCTTGGCCATTCGAAAGGTAGCCCTGCGCTTCTCCGGAGGAGATTTGAAAGCCCGGGTCACAAAAGCCGGCAGCGACGAATTGGGTGAGTTAGGTAGAACCTTCAACCAGATGGCCGAGAGCTTGGAACGAACCGAGAGCATGCGCCGGCAGCTAATGGCCAACATTTCCCATGAGCTACGCACCCCGTTGGCCACCATTCAGGGGTACGCCGAAGGCATGCTTGACGAGGTGGTCCCCGCCGAACAGCGCCAGGAAGCCCTGCAATTGATCCTCAGCGAGTCGCAGCGCCTGGAGAAGATCGTCCGTTCGGTGCTGGAGTTGTCCCGACTGGAGACCGGGCAGATATCCATGGAGAGGATTTCGTTCGACTTGGAAGGAGAGCTTCGCGCCATCGAGCGCCTCTTCAACCTCCATTATCAGGAGAAGGGCGTCAACTTGACCGTGCTTCCTCCTGCTGCGCCGATCGTACTTCAGAGCGACCCGGACCGCTTACGGGAGTTGTTGGGGATCCTCCTGGAGAATGCCTGGCAGTATACCCCGGCGGGCGGTGAGGTGCGGCTAGTTACCAAGGAGATGGGGAGGGAAGTGCAGTTGAGTGTAACGGACGACGGCCCAGGTATTGCGAGAGAGGACTTACCCTTCATTTTCGATCGTTTCTACCGTGCCGACAAATCACACACCCGAGAAACGGGTGGAGCCGGTCTAGGACTAGCCATCGCAAAGGAACTGGCCAACGCTTTGGGTGCTCAGTTGCACGTGGATAGCAACGAGGGAGCTGGTAGCTGTTTCACTCTGATCCTGCTATTGGAGAAAAACTGAATGCTGATTCCCGACGAAGCCGAGGCCCAACGCCTGATCGAGACGCTGCTCCCTTGGCTGGAGGTGGACGACCCCACCGATCCTTGGATCTACTTCAAAGGTCGCGGTAAGGAGCCTCTCTCCCCCAAGTTCAACGTTGTCATCTACAAGAATGGCAAGGGTCTTTTCAAGGTAGTCACTACCGACGAAGTCACGTTGGAACGGTTGGTTGCCGGGAAGGATTGGTCGGAAGGCCGGCGCTACCGGGTGGACATCGATGATGCTGGCATCGGTTGCCCTGTCGGCGGTGTATTGATCGGCGCTTACGATCATGCCAGCGGCCGTTTTCTCTACAACGAGATCCCCCCCAGCGAATTCCAGACCCCGAACTTCGAGACGCGTCGCTATTTGGAAGTAGCCCGAGATCTGGCCTTGGAGATCCTCGTTGAGCTGGCTTACCCACCCTCCCAAACCGTGATTTTCCTCTGTACTGGGTACATTCATAGCATCACCAAAGAGAGTCTTCGCAATGCTGGCTATGAAGTGCAAGTAACCGAAATCGGCCCTCCCCTGCAGGATCTGCTGGAGATGGCTCTGAAAGATGTGTTAAAGGAGGAGTACGGTTTCGGCGGCTTTTACGATCCCAAAGTGGATGACCCTCGCCGGGGCTTCCAACGGTCAATGGCCTGGCTACGGCGCAAGCCAGACCGCATGGCGATCGCCAAGACGGGGTGGAAGATCTTCAGTCCCCCGGGTTGAAAGCTGACCAGAGCCTACGGTAGCTGGCTTCGAGGTGTTCAGAGATCACCTTCACCTCAGCCAAAAGAGGCATAAAATTGGTATCGCCGGCCCAGCGAGGCAAGATATGCAGATGCAAATGGCCCTCCAGGCCAGCCCCAGCAGCTTGCCCGAGGTTAATTCCGATGTTGAACCCCTGGGCCTTGAGAGAACAACGCAGAGCATAGAGCGAAAGGGTGACGATCTCCCAGTATTCCGCCTGCTCGTCAGTAGAGAGCAAATCGGGAGTGGCGATGTGACGGTAGGGGGCTAGGAGGAGGTGTCCATTGTTGTACGGGAAGGTATTAAGCAGCACCATCCAGCTCTTCCCGCGCTTCAGCACCAGATTGGCTTGGTCATCGTCCTGGCCGGCTTTAGCACAGAGGAAGCAACCCTCCAGAGTGCTGGTAACGTAACGCATCCGCCAGGGAGCCCACAGTCGTTTCATCCGTTTTCTTGTCTCCGGTTGGGAATTATACACCGCTATGAGTGGCTGGCAACGAGAGATCTACTTCCCACACCGGTCTCTCCGAGCCCTGTGTCCCCGCTTTGATGGCTTGGCTCAAGAAACCCTCAATCGGGCGGTGCGAAGAATCCTACCGCCCGAATCCGCGGGGGCTCGTTGGTTTGGATGGGTGGAAAGACTAGGAACTGAGGGCGAAACAAGTCAGCGTGTCTTTCACTCCTTCGATCTTCTGCAGGCGGGAGATCACCAGGGTGGCGATCTCTGCCGGATTCGGCGCTTCCAACAGGGCAATGGCATCGAACGGCCCAGTGATCGCGTGTGCCTCGCGCACACCGCTAATCTGGCGCAACTCCTCGACCACCGTCTCGCTGGTCCCGATGATTACTTTAATCAGCACGTATGCTTTCATTCTGTTATCCCCTTTTATTCCTATTCCACTGTTACAGATTTGGCCAGGTTGCGAGGTTGATCAATATCGCACCCTTTCTCCTTAGCCATATAATACGCGAAAAGCTGGAGCGGTATCATCGAAAGGAGCGGCCCCAACGGATCGAGGGTGGGGGGGAGGGTCCAGATCTCGTCGGCTTCCAACCCGTTTCCGTCGGGGAAGGAGAGGGCCAGTACTTCAGCGCCGCGGGCCTTGACCTCCTTCAGGTTTGAGAGGGTCTTGGCAAAGAGGTTGCGCTGCGTGGCCAGGATACAGACCTGTTTCCCTTGGGTGACCAAGGCCAGCGGACCATGTTTTAGCTCGCCCGCAGCGTAGGCCTC
>JAPLHW010000059.1 GCA_026389425.1 Coprothermobacterota bacterium
CCGGGACTATAAGGAGGTCGTCTTGACGCTCGATCGGCGCTCTACAAGGAGCAGGGATAAGGCAAGCAAGATCCCCCCCACTACCACTGAGGAGTCTGCCAGGTTAAAAACCGGCCAAATTGGCAGTTGCAGGAAATCGACCACCGAGCCGCCATAGAGGAGGCGGTCAATCGCGTTGCCGAGAGCCCCACCGCAGACCAGCCCGCAGGCCAACTGCATCATCCAAGGCTGGCGACGCAAGCGGGGTAAAAAGAAGAACGGCAGAAAAGCTACCACCAAGTTCAGGAGAAGGAAAAAAAGGCTGGCTTGAGGGAAGAGCCCGAAAGCTGCTCCCTGGTTGGAGATAACCGTCAGGTGGAGGAAGTCACCCAACAGCGGACGCGAGCTGCCATAGGCGAAGAGCGAGAGGACCAGCGCCTTGCTGGACTGATCGAGGAGAACCACCAATGTGAAAGAAAGGAAAAAGATCAAGATGGCAACAGGATTTGAGCCAGCTCTTTGCGAAGGGGATCCAACCGGGCCAGCATCGTGTAGTCGGTGAGATCTAGAAAAAAAGGAGTAATGGAGACAAATCCGTGCTCAAGTGCTTGGCTGTCGCTACCCTCGCCGTTTTCTTCCACTTCCGGCTCTCCGGCGATCCAGTAGTAGGGGCGGCCGAAGGGATCATTGCCCTTGGTCAACCGCTCTCGGTAGCGCCGCCGCCCGAGCCGCGTCAGAGCCACCCCGCGCAGTTCGCTGAGGGAGCAGTTGGGCACGTTGACGTTCAAGAGGAGGCGCTTGGGGAATCCAATCAGCAGCTTGGCCAGGCGCTGCGCAACCTCTGCCGCCACCTCCCAGCGTGGTCCGTGGAAGGAGGCAATCGAGATGGAAAAGGCCGGCAGGTCGCAGATATAGGCTTCCATAGCGGCGGAAACGGTCCCGGAATAGGTCAGGTCTTCTCCCAGGTTGGGGCCCAGATTGATCCCTGAGATGACCAAGATGGGGGGCTCCGGCAAAAGGTCGAAGACCCCGATCACTACGCAGTCGGCGGGACTGCCGCTGCACTGCCACACTCGGATCCGTTCGCCGGGCGCTTCCCTCTCACGAATCCTCAAAGGCTTGTGGATGGTGATGGAATGGCCACCTCCGCTCCATTCCTTCTCCGGTGCGACGACAGCCACATCGCCCAGCTCAGAGATGGCCTGGGCTAGCGCCATCAGGCCGGGCGAGTCAACCCCGTCGTCGTTGGTCAGCAGGAAACGCATCAATCAGAGTGGTTGACGATCAATCCCGTCGATCAGCCACCCACTCTCTCCCTTAACCAGCGAGAAAACTTGGCGCACTGTGCTGCGGGTTACCATTCCGGCAAGGTTAGGCGTTGAGCTGGGTGTCTCCAGCTCAACGATGAATTCAGCCTGCACTTTAGCTTCAGTGTTCGCTTCGCTCACCTTGGTGATGGTCAGGTCTTTGAAGGTGACTTTGGAGTACATGACGAACTCATGGCCGTAAAATGATTTGACCTCCGTCTGGTAGCCGGGTGAGGCTAGCCTAAGCATGCTATCCAGGTCCATCTGAGTCCAAGTGTTCAGCCACGTCTGGACTGCCTGTTCCGGCGTGTTTGCAGCGGGCGCACCACAGGCTGTCAAAGAAAAAAATAAAATGAGCAGCAAGGCTCCTGTGATCCATCTTCGTGTCATTGTCTCAACCGATCCGTTCAATGATTTTGTGAGGACTGGAGGTCCCTTTCACAATGCGAAGCTGGCTGGGGCGGCAGCCCAAGAAGCCAGCCAAGGTTTCCAGACAAGCCGCATTGGCCAAACCGCGCTCGGCCGGAACCTTCACCGAGACCTCGTACTGCCCCGGCCCGCGCACTTGCACCTGTACCACCCGCGCAGCAGGGTGAACTTTAACTTGCAGGTAGCTCCGCTCCACTTGCAGCCTCGGCTTGACCCAGCATCTCCAAGTGAGCGCCCAGCATAGCTCGAAGCTCAGCCTTGGCGCGACGGGTCCGCTGGGTGATCTCGGCCAGCTGCCGCTCCGCTTCCTGGTGGAGGTGTTCCGCTTCCCTACTGGCTTCAGCGAGGATCTGCACCGCCTCTCGGGAAGCGTTGGACCGTGTCTCCTCGGCCACCTTTTGCACGAGCAGAAGAGATCCCTTGAGGTTCTCCTCCATCGCCTGAAAGTCCTCCAGTTTACGTCCGAGAAAGGAGATCTCTTCCTTCAGGTTTTGGTTTTCCTTGACCAGTTGCTCATACTCAGACCCCAGTCGAGTCAGGAACTCATCGACCTCCACCCGGTTATAGCCGCGGAAGGACAGCGGGAAGTCCTGCCGGGCTACATCCAGAGGTGTGATCTTCATTTTTTCGCGGATACCAGGTGACACCACACCATGTGGTTATTGCCCACATCGATGGCTTCCGGCTTGATTTTGTCGCACGGCTCGAAGGTGTAGCGACAACGGGTATGGAAAACGCAGCCTGAGGGTGGGTTGATCGGGCTGGGAATGTCCCCCTGAAGGATGATGCGTTGTTTCTTGATGTCGGGGTCGGGCACCGGCACCGCAGAGAGCAAAGCTTGGGTGTAAGGGTGGAGGGGATTGTTGAAGAGATCTTCGTTTTCTCCTGTCTCCATCAGCTTGCCTAGGTACATCACCGCCACACGGTCGGACATGTGTTTCACCACAGCCAAGTCATGCGCGATAAAAAGGTAAGTCAGGTGAAACTTCTCCTGAAGTTCCTGAAGCAAATTGATGACCTGCGATTGAATGGAGACGTCCAAGGCTGAGACCGCCTCGTCGCAGACGATGAGTTTGGGGTTCATGGCCAAAGCACGGGCGATGCCGATACGCTGACGCTGGCCCCCGGAGAATTCGTGGGGATAACGGCGAAGGTACTCGGGACGTAGACCGACGATCTCCATCAACTCGGCGACGCGTTTCTCGCGCTCTTTTTTCGTACCCAAGCCGTGTACCAACAGCGGTTCGCCGATGATG
>JAPLHW010000275.1 GCA_026389425.1 Coprothermobacterota bacterium
ACGTCGTCGTTGTCAATCACCCACTGGGCCAGGACTTTGTCTTGCTCCCGCAAGGCTTTCAGGCTGGAGCTGAGGCTGGCCCCAGGAGATCCTCGCTAGGCCGCACTACCTGCCGCGGACCGGCCCCGTTCAGGGGGACCAAGGCAAGCAGTTGCGCCTCGCTCGGCGGCAGCCCGTCGCGGGTGAGACCGCACTTCTCCGCTGCCTGAAGATACTTCCTGAAGGTCTTGCGGGAGAGGCCGGCGGCAAGCCAACGCCAGCCTTCGCGGCTTGGCAAGCGCCACTGGCGGATGATTTCTTCCACTTCCACTCGAGATACCTCCTTGAAGGTCATTGCCGCTCCTCTTTCGAGAGTTTGCGACAAGGGTAATTCAGTGGCTTCCCGGGTGGGTCATAGACCCTGGTTAAGTGGTCTATAGTTCTTGGTTAAAAGCCCTAAAAGTGGGGTATGGTTCTTGGTTAATCACATCTTGATGAATCGAAAACTACTCTTTATAATATCCACAGCAGGTTTGCGCGGGAATGCCTTCAGGTCGCCTTTCAGGCGGCAGCCCCCAGCGGGTGGGATCCTGAAGCCCGGAGCCTGCTTTTTTCATGGATACTCCTTTTTGATCCATTCCGAACTGCCTTGCCCGAAACGGAATCCCTCATCACCGGATTCGTCGATGTAAACCACAAATGAAGAAGCCATAGAAATTGACTGAATTATTCCACCTCCAGCACTTTCGGGCTCTCGATGCCCCGGTCGTCCACGCTGCGCTGTCTCTTGAACTGCGCCTTGATGTCCCAGGGCAGGACATGCCAGTTGCGCTCCAGCACCTTGCCCTGGCGCAGTTTGTCCAGCAGGGTCGAGGGCAAGATGTTGAACGCTTCGTAATAGTTCCCCGCCGCTGACAGCTCCAGCACCGCCAGCCAGTTCTTCACCCTCAGCCCCGACGCCACCACATAGCTTGCTTGACTGCGGCCCTCCACAAGATCGAAGCTGCGCGTCTCACGCTCGTAGCGCCAGTGGAGTTCCGGCTCCGCGTAGGGGTTGTTGATGATGAGGCGGTCAATGGAAGCTCGGGCCATCACACCTCTTCCGGAGGCAAAAGAGGTTCGAGTCGAGCAATCAAGGCGGGAAGATCTTGTTGAACCGTACGCCAGACGACCTGTAAATCCACATCATCATAGTCGTGGATCATCAGATTCCGCATCCCGATCATCGCGTCCCAGGGGATTTCCGGACAGGCCGTCCGTGTTTGTGCTGAAATTCACTGCGCCGCTTCCCCGATGATCTCGACCTGGCGAATCACCGCATCCTGATGCTGTGTGTCCCACAGAAACTTCTCTTCCCCGACGTCTTCGAGATAGGACACAGCAAGCTTTGCTGACTGGAGAATATCCAGTAGGTAAGCCCAATCACGATTCATAGAGTACCTCGGCGGACTCCAGAATCGCTCTTCTCCGGAGGTAGTTCCGGCTTGCCTCAATGCCCCGCCGGCTGACCAAGTCTACTTTACGGCCGAATAGCCGCTCCAATTCCTCTTGCATCTGGACCATATCGAAAAGGGTGTGTCGGGCTTCCGGGTGAAAGCTGACCAGCACGTCGACGTCGCTGTCGGGGCGGAAATCGTCGCCCAAGACAGACCCGAAGAGGGCCAGTTCAACGATCTGCCATCTCCGGCAGAAGTCCGTCACCCCCTCTTGCGGAATAGCGATCTGTGCATTCATTCTTCTACCTCCAGCAATATCAGGCTCTCGATGCCCCGGTCGTCCACGATCTTGACGGCGGATGCGCTGCTGCTCACAGATACAAAGGGCAACTCTACTGTACCCCGAGAGGCGCCAACCCATCCCAATGTGCTACACCAAGAGTCGCTCCGGCAGACCAAGAAACCGCACCAGAGAAGTGATCACGCATTGATTAATTGAGGAATCATTGCCTTTGAATCAGCGAGCCCTTAGGTACTCGATCCGGATCAAGGCAGCGTATCGATCGGACCGAAACCGGCCTCCCTATAAGCATCCTTTCGATGGCAAATCCGCAATACATGAACATCCTGGCCGAATACCGCGAAGATGACCCGGTAATCCCCCACCCGTATTCTTCGCAACCCACGGAACCGCCCCTTCAGTCCCTTGAATCCCGCTCCAGAGACTTTTTGTAGAGGATATTATTAACCAAGAGATTTACGCAGCTTAGCGGGGCTTGCCAAGGTATCGGAGAGGTCATGAAGGCGATCCCAGGCGATTTGCAGATCAGCAAATTCTTCCATGTACGCTTCCAGAGCCTTCTGAATGACAAAAGACTTTGATCGCTCAGTTTCCTTGGCTATGCGATCCAACTGATCGGCAAGGCCGGGGGGGAGCCACACTGAGATCGATGGTGTCATTATTAACCTCCTCTTTTATCAGCCTGCTGTAGCAGTGTTGTATCGCATTGTACTCATTTGGTGACCAAAGGTAAGCCACCAAAGTGCAACCTGGTCAGCGCCTATTCCCTCTCCCTGGTCTTCCCGAATAGAGAGGAAAGCTGGCCCTTCTCCAAACCTGGTGCAAGGATGGTGGAATCGGGCAGAAAACTAGGAATATCGTCTTTTTTCCGTTGAGCCAGGAAACGG
>JAPLHW010000150.1 GCA_026389425.1 Coprothermobacterota bacterium
GATGGCTTGGCGCAGCTCTTCGCTCATCGCCAGGATTGGGGTATAGGCATCCGCTGAATATTCCTCTGCCAGGCTCTTCAGCATCTGGTAGTACTGGGCGTCGGTGGAGGCCCACGGTCCGACCGCTCCCTCGGAGAGGGAGAGAGAACGGTCAGGGAATATCTTCTCCGGGTCGATCTCACATTTTAACCCCAATCCGTCGCAGGTTGAACAAGATCCGTAGGGGCTGTTGAAGGAGAAAAGGCGGGGGGCAACATCGGCGATGGAGGCGCCGCAAATCGGACAGGCAAATTTCTCGGAAAAGGTCCTCTCCTGCCCCTCGACATCAAGTAGCACTACGCCTTGGGCCAGCTTGAGAGCCGTCTCCAAAGAGTCTGCGAGGCGGCTTTGGATTCCTTCGCGGAGGGTCAGACGATCCACCAGCACTTCGATGGCGTGCTTCTCGTAGCGCCCCAGGCCAAGCTCGGCTCCTAGGTCGATCAGTTCTCCATCCACCCGGGCCCGCACGAAACCTTGCCTGCGGATCTCCTCCAGCAGACTCTTGTACTCGCCTTTCTTCCCGCGCACGACAGGAGCGTAAACCATCACTTTACTCCCCATGGGGTAGGCAAGAAGCAAGTCCACCATTTGTTGCGCGGACTGCGATTCGATCGGCACGTTGCATTGAGGGCAGTACGGAGTGGCCACTCGGGCGTAGAGCAAACGCAAGTAATCATAGATCTCCGTGATCGTGCCCACTGTGGAACGGGGGTTGTGCGAGGTGCTCTTCTGGTCGATGGCGATGGCCGGAGAGAGCCCTTCAATGTAATCCACATCGGGCTTCTCCATTAACCCTAGGAACTGCCGGGCGTAGGCGGAAAGGGACTCTACATAGCGTCGTTGGCCCTCGGCGTAGAGCGTGTCGAAAGCCAGAGAGGACTTGCCCGAACCAGAGAGTCCAGTGATGACGATCAGTGCGTTGCGGGGAAGGGTCAGGTCGATGTTCTTCAGGTTATGTTCCCGTGCCCCTTTGATGACAATATCACCCTGCCGGGGGCTGTCTACTTGCCGGGGGCTGTCTACTTGCCGGGGGCTATCAAGTTGCCGCAAGCTATTTTCTTGGCTCACTGCCGTTCCCTCAATGGATTCTCAGCTGCTTGCGCAGCTCAAAGACGCGGTCGCGGATTTGGGCGGCCCGCTCGAACTCAAGCGTCTCGGCAGCCGCCCGCATCTCCTCTTCCAGTTGCATCAGAGCTTGTGTTTGCTGGTTTGCGCTGAGGCCTTTCATGCTCTGGGCGAGGTCGGCACCCTGTCCCTCCTCAGGCCCCAGCTCCAGCATGTTCTTGATGGCTTTGCGGATCGTTTCCGGCTGAATGCCGTGTTCCTGATTGTAGCGGTGCTGCGCGACCCGGCGCCGATCCGTTTCGCTGATCGCTTTGCGCATCGACTCTGTGATGACGTCGGCATACATGATCACTTTTCCCCTGATGTTGCGCGCAGTACGACCGATGGTTTGGATCAGCGAGCGCTCTGAGCGCAGGAAACCCTCCCGGTCAGCATCGAGGATGGCGACGAGGGTTACCTCGGGTAAGTCCAACCCTTCCCGCAGCAAGTTCACGCCAACCAGGCAGTCGAACTTGCCCAAGCGCAGATCTCGCAACAAGAGGACGCGATTGATGGTATCGATCTCGCTATGTAAATATTGCACCTTCAAGCCCAGCTCGGTCAGGTATTCGGCCAGCTCTTCGGACATTTTTTTGGTAAGGGTGGTAACCAACACCCGCTCGTTGCGTTCCGCGCGAAGGCGGATCTCTTCCACCAAGTCCTCCACCTCTCCCTCCACCGGACGGACTTCAATCTCAGGGTCAATCAGCCCAGTGGGGCGGATCAGTTGCTCCACCACTTGGCCGGAACGCTCCATCTCGAAAGGCCCTGGAGTGGCCGAGACCATGACCGTCTGGCCTAGCACCTCCAGCACTTCCTCGAACTTCAGTGGTCGATTCTCCAAAGCCGAGGGCAGGCGGAAGCCGAAATCGATGAGGGTCTGTTTGCGCGAGCGATCGCCTTTATACATCGCTGCCAATTGAGGTATGGAGATGTGGGATTCGTCGATGAAGGCGAGGAAGTCTTGGGGAAAGTAATTCAATAGGCAGTTGGGCCGGTCACCCGGCTTTCGCCCTGCCAAGTACATGCTGTAGTTCTCTATCCCCGGGCAGGAGCCGAACTCTCGCAGCATCTCCAGGTCATAGTTGGTGCGCTGTTCCAGGCGGTAGGCCTCCAGCAGCTTTCCCTCCTGCCGCAGCACCAGTAGCCGCTGCTTCAGCTCTTCCTCGATGCCGGCCAGAGAGCGGTGCATGGCCGCCTCGCTGACCACGAAGTGTTTCGCAGGGTAGAAGAGAAAGGAGTGCAAGACCCGGGTGGCTTTACTAAGAAGTGGATCCATCTCGCTGATCCTCTCCACATGCTCATCGTTGAACTCGACGCGGACTGCGTACTGGCCATGGGAAGGGTAGACCTCCACGCAGTCGCCCCTTACGCGGAAGCGGCCTCGCTGAAAATCCAGGTCGTTTCTCTCGTACTGCAGCTTGACTAGCTGGCGAAGAAATCGATCCCGCTCCAGCAAGTCACCGTTGCGTAGGTGAAAACCTTCTGCTAGGAAGCTCTCCGGGGCATCCATACCGTAGATGCAGGACACCGAAGCCACGACGATCACATCACGACGCTCGATCAAAGATTGGGCCGCTGCATAGCGCAGGCGG
>JAPLHW010000226.1 GCA_026389425.1 Coprothermobacterota bacterium
CAACGTTTAGTCGAGCCATCTCTCGCAGCTCTCTTCTCATTGTGGTCATAAATCCTTAGTTGATCCCCTGCAGACCGGTCAGGGTTCGCAGTACACCAACCCAGGGGCGGTCGGCGTGGGGTCCATAAAGTGCAGGGAGACCGTAGCGGACGATCTCTTCCCCCTTCCGCCTCCAGGGCCGACGAAGGTTTTCGGAGGCTTTCTGTTGGACCTCCAGAGAAAGGGTTGTGCTTACGCGCTGCTTCCCCATCCAATCCGCCAGTTCACCGTTCGACCGCAGCGCCAAGATCTTGGCCAAGCGATGAGCCCCGTCCTGGCTCCAGCTCATCCCTCTTCGCTTGAAACGACGGGCCAAGATCTTGTCGATATTCCCCTCCACGGTGCCCAAGCCGGGTAGTTTCCTTCGCTCCTCCGGGGTAAGGGGAAGCCGCAGGCGGTAGTCCACCAGACCGTCGGCGTTGTCCCGCAGATATCCCTTCAACTGCTCGAGGCGGCCCTCTTTCTGCCCTTCTTGGGCCTTGGCCTGCAAGTCGGTCAAAGTTGTCAGGACCGCCGCCAGGTTCCCGGCCGTGGCTTGCTGGAAGAGAGGCCTCCAGCTGGGCAGGGGTGTGGCTCGGGCGATGGCTTGGTAGAGGTGGCGACGGTCCAGCTGGAAGAGGGCGGGGGTGAAATAGTTCATCCCTTCCTTGGTCCAATGCGCTCCATCCGCTCCCAGGACGTACTGTTTGACTTGGGCCAGGTCGTAGTGGCCGTCCAGTTGCAAGAGGAAGCCGCTCCAGAAGTCCGAGGCCTGGTGCAGACCGGCGAAGGCCTCCTTGCCGCGCAGGGCGAAGCGGCCCTTGCCGATCGGCTCCTTCCCCTCGTAGGCATAGGCCAGCTTGATCTCCGCCTTCCGTTGTTGGGCCCGCTGGAGAGAGATGAAGACCCCATCCGCCTCGATGAAGAGAGGAGAGGCCACTTTCCGGCCGCGTCGTTCCGGCAAGGCTCCGTTCTCTTCCAGCTGCCGGCGCGCTTCTTCTTCCTCCCGGTTAAGGGCTTCTCCCAAGGAGGTGACCCGTTTCTGGATCGTGGCGTGGCTGGGGGGTGTCTGACAGTAGGGAGCCAGGATCCGCTGCACTTGGCGGTAGGAGAACTCACTGCCCAACTGCGCCAAGAGCAACTGCAGGGCGGGGGTGGCTTGGACCCGGGGTTGCCAGCCGAGGGCATGGTCGAGGAGAAAACGGCTCTTCCCCTGTGGGTCATGGTAGAGGGCTCGTCGGATCTGGACCGGGCCGAAGAGGGTAACCAAGGTCCGTTCTCTGTAACCAACCACCTTCCAGCCGGTGGGGCAGTGTTCCCGCAGCTGATCGTCAAGCCACTCCAGGAATCGCTTGGCGTCCTGGCGGGCTTCTTCCAGGTGTTTCCCGAGGATCATCTCTTCCCACTGTTCGATCCCTTCCATTTCCTTGCTTGTGTGCAGCTCTTGCAGTACCTTTATCATCGGAGACCTCCTGAATCGTTTGTGTTCTTAGAGAGCTGCAATAGATTCAACGAGGTCTCTCTTCTTTTGGCAACCTCCGGGGACCTGTTCATCGACCAAGAATTTACAGTAACATCCCAATCACCTAATATGTCACCCAAGCTGGCTCCGTTGAATCAACTAAAATGTCACCCAAAGGAGCCAACCCAAGAAGATGGACAGGCCTGCCGGCAATGAGTGCATGGACACCCTGCCGGGGACTTTCAACCTGCCGCGGGCTATCATGCTGCATATCAGCCTGCGGCAGCATGTCCTCTCTGCGTCGCCCGCCGCCAAGAGAAATCCCGGATCCTCGATCAGTACTGCGCAAACACCGGCCAGAACCGCAAATACACCACCCGCAAGATTCGCCCCTCCAAGAGACAGGCTCCTCGTTCGGTGACATACCTTGCCTCGCTTGAGGGCAGGCTTTCGTCGCGGAGTTTACCCTTGAGCGAAGCGAAGGGCTCGAGGGCAGGCCTGGGTGAGGGACCGACCCGCGGTTCGGTTACCTAGTTAAATGATTTGACACGTAGTCGATTTTAGCGTGCCGTGCGCATCATGGTTCGGACAACCAGCATTGATGCTATAGAATCAGTGGCTCTGCCACTCTATTCATTTCCGGGCATGCCTCCGATTTCATCATCATAGGGATCCTCTGTCAACCAGCGTACTGAGCAAGTCCGACCAGAATCCGCCACTCCGAAGAGGAATTTTTCAACTCCGTTCGTCGCGATTCTTTCGTCAATTGG
>JAPLHW010000034.1 GCA_026389425.1 Coprothermobacterota bacterium
CCCCACTCCTTTTCCCCTGGTGGACGCTCATTCCAGCAACCGCTACCACTATCCGCTGGATTGGAAGGGAACTTTCTCCCTCCAGCAGATCGATGTCCTATTGTTGCGCTACCCGTCTCCATCCCCCTTTACGCTGACTGCGACCCCCGCTGCACTGGCCCTTGAGGAAGAGGAGGGTAGTGTCCCGCAAGATTGGAGATTGCTGAAGTTGGGAGAAGCGGGCGGCGGCTCCCTCTCCTGGAGCGCCAATGCCAATGTCCCTTGGCTAACCGTGATTCCTACTACCGGGATCCTGAACGGCCTTCCGACCTGGGTCCACCTGCAAGCTGACGCTCGTGCGCTGTCCGCCGGAAACTACTTCGCTACCCTCTCCATTTCCTCCCCGCAAGCCTGCAACAGCCCTCTTCTGATCTCGGTGCAGTTGCGGGTCAGGCCCGCCGGTGGCGTGAGACTGCTATTTCAACCTGGCTGGAACCAGATCTCCCTCCCCCTGATCACCCCCTCTTCTCCCGCCCAGGTTTTCTTCGGCTTGCCGGAGCCCTGGTTCCTCTACCGCTGGGATCCGCTGGCGGCTTGCTACGATGCACGCGATTCAATCTCTCTCCGGCCGGGGGAGGGTTATTGGTTGAAAGCGGCGCTGGATGGGCAACCCCTCTGGTGGACGGTTACCGGCAGTCCCTGCGTGGAAGAGGAACAAGCTATTGATGTCGTCCCCGGCTGGGAGATGATCGGCGATCCCTACTTGGCAGCCGTCCCCGCCAAAGTCGTACAGGTCCGAACCGCTAGTGTTGCATTGACACTTAAGGAGGCGGTTGATGCCAAGCTCTTGGCGCCTGCCATTTACTGGTACGACGGCCTCACCTATCGCCTCCTCCTGCTGGATAGTGGTTTCTTTCAGCCGGGCCAAGGGTACTGGCTGAAAGCCTTCCAACCATTCCAGCTGGTCTTTCGCCAACCACTGTAGAAAAACATTTGCGTCTTACCACGACGAAGATCACTGTAGCTCGCCATCTTCTTTCGTAGTCCGGGCTACACGATCCGCTGTTCTCCTGGGCAGGTCCAGAAGGCTGCGAGGAGAATCCTCATTGATCCGCCCAATGATAAATCGGGTCATTTTGCGCCCAGGGTTGTGCAGTGAAGGGATTTCTTCTCTCAAATGCCTGTTTACAGTTCGAAGCAACCTGCCTAGAATAGAAAAGGCAGAAACCGCCAAAACCAGAAAAGAGAGGTGGTACGAGTGAGGAAAGCAGTAAGTATTGTGTTGGTAGTATTATTGTTGGTCGGCCTTGGGGTGATTCCCAGCCGGCCCCTTGTCAATGCTGCGGCATCCTTCAGCGACGTCGAGGTGACTTCTTATTGGGGGACCAAAGAGATTGGCATGTTGGCCGACAAGAACATCATCGCCGGCTTCCCGGACGGCACCTTCCGCCCTGAAGACGGCGTCACCCGCGCTCAGTTCGCCAAGATCATCAGCCTGGCCCTCGGCTATACACCGGCCGCCGGCGCTACTGCCAACTTCCCGGACGTCTTCGCCGACAACTGGGCGACCGGATACATCGCCACCGCCGCTGAGAAGGGCTTGATCAAGGGCTTCCCGGATGGAACCTTCGGTCCCGAACAGCCGGTTACCATCGCTCAAGCGCTGGCCATCATCGCCCGTGCTAAGGCATATCCTGCCGGTACTGGCGGGGTTTTCTCCGACGTGACCTCGGACTACTGGGGTTTCGGTGAGATCATGGCTTGCTACACCAACAAGATCTTACGGTCACCCGATCCCTTCATCGTCTTCTACGACGTTACACAGCCCATGGGGCCGGGTCTTCTCTACCCCGAGAAAGGCGCTACCCGCTCCCAGGCCTCGGTTTTTGTCGCTCGCATGTTGGACGGCGCCTTGGGAACCTACTCTCCGGTGCCGATCACCGTCACCTTCTGGGAACAGATGGACCCCGGTGAAAAAACCATCCTAGAGAAGAATATTGTTGCCTTTACTGAGATGTACAAGGGTGCACTCAATATCACCATGGACATCGTGCACTACGGAACAGAGGATCTGCGTTCCAACTTCCAGACTGCCGCCTTGGCTAATTCCGGGCCAGACTTGGTTTATGGGCCGAACGACAACGTTGGACCCTTCTCTACGATGAACCTTATCAAGCCCCTGGACGCGATCTTCGGACCCACCTTCTTTGATGCCCTGATGCCCAACGCTGTTGGGTCGATGCAACTGAAGGGGCAGACCTGGGGGGTTCCGGACCGCGTCGGCAACCACTTGATGCTGATCTACAACAAGACTTTGGTCCCCGAACCACCAAAAAACACCGATGAGATGATCACCATGGCCAAAGCCCTCTATAAGGAAGAGGGCGGTAAGGTCATCCAGTGGGGTCTCGTCTATAATGATCCGGAGGCCTTCTTCTTCGTCCCTTGGCTGGGTGGCTTCGGCGGTTGGGTAATGGATGCCAACAATGTACCCACTTTAGATAGCCAGGCCATGGTCGACGCGCTGACTTTTGCTAAGAGCTTGCAGGATCAGAAGGTAGTGCCCACCGGCAATACCTATGACACCGCCGAGTCCCTCTTCAAGGAAGGCAACGCCGGCCTCATCATCAACGGTGACTGGGCCTTGGGCGGCTATAAGAAAGATATCACGAAATTCGAGTTCGGGGTCACCCGCATCCCGCTGGTGGTCGCCACCGGACTGTGGCCCACCCCGATGGTCTCCTCCAAGGGCTACAGCATCGCCACCTCCTGCCCGGAGAGCAAGCAATTCCCGATCAAGATGTTCCTGCGTTATATGACGACGCCGGAGGTGCAGAGCCAGTGGACCAAAGATCTTTCCATCCTGCCCAGCAGCAAAATTGCGATGGAGGATCCGATCATCCTCTCCGACCCGATCCTGAAAGGCAGCGCTTACCAGGTGGAGACCGGCAAGCCGATGCCCACCGCCCCCGAGATGCGGGCGGTTTGGGACGCCATCAATCCCCAGTTGCAAGGGGTGATGGGGGGATCGGTGACTCCGGCTGACGCCGCTCCGACGATGCAAAAGAACGCCCTCGAGGCTATCAAGGCGATGGGCGGCTCTTAACCTCGATCCAAACCGATCGACCATTCCACACCGACAAAGAAAGGGCGGCCCATCGGGCCGCCCTTTGCATATTGCAGAGCCGAAGTTCTTTGTCGCCTTCTTGGTTCCCATTAAAAAGTAGGGGCGGGTTTCAAACCCGCCCTAACGATATTTCCTATGGACCTCCGGTCAATCCGGGGATGGGGAGATCATGCCTACATGTTTTTCATCTGGCGGCCTAAGCGGAGGGATTGACCCAGGTCGAAGGCCAGCAGGAAGGCTCCCTGGATAATAATACCTGCGCCGTGTCCCTGGCCGATGGCTGAATTTACCCCCCAGAGGGTAATCAGGAGCACCCCCAAGGCGATGTAGAGGAGGTCCAGGCCGGCGTTCCAGAGAAGGTTGCGCCGGACCTGTTCGGCTTTTTCACGCATGGCGCGGGCAGTTAGCGGTGGTAAGGCGCGGCGTTCTCGCCACCACCCCCACAGGGCAATGCCAGCGTCGATGATCGCCCAGAGGAAGCATTGCAGGGCGAATCCTCCCCAGAAAGGCGTTTGAGCGAAGCTTAAGAGGAGGATCCCTGCCGCAACGCTGATCCCTGCCCAAGCCAGCAGTCCTACGGTTAAGCTGCGCAGGAAGGTATTCAGCGCTCTTTCACCAGGGGCGCCGCCGAGGATCACCTCAGTGCCCCCCGCCGCGCATCATGACGAGAGCATGGTCTAACAGGGGGACGAGGAAAGACATCCCCTCTTGCACAGCTCGCAAGCTACCCGGTAGGTTGACCACCAGGGTTTTTCCACGGAGTCCCGCCTCGCCCCGAGAGAGGCAGGCAGTGGGGGTACGCTTCATCCCGTCGCTGCGGAGGGCTTCAGCTAAGCCGGGAGCACGGCGCTGGAGGATGGCCAAAGTAGCTTCTGGAGTGTTGTCGCGAGGGCCGAAGCCGGTACCGCCGGTCGTCAGAATCAAGTCTAAATCATCTTGATCGCACCAAGCAACGAGCTGACCTGAGATGGCCTCCAGGTCATCGGGTAAGATAAGCTGCTGCCGGATCTCCCAACCAGCCTGGCGCAAACCGTCGGCAATGAAGGGGCCGGAGAGGTCGGCTTGCTCACCTTTGGCACAGCGATCGGAGAGGGTAAGCACGGCGGCGCGGCGGATACATCCCAGGCTCGTTTCCTTGAATGACAGCTCAGGTTTCTCCAAAACACGGATTGGATCTCCCGCCCGCACCGTTCCCCCACTAAGGACGCGGGCGAAGATCCCTTCCCGGGGCATCACGCAGTCCCCCACCAAACGGCGGATCTCACAACTTTGGTGGCACTCCTTGCCGATCTGGGTGACCTCCAAGAGGACATCCGTTCCCAACGCTAGCTGTGTTCCGACCGGTAGCTCCGGTAGATCCAGACCGCGTGTAGTGAGGTTCTCGGCGAAATCTCCGAAGTCCAGTTCAATCCCTCGGCAGCGCATCTTGGCGATGCTCTCCTCGGCCAACAGGGAGACTTGGCGGTGCCAGGGGCCGGCGTGGGCGTCTCCCTTCAGGCCAAATTCAGCTACCAGCAACCCTTCCCGGATCTCCTTTTTGCGCGTCCCCTTCCGCTGGGAACAGTTCACCGCTGCGATCGTGCCGTGCGGTAGTGCCTTTCCATTCAACTGTTTCGTCTCCAGATCGATCTTTTCTTCCATTTTTCACACTCCTTGGTAGAGGCCGCTCTTCCCACCCGACTTGCGCACCACACGCAGGTCACCGATGCGGATACCGCGCTCCATCGCCTTGCACATGTCATACACCGTCAGCGCGGCCACAGCAGCAGCAGTCATGGCCTCCATCTCTACCCCTGTCTCGGCCTTGGTGCGGCAAGTGGCCTCGATCTCCACGCGATGAGAGGATTGGTCCAAACGCAATTCTACACCGGCGAAGGTGAGCGAGATGGGGTGGCAGAGCGGGATCAGCTCGGCAGTACGCTTGGCTGCCTGGATCCCGGCCAGTTGTGCCACGGTGAGCACATCCCCTTTCTGGATAGCCTTCTCGGCGACATGGTGGAAGGTCTCTACCGAAAGTTGGACCCAGACGCGGGCCACAGCCTCCCGAAGTGTTGGCTCCTTCCCCCCCACATCCACCATGCGAGCCCGCCCCCCTTC
Organism: Coprothermobacterota bacterium; assembly: GCA_026389425.1. GTDB lineage: Bacteria > Caldisericota > JANLFM01 > JANLFM01 > JANLFM01 > JAPLHV01. The sequence continues at coordinate 5,204 of JAPLHW010000034.1, forward strand.
GTCCAGGTGGCTCAGCGCCACACTCTCCATCTCATCCTCCAATCTGCACCATGTGGCGGTGCTCTTGCGACAATTGTGGCTCCATGCAACGGGGCTTCTCAGCGGCCGCTTGGTAAAAGGCTTCTTCCAGCAATCTCTTAGAGGGTAATGGCCGTAAGGACGGCTTGAGGTCGATCTCGTGGTCACTGAAGAGACAAGGCCGGAGGTGCCCATCGGCGGTGAGGCGTAAGCGGTTGCAAAGGGGGCAGAGATGCTCGCTCATCGGCGCCAACACGGCCAACCGCCCGGGAGCGCCCGGGAGCCGCCAATAGCGGGTGGCCGGCCCCATCCCCAAGGGCGGCTCAGCCTCCTGGAGGGATCCCTCGGCTCGCAGGCGCCGCTCGATCTCAACTGCCGGCAGGAAGAAAGACTGGCTGGCCAGCGGGCCGATCGGCATATACTCGATAAAACGCACCTCCACAGGCTTAGCAGTCGTCAATGCAACAAAAGGAGCCAACTCGTCGTTGATTCCCCGCAATACCACAACGTTCACCTTCAGGGGGCGGTAACCCTCGGCCAGAGCTGCCTCTAACCCGGCCAGAGCCTGGGGTAGGGCATCACGGCGGACGAGGCGGGCATAGGTAGCGCGGTCCAGGCTGGGCAAACCGATGTTTAACCTCTGCAAGCCTGCTCGGCGGAGGGAGGCGGCTGCTTCCGCCAACAAAGTGCCATTGGTGGTTAAGGAGAGGTCGGTCAAGCCGGGGATATCATGCAGGCGCTCCACCAACTGCACCACACCGCGGCGGGCGAGAGGCTCCCCCCCTGTCAGGCGGACGCTGGTTATCCCCAGTTGGACAGCCACGCGCAGGACAGCCTCGATTTCCTCAAAGCGCAAGATTTGATCGTGAGGCAAAGAAGGCACTCCCTCCTCGGGCATGCAGTAGCGACAGCGCAAGTTGCACCGGTCAGTGATGGATACCCGCAAATAGCGAAGCACTCGCCTCGTGGGGTCGGTCAGCATCCCTTCACCTCGGGTTGCTCGGATGACCCGTGGTCCTCCGGCCAGTCGGTCATTTGAACCGTTACTCTGCTGCCCTTGGGGAAGTACTCTGTCTTGGCGGGGAGCAGAGCTAAAGCTTGGGCGCGGGACAGCGAGGTGAGCAACCCGGAACCCTGCGGGCCGGTCG
>JAPLHW010000102.1 GCA_026389425.1 Coprothermobacterota bacterium
CGAAGAGAGCCTCGGAGATGGCCAGCTCCAAGACGGCATCCCCGAGGAATTCCAGCCGCTCCCAACACGTACTGCTGGGATCCTCATTGAGGTAAGAGGAATGGGTCAGCGCCTCTTGAAGCAGCTTTTTGTTACGAATCCTAAAAAGCGGATGTGCGTTACTCTTCCAGGCGATCTTGAATAGCCCTCACTGCGTCTCCAACAGTCTCCATATTTTCCAGCTCCTCGTCGGGGATGCGAATGCCAAAGACGTCCTCCACCGCTTCAGCGAATTCCAGCATGTATTCAGGGTCAGCGCTCAGATCGTCGAAGAAGGAAACCGACATGGTCACTTCCTCCGGTTCCACTGCCAATTGATCGACGATCGTCTCTTGGACCCGCTGGAAGATTTCTTCCGTGTCCATTTAGTTTCCGCTCCTTTTTTCCCCGTATTGTGCAAGCGACGCACGCATCGCCTGGACAATGTCGTGTTCTACTGCTCTGGCCGCCAGACGTATCCCGTTGGCGAAGGCCGGCGCTTTCGAACGTCCATGGCTGATGAAGGCTAACCCGTTGAGGCCCAGCAACGGAGCTGCGCCGATCTTACTATAATCCATCCGTTCCTTGATAGCGGAAAGAGCCGGTCGCAGCAAGAGGGCTCCCGTTTTGTGGCGTACCGAGGCGCTGATCTCCTTGTCCAGCAATTGGAAGATCACCTCGACGGTACCCTCCATCGCTTTGAGGGTGACATTACCGAGAAATCCATCAGCCACCACGACCTCGGCGATATTTTGCAGGATATCTTTCCCCTCGATATTGCCGACGAACCGGAGTCCGCTTGCTGCCAGCATCTCGTGTGCTCTCTTGACTACTTCGTTGCCCTTGTGAGTTTCCTCCCCGTTGGAGAGAAGGGCAACTCGAGGATGCTCGATACTCCGATCCAACGAGACGAATCGCTCGGCCAAGAGGGCGAACTGCAGCAGTTGCTCGCTGGAACAATCCACATTGGCTCCAGCATCGACGAGGAAAACCGGACCTTCCCGTCCCGGCAAGATAGCGGCCAGGGGGGGGCGTTTGACACCCTCCAATCGGCCGAAAGTAAGCAATGCAGCTGCCATTATGGCACCGCTATTGCCCGCTGAGAGGAAGGCATCAGCCTGCCCTTCCGACACCAGGCGAAGCCCCTCCTGAATAGAGGAGTCGCGCTTGCGCAAAGAAAGACTGGGGGTCTCATCCATTCCCACCATTTCTTCCGCTGGATGCAGCCGGCAGTGTTCAGGGGGGAGAGCCAATTCGTCGATGTGCGGCTGGACCACCCTTGGTGGGCCGACCAGGATCACCTCCACGAGACCTTCCCGGATGACTTCCCGCGCCCCCAGGAGAACCTCCCGGGGGGCATTGTCTCCACCGACCGCATCCAGTGCGATGCGGACCGCCACTGCTAGCGGCCCCGCATCTTTTTCTTGTGTTCTTTGACGACGACTTCAACCTCGTGACGGTCTTTGTAATAGCCGCAATTGGGGCAGACATGATGAGGCAGGGTCAGTTTGTGGCAGTGTGCACACAGCACCATCGCCGGCGCCTCGATCTTGCCGTTGGCATGCTGGCGCTGGCGGATCTTGGTCGAAGTTGTCTTCTTTTTGGGAACGCCCATGGTGTTCCTCCTTCCTGCGGGTTAATCCTGCTCTTGTGAGCAGGCGCACTCTCTCTCGTTGCGGTTGGCACCACATTGGGGACAAATCCCCTGGCAGCCCTCGTGGCAAAGAGGAGTCCAAGGGACGGCCAGAAGCAAGTTTTCACGGATCGTCTGGATCAGGTCGATCTCATCGCCAAAGAATACGAAAGTATTGAGATCCTCCAGTTCCCCGGTTGAGTCATGCGCAAGCTCATCCTTCCCGGCTGCATAGCATTCATCTAGTTTCACCGACAACGGTACCACGAAGCTGCCCGCGCATCGCGAACAGTCCATGCGAGCACGGGTGTGAAGTTCGCCGGTGAGGTGGAAGCGTGGTCCTAGATTTTCCACACGGACCCAACCGCTCACGGGTTCCTCCAACTCCAGATCCTCGATAGATCGCGGACTTAAGTGGATAGGAACCTCCAGGATCCCCCCCAGGACTTTGTGGATCTCGGAAATATTGACGATCATAACTCGGGTATCATACGGAAATCCGCTCCTATAAACAAGGGAGCCGGGATGAGTGGCTTCACCCTCAGCGGGCGATCAAGACCGGGCAATGGGCGTGGTGTACGACTGCGTCCGAAACCGATCCCAGCAGAAAGCCTAGCACCCGGGAGAGCCCACGTGAACCCAACACGATCAGATCGTAACCCCCCTTTTTGGCCATCTCCAGGATCACCCCAGCGGCGTGTCCCTCCTCCATGATCGTATCGATGGTGGCGGGGGACCCGGCAAACACCTCTTCTGCGGTCTCCAGGATATCCTGCCCCTCTTTTTGCCGGAAAACAAGGATTTCCGGGATTGCGGACAGATAGCGCTCGTCACCCGGAGTGGTGGTCGCCACAAGGGCAACCGGAGCCAACACGTAGAGCAAGGTGACCTCTGCCGCCTGACAACTATCGGCTAGGCTGCGGGCGATAAGTAATCCCTTCTTGGACTCCTCTGAGCCATCCACCGGCACCAGGATTTTCTTGAACACGCACACACCTCCTTATCGGTATTTCTTATTATCCCACGGTACACCGCACTCCCCTACCCTTTTCCCCACGTTGCGGCATTTTTAACTTAGGGTGTCCAGGAGCCAGACAATTTCTCGAAAACGTGCCAGACCCGCGCACAAATCCTCACAACCTTGCTACAATGGCAGAATAATGACTGAGGAGGGATATTTGGACATCAAAGCGACGCAAGAACAAGGCAAAGTACCCGTCACCGTGCTCCACTTGAACGGTAACCTCGATGTGGAATCCTATGAGAAGCTGATCGCCGAGGCTGAGGCACTGAAGGCTGCCGGCACACAGAACTTGCTACTCGACTTGAAGGAAGTACCCTACATCAGCAGCTCAGGATTGCGAGCTCTGAACATTATCTTCAAGGCCTACAAGGGCGACGAGAAAGAGGAAGTGCTCAGCAAAGGGCTCCGCGACGGTACCTACAAATCTCCTCACATCAAGCTGTTGAACCCGTCCAAGACGGTGATGGAGGGATTGAAAATCTCCGGCTTCGACATGTTCTTGGAGATCCATAAGAATCTCAAGGAAGCCGTCAACTCGTTCTAATCGGCTTTTGCACAAATCTCACGGGCGTCTCCGTAGTGGGGACGCCTTTTTCTTACTGCCATGGCCTGGCCTGCCAGCCACTATAGTGAGAGCTCCTAGCTAGCTAGTATCTTAAAGAGCTTGGCTTGGCTTGACTTGGCTAGGCTATCGTAGCCAGCAGAGAGGCCCTCAGACATTGTAGAGATGCCCTGCTCCACGTCCTCCAGTAGGAACGGCTCAGGAGCTACTGCTCCTCTGGAGCTCCTGAGCCCCTGGAGGCTGTGAGCCATCTCCTGTTCTGCTCTCTTATGTAATAATCTTGGCGATGAAACAATGGATCATCCCTATTCTGCAAGCCTTGCTCGCTGCTGCCCTCTTTGGTGCCAGCGCTCCTCTGTCCAAGGTGCTGTTGGGGCAGATCGAGCCCATACCACTCTCGTCTCTGCTCTATCTTGGAAGCGGTCTCGGCCTTCTCTTGCTGGGGTTGTTCGGAAGCAAGAACCGCCACCAATTGGAGGCCCGGTTAGTTCGTGCCGAATGGCCCTGGCTGGCAGGTGCGATCTTGGCAGGTGGCGTAGCAGCTCCGATTGTCTTGATGTTCAGCCTACGACAGACTCCCGCCACTACCGCTTCTTTACTTCTGAACTTCGAGGCAGTAGCAACAGCCTTGGTGGCCGCTTTGATCTTCCGAGAAGCTGTAGGGAAGCGGGTTTGGCTGTCCTTGGTATTAGTTACGGGGGGAAGCATATTGCTCTCCTTGGACTTCACTTCTTCCTGGGGGTTTTCCTTAGGTGGCTTGGGTGTGGTTGCAGCTTGTATCTGCTGGGGGTTGGATAATAACTTTACCCGCAACATATCAGCCAAGGACCCTCGACAGATTGTGACGATTAAAGGCATGGCTGCTGGGAGCGTTTCTTGTTTGATCGCCCTAGCTGCTGGACAGGGTTTTCCTTCTTTTGGAATTGCTCTCGAGGGGTTAGTCTTGGGATTCGTCTGTTACGGGCTGAGTATCGTTTTCTTCATCCTTGCTTTACGCCAGTTGGGAGCTGCCCGCACTGGAGCTTTGTTTGCAACGGCTCCATTCGTGGGAACCGCCCTTTCCTTCATCATTTACCGTGAACCGCCGAACTGGCTTTTCTTGGCAGCCTTGCCTCTCATGCTGGGCGGAGCGTTATTGCTGGCACGAGAGGAACATGGGCATTTGCATTGCCATCTAACCTTCCAACATGAGCACCGCCATCGACACGATGATCGACATCATCAACACGACCACCCTGCTGTGGAGATCCCACCAAGTAGTTGGCATTCCCATCCGCATGAGCATCCAGAGCTGGAACATGCACACCCGCATACGCCCGATTTGCATCACCGCCATCGACACAGCTGAACGTAGCGTTAGAAGCTGGTGCCAAGAAGCTGAGGGAAGTAGAGGCATCCACGCTCTAACCTCTGGGAGGTGCCCAAGGTTTGACATGGGTAGTACACTGAAAGTAACTCCGAAAAGAGACTTTTTCGACTTTCACCAGGCAGAAATGAAACCGAGCAATCCGTGGTAAAGTTCGCCTTCCTGGAAACACGAATAAGCCGGGAAAGCTAAGCTAAGTGCCGGGGACCGGAATCGAACCGGTACTCCCTTGCGGGAAGCGGATTTTAAGTCCGCTGCGTCTGCCAGTTCCGCCACCCCGGCGTCAAAATGGAGGGAAAAATGGAGGCGACACCCGGACTCGAACCGGGGATGAGGGTTTTGCAGACCCTTGCCTTGCCACTTGGCTATGTCGCCTCTTTGGAGCGGGAAACGGGATTCGAACCCGTGACCCTCAGCTTGGGAAGCTGATGCTCTACCGGCTGAGCTATTCCCGCTACCCTCCTTCAGCGGATCCCAGTATCGTATTGGATCTTCACCTCGGTGAACCGACCAGCGAGCACTGTCACTGCCTGGGCGCCGGCTTGAGGGAATGGAGAACCGCCTGGGAGCGGAAGTAACTGGTAAGTACCTGGGGGCAAAACTTGTTGGAAAGATCCCTTTGGATCGGAACTAAAACGAATGATCTCTCGTATTCCTGCCTCATCACGCACGGCTACAGTGGCTTGGTAAGGTTCCTCGTTGACCTCGCCCGGCTTTTCCACCGGCTGGAGAGGGCCGAGCGTGATGGCGCCGAAGATCCCGCTGGCAGTCTGCGACTCGGGGAGCTCGATCTTCACGATGAGGTTGTAAGCCACACCACTCTCCACCGCTACGATCACCCGCTGGTGCTCGGCGAGCAGAGGGGCCAACAGCGCGTAAAGATCCCCATTTATTGCGTAGCCCTCGTTGAGAAGAGCCAACTGAGCCAAACTGAGGAGCTTCTCGGTAAAAGCTGCAGGAAGGGACACCAGGCGCTCCTTCTGGTCATCGCTGAGCTCCCTCTCATCCCCCATCGCCGAGACAAAGAGGGTGCTCTTCTCTGGGATGTACTCTTGGCTATCTTTCAGCGGGACATTGCGCAAATATGAATAAAGGTAGTGGAAGGCTCCCGGAGCCCCCCAGGCATACTCCGATACTTCTTTCTGGGAGACCAGGCCTTGCCAGCGGATGTAGGTGGTGCCCAAGTCGGTGGGCATCGGTTCAGGCTGGTAATTGCTCTCCATCTGTAGAAAACCATAGGCCATCAGGACGATCACCAGGTCCATCCCCTGGGTATAGGTGAAGGTGGACTGTCGCACTGATCCTCCACGTAAAGCGATGACCAGTCCATCGCCGTAGAGATGAAAAGCGGGGACGTGCTGGCGGAAGAATTCCACCGGCACAAGCCCTCCTCCCGAATCGGCGGCGATCACCTGAAAACCGCCAATGCGGCTGTATTGCGCCAGCAAACGTGCTACCAGCACACTGATCTGGGCACGCGTGGCTGGTGCATTGCCTTGAAAGAGATCACCAGCCAGGTTAGGGTCGGTGGGGAGAAAAAGCCCTTCTTTCACGGCTGTCTCAACGAAGGGGAACGACCACTCGGCAGGGGGGAGGTCGGAGAAGGTGGGCGAGGAAGGCGTACTCAGAGCCCAACCAACTTTTCGTACCAAAACGGCCACGACCTGCTCCTTGGTGACGGGATCTTCGGGGCGGAAGGTGCCGTCGGGGTAACCCAGGAAGAGTTTCGACTGCGCCGCTGCTTCCACCAAGTCGAAAGCCCAGTGTGTGGCGGGTAGGTCAGAAAAGGTTGAGACTGCAGGGTGTGACATGGGCAAGTTGTTGGCCAAGGCCATCATTTTAGCGAACTCGGCGCGCGTGATGGGTTGATCCGGACGGAAGGCGCCGTCAGGGTAACCCTGCACCACCCCTTGATGGAAGAGGGAGAGGATGCTGTGGTAAGCCCAATTGCCTTCCACATCTGGGAACGGCAGCGGGTCAATGCCCAAAACTCGGGCATGGATGTAAGCCTGGGGCATCCCCAGCCATCGGTCCAGGTCCACCTCGATGTCCGCGAGAGAAGGGGCCTGCAAAACCCCGGCCGTCACCTCGGCGACCGACAAGATAGCTGGCGTGAAACGGAAGCTCCAGGGCGGGTTGTCCGCCTTCTCGATGGCGCCTCCAACCCAGAGAGGATTCCCATCGGCCAGCATCCGGCGGTAAGCGGTGAGGAGATCGGCCCGTTCTGTGATGGCCAGAATCACCCCTCCCTGCTCATCAGCCAAGTATATGATCTGCGGCCCGCTTGGCGGGAGACCGCTTTCCACAGTCACCTCGCCGGTGGCGCGTGGTTGCCCTTCTTGGGCCGTAATCCAAGCTACGATCGAATAGGCTCCAGAAGGAGCCGTCTGGGGTATCGGCCATGACTCCAAAAAGACGATCTTCTCCCCCGGTTTGATCGTCATCGTGCCGAAAATTTGGGTAAAAGCGCGACCCTTCGACCAGCGCCAGAAATAACTGTTCGGACCGCGAACCTCGATGTCGTATTGCTGGCCCGAGTTGAAGGTGAGGTCCACCGAAATGGTCATCGGGTTCTCCAGGACCATTCGCAATGGAATTTGCTCACCGGGCGCGTATCGGCTTTTCTCCAGTTCCAAATGCAATGCCAGGCCCCCGGCTGGCGGGGGGAGCAGTTGGGGCGTGGATGCCGCCAAGACAGCGGCTGAGTTCAGCAAGATCAGCATGGAAACGGCGATGCACAAGATGCTCTTCTTCACGGTTCATTCCTCTCTTTCCGCCATCTTCATCCGTATGACGTGTTACCGGCGTGAAGGTTCTCCTAATCAAGTGGCTCTACAGCGAAAGCGCTTCCTTCTGAAAAGGCAGTTCCAGCAGTTCGGCCAGTTGAGAGGCGTTGCGCGGGGCATAACCGCTAAAGTGATTGTTGAAAAAAACCAGCTCGCGTTCGGTGCGAGGATCTTCAGCCGTCTCCCGCACGCGTTCAGCCAGACCTTTCAACTCCTCTTCACTATATAAGTACTTATAACGGGTCTCCACGTTCCCCCTCCACCAGTCGGCAGCGTTCCGTCCGTGAAAGCGGAAATAGGAGAGAGGGGCGGTGATGGGTAGGCTCCTGGCGATGGAGATCTCAAAACGAGGTTCGTCGATGCGCACCCAAGCAGCATTGTAATCGCCTAGGAGTTGGGCCGTTTTCGGGTCGTCGCTCCAGCTTTTGTGTCGCAACTCCACCGCCAGCGGGTAGCAACGGAAAGCCTCCATGACACCCGTCAGGATGGCTTGGCCACCCTCGTCGTTTCGCAGACTGGAGGGAAACTGAGCCAATAAAGCAGCCAATTTGCCACTGGTTACGAGCGGGTCAATGCCCTTACGAAAAAGCTCGGCATCTCCGGCTTGGACCTCAGCCGATTCTCCTGTCGCTTCTTGGTACATCTTAGGATGGGTGAATTTCTGCCACAACTTGACAGCGAAGCGGAAAGAGTCCGGCGTTCGCCTGACCCACCCCCAGACCATCCCGGGCTCGGGCGGCCGGTAGAAGGTGCTGTTCACTTCCACGATGGAGAATCGCTGGGCGTAATACTCCAACTCTCCCTTGGCGCCCTTGGGGTAAAAGGTTCCATTCCAAGTGCCTTCCCCCTTAGGATAGCTCCAACCGCTTGTGCCGATGCGGATCTCCGCACCAGTTCCCATGTTCAGCCTCCTTGCTAGAAGGTCCGGAAGAGACCCACAACCTTTCCCAAAATTTGCAGTTGTTCCGGCTCAAGGTCCGTGTACTTCGGGTTGGCTGCCTCCAGCACCACTTTCCCCCCGGATTTCCGCAGCCGCTTGAGGGTGGCTTCTTCACCGATCAGGGCCACTACCAGTTCCCCGTTGGCTGCCTCGCTGCGGCGCTCAACCACCACGTAGTCTCCGGCTTGGATGCCGGCCCCGGTCATCGAGTCGCCTTTCACTTCCAACACAAAGCAATCCTTTTCCTTGAAGAAATCGGGGATTGGGAAATGGCCGACGATCTCCTCTTCGGCGGTATTGGGAAGCCCGGCTCGAACCCGCCCAACAATCGGCGCTTGCCTAGCGATGGGCGGTAACCCGATCACCTCCATGGAACGTGAGTGCAGCGGGGAACGTCTCAGGAAACCTTTCTTCTCCAAGTTCACCAATTGGTATTGCACCGAAGAAGGCCCAGGGGAGCCGACTGCAGCAGCAATCTCGCGGACGGTCGGCGGAGTCTTGCCCTGTTGGGCACGTTCTTTCAGGTACTCGTAAATCTTCTTTTGGCTTGGGGATAACTCTTTTTTTAGTCGCATATCAATAGTATAGCGAATGTTCGTTCAAAAGGAAATATTTTTTCATCGATCGGGGCGCTTCCTCTTGACAAATGTAAACATTAGTTCAATACTAGCGAAAATGGCACTTTGGATGGAGAGACCGATGGATTTTGTTCACTTGCACGTCCACTCCGATGGCAGCTTTCTCGACTCCACCGCCACGCCGGAGGCTTTACTGGCCAAGACCCAGGCGCTGGGGATGAATACACTGGCTCTGACCGACCGGGATTCACTGGCCCGTGCGGTGGAGTTCTTTCGTCTGGCCCCCCGCTACGAGGTGCGTCCCCTATTAGGGGTAGAGCTCTCCTGCTTCCGTGGCGAGCCGGAGCGCTTCCCCCGCACCGCCCTTCTTTTGGTGGAAGACGAGATCGGTTACTCCCACCTGCTGGGCTTGCTCAATGCAGCCCATCTGGAGGGGCCGATCGGTTTACCTCCCCAAGTTCCCTGGCAGACGGTGCTGGCTGACGCCAAGGGGTTGCACTTGCTCCTCGGCCAGGGCGAGAGCCTCTTGGCCTCGCTCTTGTCGCCGGAGAAAGAGGGAGAAGCCCGGGCGCTCTTGGGCGACGCGCGACAGGCCTTCGGCCCACGCCTGCACCTGGAGCTATCCTGGCACGGTGAGCAAGGAGAGGCGTCTCGCGTACGACGCCTGCTGAACCTTGGCAAGAGGCTGGCCGTGCCCGCCCTGGTGGCCAACGACGTGCATTTTCTGGAGCCGGCCGACCAGCCCCTCTACCAGATCGCCTGCTGCATCCGCACCCTCACCCGGCGTGGTGAACCTCACCCGGCCAAGCGCAGCGGCAGCAACTGCTACCTGCGCCCGGCGGCTGAGATGGCACAAACCTTTGCCTCCTGTCCGCAGGCCTTGCGTCATACCTTGGAGCTGGCTGAAAGCCTGCGCTTCCGTTTCCCGCCCTTCTCACTGCGCCTGCCCCACGCCGGCCGCAGCCCCCAAGAGGAAGCCGGACTGTTGCGGCAAGTCTGCTGCCGTCGCCTCCCGGACAAGTACCCAGGAGACCGGCCTGACGCATGCCGGCGCTTGGAAGATGAATTGGGCTGGATCGAACGGCTCGGCTACGCCGGTTACTTCCTCCTCGTTTGGGATCTGGTGGAGGAAGCCCAACGCCGGGGGATCGCCGTCTTCGGGCGCGGCTCGGCCGCCTCCAGCATCGTCTCCTACCTGCTGCACATCACCTGGGTGGATCCCCTC
>JAPLHW010000229.1 GCA_026389425.1 Coprothermobacterota bacterium
AAATCAAGATCCCGACATCATCTCGGTTTTCTTCCAGGATGAGAGGAATTGGTTCTCCTTTCCGGCCCTGCACGTGGGCCATGGGCACTGAAAGTAGCGCCCATTTTTTCTCTCCTTTCACCTTACCTTAGCACGCTGGGGTGGCTAGAGGTCTATCGGTACCGAACAACGCGATGGAAAGCAGTGGATCGTAGGCTGTCTTCCTTTATACTATGGGAAAAAGGCGCCTATCCCGGCTGGACGGAACCATTATTGTGATGCCAGGAGACGACTGACCAATCAAGTCGCGGATGGGCGGAGAAAGGATCAAACATGCGTACCCGCCAATGGAGCTTCCTTCTTGCTCTCCTGGGCTGCCTTTGCCTCCTCGCTGCTTGCTCGGGGAACACTGGACCGGCACCATCTCCCTCTGCCACCCCTTCTAGTACGGCATCTCCTCCTCCTGCTACGCTGGAAGCGGGAAGCTTCCGCTACGAGATTCACGGCGCCGTAGAGCGGACCGCTGAGGGAGGAGAGCGGTCAAACAACACCAGTCCATGGGAGCATATCCTGCTCTTCGGAGAAAAAGGCTGGAAATCCGATGTAACTCTTTACTTCCCGCTTGACCTGGGGACTGGCCCCCATGTGATGGATGCTTTTACCGAGCTCGTGACAGAAGGCCGCGTCAGTGCCAGCTCGGCGATCGACAACGGCCATGTCTTCTATGCGGAAGCTGGCGGCAGCCTGGCCATCGAGTTTTTGGTGGATGGAAAGCTGAGCGGCAGCTTCCAGTTCAATGCCGTCGATCGGGCGGATCCAACCAGCCGAGTTTCCGTGAGCGGTTCTTTCCGCGAGATTCCCCTGCCGATAGTGCCCTAACCAGGGTGATGGACCACAACAGCCTGCGGCAGCATGTCTCGTAGCGCCAATGTGCGGGGAGTGCTGACGCACCAGGAGCGCAGCATGATATCCCGCGGCAGCGTGTCCTGCTACACTAATTGGCAGAATCTCTGTCCAGGAGGTTGAATCGGATGGTAAACGAAACGAAGTTCTGTGCGCGATGCGGAGTTCTACTAGTACCGGGGAAACGGTTTTGCGGCCAATGTGGGGCGGCTGTCCCGGAACAGCCTGAAGCAACACAACCCACCTCACGAGCAGATTGGCAAGCAGAGCGGGAGGCAGCACGCGCTGTCGCCTCCGTTGGCGCAAATGTGGCGAAGCCGATTCGTCGCACGGGCATTCTCGTCCTGGTGATTGTCCTGGCCATCGTCCTGATCGGTGGAGGGATCGCTGCCTATATCCTCTGGCCCCGAGCAGTGCCTCCTATTGCTTCGCCCACCCCTGCGTCACCCACCCCGCCTTCACCGACCGCACCCAGCCCGACCAGCAGCCCCACCATCCCTATACCCTCCAGTTCGTTCTCACCGACACCTTCACCCAGGCCATCCTCTCCTACCCCTACCCCCAGCACATCGCCTTCCCCAACCATCATTCCCTCCCCCACCCCCACAAAAACCCCGACCCACATCATCTTCCCGACGCCCAGTCCCACCAAGACCCCCTCTCCGATTCCCACCACGCCACGGCCCAGCGACACCTCCCCTACCCCGACCGCATCCCCCAGTTCGACCGCCAGCGGTGAGGTGTTGTTGTTGGAGGATTTCTCCAAGGAAAGCAGCGGCTGGTCGGTGAGCACCGTGGGTGAAGCCACCAAGGCTTATCGGGACGGAAAGTACGAGATCATCGTCACGCCCACCAACTGGATGGCATGGGGGCGGCCGGACAAAGACTTCTCCGATTTCCGTGTTGATGTAGAGGCGAATTTAGCCGCTGGTCCCGGCTTGGCCGAGTACGGCTTCCTCTTGCGCTATTTGGATTCAGCCAACTACTACGAGTTCAGCGTGGCTACGGACGGCACCTATCGTTTCGGAAAGTACGTCGACGGTCAGTGGGAGACCCTTGTGGACTGGACGGATTCGGAAGCGATCCTCCAAGGTCAGGGCAGCAACAAGATCACCGTCATCTGCATGGGAGATCTGATCGCCTTGGCGGTAAACGGCCAACCCTTGCGCGAGATCAACGATGGCAGCCTGTCCTCCGGCGATCTCTGTCTCTACGTAGGGACCTTCACGGAGGGAGAAGCGCGCGTCCTTTTCGACAATGTCCGAGTGACACGTGCACCGGCTCCTCGCAAGATCATCTCGGAAACTTTCAGCGATCCGAATAGCGGATGGCCGGAACAAGATCAGACCGACCGAAAGCTTTCCTATACGGATGGCCTCTACCAGATCCAAGTACTGCAGGATGACTGGATGGCCTGGGCGACCGTCAACCCTTCCCTCCAGGATTTCTATGCAGAGGTGTTGGCGCGTCCCCTGAAGATCGAAGGGACAGCCGAGTATGGAGTACTTTTCCATTATGTCGATGACGCCAATTTCTACGAGTTCCGGCTTTCCACCGCTGGAGAATACAGTCTGGCTCGCCAGATGGACGGCAACTGGAAGATTCTCATCGATTGGACCTCGTCATCGGCCATCCTCAGCGGGATCAAGGAGAATCGCTTCCGCGTGACTTGTCTGGGTGATTCCATTTCCCTCAGCGTGAATGGGACGTTCCTGGAAGTCGTCCGCGACGATGCTTTCCCTGAAGGGAAAATAGGGCTGTTCGCGGGAACAATGGGTACCAGCAAGATCACTATCGGCTTTGACAACCTGAACGTCTGGGAATTGCGCTAACGATCGCAGCAGGCATCATCTCCAATATCCAGCGCTATTCCACGCAGGATGGGCCGGGAATTCGCACCACGGTCTTCCTGAAGGGCTGCCCCTTGCGTTGTCCCTGGTGCCACAACCCGGAAAATCAAGACAGCCGGCCCGAACTGCTCTTTCGCATGGAGCGCTGCCTGGGCTGCGGCGATTGCCGTACAGCTTGCCCACAGGGCGCCATCTATGCCACAGAAAGCGGCTTCCTCACCCTGGCCGACCGCTGCTTGCGCTGCGGGGCTTGCGCTACCGCCTGCCCAACAGGAGCCCGCCATCTTGTGGGAGAGCGAACCTCGGTAGCTGACGTCTTGGATGAAGTGGAGAAAGACCATGTCTTCTACGACCAGTCGGGGGGTGGAGTGACCTTCTCCGGGGGAGAGCCCTTCGCCCAGGGAGAGTTTCTCTTGGCCCTCTTGGCGGAGTGCAAAGCGCGGGGAATGGCAACAGCCATCGATACCTGTGGCTACGCCCCTCCGGAATTGGTGTGCCGGGCAGCGTGCCTCAGCGATCTCTTCCTTTTCGATCTGAAGGTGATGGATGAGCCTCTCCACCGCCAGTTGACCGGCATCTCCAATGTTTTAATCCTCGCCAACCTGCAAGAACTGGTGAAGCGGGGAGCTCGGGTGGTGGTACGTTTCCCGGTGATCCCCGGCCTGACCGACGCACCTTCCAACATTCACCAGATAGGCCAGTACCTTGCCGGAATTGAGGCAAAGGAACTGGAGCTGATCCCCTACCACGCCTCTGGCCAGGGCAAGTATCAGGGGTTGGGGCGCTCCTATGAATGCCAGGAAATCGTTCCTCCTTCTCCCCAAGCGCTGGAGGAGCTCGCTCAACACTTTTCCCGTTTGGGAGTGCCTACCAAGATCGGAGGTTCCTGATCAACGAACGCGTGCAGATGCTTCGCCAAGCCAGCCTGGAAATCCGGCCTTGGATCTCCAGTGAGCGGGCGCAAATCGTTACAGATGTCTATCGAGAGGCCGGCTTCGTCTCGGCGCCCCTCCTGCGTGCCATGGTTTTTTCCGCCCTGATGGAACGGAAGGCCATTTCTATTGGCGCTGGCGAGTTGATCGTCGGCGAGCGAGGCCCAGCGCCCAAGGGAACCCCTACCTTTCCCGAGCTCTGTTGCCACACCCTTTCCGACCTGGAGATCCTCGATTCGCGCGAGAAGATCTCTTACATTGTCAGCGATGAAGTGCACACGACCTATGCAGAGTCGGTGATCCCCTTCTGGCAGGGAAAGACCATGCGCGAACGCCTCTTTGGCGAAATGACCCCAGAATGGGTGGCAGCCTACAAAGCTGGCATCTTTACCGAATTCATGGAGCAACGGGCGCCTGGCCATACCGTGGCCGATGGCAAGATCTACCGTAAAGGCTTCCTCCAGTTCCAGGCCGAGATCAAGGAGCAGTTGCAGGCGCTGGACTACACCCACGATCCGCACGCTTATGAGCGATCCCAGCAATTGCGCGCCATGGCCATGGACTGCCAGGCCATCATCGGCTATGCCCAGCGCTATGCCAAGCTAGCCAGCCGGTTGGCTGAAGCAGAGGCCGACCCCAAGCGCAAAAAGGAGCTAGCCAAGATCGCCGAGGTTTGCTCCTGGGTGCCGGCCCATGCGCCTCGCGATTTCTGGGAGGCGCTGCAGATGTATTGGTTCGTCCATCTCGGCGTGGTCACCGAGCTGAACACCTGGGATTCCTTCTGCCCCGGCCACCTCGACCGCCACCTGCAGCCCTTCTACCAGGCAGGCCTTGCGCAGGAAACGCTCACCCGCGAGCAGGCCAAAGAATTGCTGCAATGCTTCTGGGTGAAATTCAACAACCAGCCCGCTCCGCCCAAGGTAGGCGGTACCGCTGCAGACAGCGGAACCTATACCGACTTCGCCAACAACAACATCGGCGGCTTGCTGGCCGATGGCAAGGACGGCGTCAGCGATACCAGCCACCTGATTGTAGAAGTGATCGACGAGATGCGCTTG
>JAPLHW010000206.1 GCA_026389425.1 Coprothermobacterota bacterium
CGTGAGCGGCGATCCGTTCCATCCCCACCTCCTGCAGGGTTTGAATGGCGGCGGCCAGCGCCACCGCTCCGACCACGTTGGGGCTGCCAGCCTCTTCCCGCTGCGGCGCATCGGCCCAGAAGACCTCATCGCGAGAGACGATCTCGATGGTACCTCCGCCCACCATGTCGGGAGGGCCGCACTGGAAGAAATCCTGCGGTCCGATCAGGACCCCGCTGCCGAAAGGGGCGTAGAGCTTGTGGCCGGAGAGGGCCAGGAAATCGAGGTGACCGAGGCTGTTGCTATCTCCCATCGAGACGGAACGGTGAGGAGCCAGTTGGGCGCAGTCGGCGAAGAAAAGAGCACCGGCCTGATGGGCCAGCTCGGCGGCCTCATGCAGCGGGTTAATGAAGCCGGTCACATTGGAAGCGCCTGTCACCGCCACCAGCCGTACCCGGCCGGAGAGCCGCTGTAGCTTACCGGCCAGGTCGTCCAAGTCGAGGGAACCCTCCGGGGTCAGGCCGACGTACTCCACCCGGCCCCTCCCCCGCCAGGGGAGATCATTGGAGTGGTGCTCCATCCCAGTTGTCAGCACGACCTCGCCGGGTTGCAGGGAAATTCGATGGGCCAGCTTGTTGATCGCCTCGGTGGTGTTCTTGACGAAGATCACGCAGTCCCGCGACGGATCGGCGCCGCAGAAGCTTGCCACGATCTGGCGGGAGCGTTCATAGGCGTCGGTGGTTAGCAAGGATTTATAACCGGAGCCACGATGCACGCTGGAGTACCACTCCAGCAACTCGTTAACCTTCTCCTGCACGGGACGTAGGGCGGGGGTGCTGGCCGCGTTGTCTAGGTAGACGTAGGGCTTCAAACTGCCGTCAAGGAGAGGGACCGGACGGTCAATCCCCACGATCTGCCTGCGCAACGCGGCCACTTCCATCCTCATGATCCTTTCTGACCTGTCTCTTTCACTGCCCGCGACCTGCTAGTCGTTCAGCCAGACCCACTCCAGTCCAGGGACCAGGGCGCGCATCCAGAAAGCGCTTTTAGCCGGGAAGACGGCTCCGTTGGCGATGGTGATGTAGCTGCCGCCAGCCCAGGCGAAGAAAGGCCTCGCCAGCAGGCCAGAGGAGATGGCCTGGCACAGTCCTTGGCCGGGGGCCAGGGTCAGTTGCGTGCGGTCCAGGTAGCGGTTGGCGAAAGCGTCCCAGGCGAACAACGACCAGCCGGGCGGGAAGAGCTCCTCGGCCTTGGCCGGCCAAAGCTGCAGCGGCACGGCCAGCAGGTTCCAGCCGGGCTCCAGGAAATAGCCCAGGGTGGTCTGGTAGGTCAGCGCCCAGCAATCGTTGCGCGTCCGGTCATCGGGAAACCCGGCCTGTCCCCCTGGTTTCAGGTACTCGCCGCCGCAGATCAACACTTGGTCGCGAAGGGAGTCGTAGGCCATGCCCAAGCCGACCTCGGCCGGCGGGCTGCCAAGGCAAGGCAGTTGCGACCAGCGGTTGAGGCCGGGATCGTAGACCCAGGTGTCGCTGAGGGCGGAATAGCCATTTTGATCAAGCCAATGCACTCCCCCGAAAAGCACCGCTTGCTTGCGCAGCGAGTCCCAGGCCATGCCGGCGGCGGAACGCGTGGCAGGCAGAGCGCCGGAGGGATGCAGTTCAGTCCATTCTCTGCTGGCCGGATCAAAGGACCACAGGTCGTTGAGGCAGGGATCTTCCCGCTGGGGGTCGCGCCCGCCGAAGAGGAGGATGCGGTTGGAAGCGTCGTCCCAGACCATGGAAGAGACGTAGCGAGGGGAGGGAGAGGTCGCCGGGTGCAGCTCCGTC
>JAPLHW010000023.1 GCA_026389425.1 Coprothermobacterota bacterium
ATCATGGACAGAGTAAACAGGTGCGCAAATGACGGTGGAGAAACGTGATTCGAGCAACGCTTGGCGGCTAACCACCACAAAAACCCTCGACTTCTTGGGATCTTTCTCCACAGGATGCGCGACGCGGTAAAGCTCGCCTCGGGTCATCCATCCACCTGATAAGTCAGCACATCAAGAGCTTCTTCGTTGAGACGGTCCGCCTGCAGGTTTATCAACTCGATATCTCGGGCATTCCGCTCCTTTCGGATCGTCTGGTCGATATAGAAGAGTAAAGCCATTTCAATGAACTGAGAACGGTTTCCGGAATCCCCGGAAAGTCGATCGATGGTGTGGAGCAATTCTACCGACAGGGTGACAGAAGTCTTCCTCTTCATACTACCAATATACTACTAGCGCCGGTGCGGTGTCCACCAGGGCATAAAGGGGACAGATTTATTCAGACATAGATGACCGGGGAACCTGGCGTGCCTGATGAAACGGGTGGCTGGACGGCATACTCGGCATGTGAACAAGCTGGAATGGCCAACGGGAAGCTTACAGAAACCATTGCGTAGGGAGAATGGGAGCTGATCCGACCATCGATGCAGCGAGGACAGTTGGCTGGCAGCCTGTCTTGAGCGAAGCGAAGGGGAAAATAAATCTGTCCCCTTATTTGGGAGATTGTAGAATATACGACATTGCCGTATAATAGATTTGTGGAATTCATCGAAGCCACTGCGTTTACAAGGCATGTTTATGACTATCTTTCTGATGATGAATATCTGGGGTTGCAGAATTTTCTTCTTCAATATCCAGAATCGGGAAAGCTTGTTCCAGGCTCAGGCGGCGTTAGAAAAATTCGCTGAGCCATGTCAGGAAAAGGTAAAAGTGGAGGCGTGCGAGTGATGTACTACTTCAAACGACAAGATGACGAAATCTGGTTATTGACCATCTATAGCAAAAATGAAGTAGAAAATGTCCCTGCACATGTTCTGCGTCAAATTGCAAAGGAAATCAAAAATGTCTAAGCGTGATATTGGTCAGGAAATTCTAGAAGGCATTCGTGAGATAAGAGCTCACAAGGTTGGCGAGAAAGCTTTGCGTACCCATACCTTAAGAAAGCCGGCGCCGCCCCAGATGATCCGGGCAAACTTGAAATTATCGCAATCGGCTTTTGCTGGTCTGATGGGCGTTAGTGTGCGCACCGTTCAAGATTGGGAACAAGGGCGGCGCAAGCCAAGTGGGCCTGCCGTCGCATTGTTGCGCATTGCTGAACAAAAGCCTGAAGTCTTTGCACAGCTTTCATAAGGCAAAAAGGGGACAGATTTATTTATTGAGAACAGGCATGCCGTTTTCGTCGCGGATGGTGACTATCGGCATTACTTTAAGAACCTGCGGGAATGGAGAGATACCCGTGGTTGCAGAATCTATGCCTATTGCCCAATGACGAACCGCATGAGAACAAGCTGGAATGGCAAACGGGAAGCTTACAGAAACTACGGAAAATAAATCTGTCCCCTTATTTTCAGTTGCCCTATGATGAAATCTTCTGATGCTCGCCCTGTTCAGCGACGACTTTGTCCAGTCTCTGAAAAAGCACGCAACGCTGAAAAGCACAGTGCGGAAGAAGGTGGACATGATTCTCACCGACTCTTTCGGACTGGGGGAACCCCTGAAAGGGAATTTCCGTGGGTACTACAGTGCCTCGGTGAAGATAAACTTCCTCATCATCTATCTTTATTGCGCGGTTTGCCGGCAAAGAGGGGATGACGTGATCGTCCGTTGTCACGATTGTTCTCGCTGCGTTCACAAGACGATCAAGTTCGTCCAGCTTGGCCCCCATGATCAGGCCTACGGCAAAAGATAATGTCTGACAGGAAGGGATGGGACGCATTAAATGGAGCAGGGTCCGGGGCTACAGTGCCGGTGCGCTGGGTCGCTTCCTGTTGGGTGTCGCTGGATTTTTACAATTCCATCCCTGAGATTCTGCTCCACTGTAGCGCGAACTGGGTTCGGAGCAACTTCGCAGCGCATCTCTGATAGAAGGCGCCCTGCCTGTTTGCGGTGAAAGCATAGAAGCTAACCCGTAAATGGAAAAATAAATCTGTCCCCTTTATTCAGCTTGGCCCCCATGATCGGGCTTATGGCAAAAGATGATGTCTGAAAAGTCTAGCCCAGTTCCAGCTCGGCTAAGGTAGCGATGACGAAATCACAGCAGCCCCGCAGCTCTTCCGCTGAGATCGCCCCCGTCGCCACCCCGATAGTGGCGCCCATCCCGGCAGCCCTTCCCATCTGCGCGTCCAGGCAGGTGTCGCCAATCCCCACCATCTGACACGGATCCATCCCCAATTTCTGAGCGCAAGCCAGGATCAGGTCAGGTGCAGGCTTTGGGTGAGCCACCTCATCCACCCCAATGATCAGGTCGAAGCAGGAAAGGATGCCCAAGCCGGCCATCATTCGTTCAGCGCGCGCGTGACCATCTCCGGTGGCTAGGACCACCAGAAAACCAGCTTCTTTCAACCACCGCACGGTCTCGATCGCCCCAGGCAGGGGATCCACCCGCTCGGCTGCCTCGATGTGCTCCTCGGCTTGTTGAAAAGCCAGGGCGGCCAAGCGGCGAGACTCCGGCCAGGAACGACCATGCAGGTAGATGGCGCCTGCCGCCAGGATCTCCTCCTCGCGCCGCGCAGCGACAGAGAGAGGGCCACTCGGGTCGATGGTCCGCGTCGCCGGCTGAAAACCGCAGCCGCGCAGGAAATCGGGCAGCACCTCCGCCCCGGCGACCTCTTGCAGGGAGCGGATGCGGCTCTCTACCAAGGAGAGGAGGACGTGCTTCAGATCGATCAGGGTGCCGTCCTT
>JAPLHW010000152.1 GCA_026389425.1 Coprothermobacterota bacterium
AGCTCTGCCTGTATCTGTTCCAATGCCGATTGTGGCAGGGAATCAGCCAGACGGTAGGTGATGTGTTGGATGACATATGATGTGTCGAAGTGGGGCAGATAGCCACGGGAGTACCACCCCCGGAGTGGTTGCTCCATAGAATGGCTGGCTTCCGTCACTTCACTGCTGATGCCGCACTGGGGTGCGGCGGTCCCAGGAATAGAGTAGTCCTTCAGCTGATGGGGCTGCCTCGGTATCGTAATACCTCATTCTCCAGAGCTTGTTGTCGTCTACCTTGATGATCCCTTCGCCTTTAAGGAACTCTATCCTTGTGATCCTCCAAGGGGGGGGCCAAGTCGCAACGCTCTCTCGAATAAAGACTCCAGTCCTTCCACTAGCAATCCTCTTTTTTACCTCAGATGCTGTATGCCATGTCAAGTCCCCGGTCCCCTGACCTCGTCACCGACCTTCACTTCCCCGACCAATCGAGACAGGTCAGCCAAGGCTACTTTACCCACTCGGGATGAGAAAGAGCCTTAATACGAGTGTGGGATCTGGATAGTTAGAAAAATGGGGCTAGGGGGTGGCGGTTGTTGGCGAGAGGAGGGGGCGCATCTGGATCAAGAGCTCGCCACGGGTCAACGCTTCGCGATGCAGGTAGATCTGGTGAAAATCCTCGATGCCGAAGCGGCTCAGTATGGCCTCTAACGATTCCCAATTGACCGGGTCATCGGGGCGGAAAGTACCGTCGGAATTGCCTTTGAAGATCTCCTTCTCGCGTAAAGCGGCCAATGTTGGGGCGGCCCAATGAGTGGGAGGCACGTCGCGGAAGGAGGCCACGCTGGCTTTGGGCTGGATCCCCAGCATGCGGGCCAGCAGCACGGCGAACTCGGCGCGTGTGGCTACCCGGTTAAGGGCAGGGTCGACACCTTCCTTATAGCCGGCAATGGCCTTCTCCAGAAGAGGGGCCAAAGCAGGAAGTTGCCATTGCTCCCATCCGCGGCGCAGCAGCAGAGCCTCCACCGGGCGCCGCCCCCAGGCATACGCTTCGTTGCGGCTACCCACGGCAAGATCAATGATGGCCCCGACGATCGCCCCGCCGGTGTCCTCGGCCTGAGCCAAGCCGTACCCCGGCACATCCAAGATCGTGCCGAACGGGATGACAACAGGGTCCACCGCCATCACCCCGGGACGCAAGTCGGTGCCGTTGGCGGTGCGCGGTATCTCTGTGCCCCAACCCATCTCCTCGGCGGAATAAGCCACCGCTTCCAATGACAGCGTCTCGGCCTTCACTACCGGGACTCCTACGAGCAGAATCAATAGAAGACACAGCAGCGGAATTTTCAGGTTTCGCATCTTCACTCCTTGTTTAGAATCCACCCCCGCTTCGCTGACCTATTTTGACCCACCCGAGGCACGCCCGTCAACCCACTCGTCAAGCGCTTGCGCAAAAGGGAGGCCTCGACTAGGATGATACGGTTTTCAGCGCAAGGGCGTGGCTTCACAGCTTGGGAAATTCCTGTGCATAATTCTGTGGATTCTGTGTATAGCGGGACACGCTGCCGCGGGCTGTCTAGTTGCCGCTTATGCTGGGGACAGATTTGAAATCTGTCCCCAGCATAAGCGGCAGGTGCAGGTGTGACGGGAAGCAAGGCCCATCGCGGGCGTAGATCCCATCGCGAGGGCAAGCCAAGGAGAGCGAGATGAGAGTCGGGATTCTGACTGGTGGAGGGGATGCCCCGGGCTTGAACGCGGCCATTCGCGCCGCTGTAGCCAAGGGGGAGGGGTACGGTTGGGAGATGGTGGGGATCCGGCGTGGATGGGCCGGCCTCCTCGACGCTGACACCAGGCCGCTTGGCTGGGAGGACGTGGAAGGGATCGTTGCCGTGGGGGGAACCCTGCTGGAGACGTCCCGCACCAACCCCTTCAAGCGCGACGGCGATGAATCGCTGCTGCTGGGCAACGTGGCGAAGATGAGGTTGGATGCTTTGCTGGCTATCGGCGGCGACGACACCCTAACCGTAGCCCACAAGCTCTGCCGACGCGGAGTACCTTGTGTTGGCGTGCC
Organism: Coprothermobacterota bacterium; assembly: GCA_026389425.1. Taxonomy (GTDB): domain Bacteria; phylum Caldisericota; class JANLFM01; order JANLFM01; family JANLFM01; genus JAPLHV01. The sequence goes on from JAPLHW010000152.1 coordinate 2,048, forward strand.
CAAGACGATGGATAACGACGTGGCCTTGACCGACAACACGATCGGTTTTGACACAGCCGTGACGGTCTCCACTGAAGCCATTGACCGCTTGCACAGCACGGCTCGCTCGCACCGCCGCTTGATGGTGGTAGAAGTGATGGGCCGCGACGCCGGCTGGGTGGCGATCCAATCTGGCCTGGCGGGGGGAGCACACATGATCCTTATTCCGGAGATCCCCTACAGCCTGGAGGATGTGGCCCAATTCCTACACCAGCGCAAAGCCCGCGGCGAGACCTACAGCCTGATCGTGGTCTCGGAAGCGATCTACCCGCAGGAAGGTGGTCAGCTTCTCGGCTACGAGAAGCGCGAAGTGGATGCCTTCGGCCACGTCCGCTTGGGGGGCGTGGGCCACATCTTCGCCGAGTTGCTGGAGCGCAAGAGCGGCCTGGAAACGAGGTCCACCGTCCTCGGCCATCTGGTCCGTTCCGGCCCCCCCACCCCCTTTGATCGCATCATGGCCACGCGCATGGGCGTCAAAGCCATGGAGATGATTCACGAGAAAGACTGGGACTCGATGGCCGCTTTGCAGGGGACGGAGATGGTGGCTGTACCATTGACCGACGTGCTGGCACAATCAAAGACGGTGCCGGTGGAGCTCTATAACTCCATCAAACTACTGTTTCGCTAGAGGATGCGGCAGAATAATGGGGACAGACTTAAGTTTGTCCCCATTATTCTGCCGCTGTCCCCATTACTGCCGAAATCTGACCCCATTGCATTTCACATAGCATTTCAATCTGTTTTGCTAGGAGAAGAAAGAGAATGGAACGCACATTTACTATGGTCAAGCCGGACGGTGTGGCCCGCGGTTTGGTCGGCGAGGTCATTCGTCGCTACGAAGGAAAGGGCTTGAAGATCGTCGCCTTGCGTCTACGCAGTTTCACTAGCGAAGATGCCGATCAGTTCTATGCCGAACACCTGGGAAAGGGCTTCTACCAGTCGCTGGTCGACTTGATCACGGCCGGTCCCGCAGTGGGAATGGTGTTGGAAGGTCCCAACGCGATAAAGTTAGTCCGCGCTCTGATCGGTTCGACCAACCCCCAGGAAGCCGCCCCCGGAACCATCCGCGGCGACTATGGTCTGGAGTTGCCGGCTAACATCGTCCACGCCTCAGACGCCCCAGCCTCTTTTGCACGCGAGGCCAAGCTGTTTTTCGGAGAAGACTTCTAGCCGGTTACTTCTCGAGGATGGCTCGAGCCAGAATCAGATCCTCGGGTTTGTCGATGTCCACCCCCATCGCGGGCGCGTTGAGGATGACGGCCCGCCCCGGCTTGCCGATGTAATGGGAAGAGACTGCTTCCAACTCGTGAATGGAAAGAGTTCCCAGGGCAAACTTGAGGATTTGCTTGGCGCCGAAGATGCTGGCCAGCTTCCAGATTTTTTTCCGCCCTGCGATCACCTCGGACATGAACCGTTCCACCAGGTCGTAGGCTTCGATCGAGAAGATCACCATATTTCCGGCTTTCACCTTGCCCTCTTTCAGTTGGGCGTAGGTGCGCTTGCTCCCCGGGAAACGGCCTTCGATATCTTCCTTGCGGATCACCGGGATGTAGTAGTAGGCCGGGTTCTTCAGGCAAAAGTCACAGAAGAGGTCGACATCCGCCGTCTCCAGGAAGGGGAGATCGGAGCTGACGATTAATACCAGAGGGGCTGTCGCCTTCTTGGCGCCACGGCGGATGTTCTCCTCCAGGGAATCCCCGGCCGGCACCCAGACATCGACCAAGGGGGCCAGGGCTTCGTTGGAGGGGAAATCAGCGACGAGGATCGTTCGACCGTGATAGCGCGATCCGCGCAGCGCCTCCAATACGTATTGAACGAGCGGTTTGCCATCGATCGTAAGCAGCGCTTTGTTATCGACTCCTTCTTCCTTGAGCCAGCTTTCCCGGTCCGAGCCGGCCAAGACCACTGCATCGTATTGCATGCTCTCTCCGATCAGGGTTTATCTGTTAGATCCGTCCAGAAGGGGGATTGGTTACTGAACTCGCTGCCGCAAGCTGATAAGTTGCCGCGGGCTGTCTAGCTAGACAAGCCCCCGGCAGGGAGTCCTGTCAAGCTGCCGCGAGCTATTCAGTATCAGCGGGGAAGTAAAGATCCCTTGCCTCTCCGGCGACGTAAGTGGAACCGGTCACAAGCACCATGTCCTGGGGACCTGCCCAGCACAAAGCGCCTTGAACAGCATCAGCCACCCTCGGGAAGCTGGTTCCCGAAAGGCCCAAGGTGGCGCCGAGAGCGAGAACCTGATCGGCTGCCAAAGCCCGTTCGGACTGGGCCTGGGTAGCGAAGAGGCGCGGCTGCCAAGGCGCGAAGAGAGCCAACATAGCGCCGGCGTCCTTGTCGCCGGAGGCGCCGAACACCAGCCCTAGATGGCGGAAAGAGAAATAATCCCGAATCGTCTCGGCCAACGCAGCTGCTTTGTCCGGGTTGTGAGCCGCATCGATGACCAACAGCGGGCCTTCTTGGAGAACCTCGGCCCGCCCCGGCCAACACAGGTCAGCCCATCCTTGACGCAGATGCTTCTCCTCCCAGCCGAAGCCCTCTTCTCGCAACCACCCCAAGGCAGTCAGGGCGAAGGCAGCGTTCTCCAGTTGGTGCCGGCCCAAGAGCGGCAAGAAGAGCTCGTTGTATTTCCTGACCCCTGATCTTTGGCTTCCGCTCTCCAGCGTAACTTGCTCCAGATCAAAGCGCTGTCCGTAAAGA
>JAPLHW010000035.1 GCA_026389425.1 Coprothermobacterota bacterium
ACCCAGTAGATGACGATGGAGAGAGCTGCCCAGATCAGGTTGGCCCAACCCAGGGTGAAGAGAATGCGGGCGGCCGATCCCATCTTGTGCAACTCTCCTAAGAACCAGTTCCAGAAGCGGGCGAAGCCTTCCCGCTGCAGCAAGACGCGCATCGGCCAAGCGGCCAGCAAGCGCTGGTAGCTGCCTGACGAGCGCCGCCAGAGAAAGAAGAGAAGGATCAGCACAACCAAAGCACCCAGAAGGAAGAAAGGCAGGTTGAGGATGCGTTGCCACGTTTCGCTCAAAGAGATCCCTTGCCGGAAGAGGGCCAGGAAGATCGGGAAGAGCAACGTGAAGATGATTGCCGAGAGAGTCAGTCGAGCGGTGACTACCATTGCAGCGGACCCTGGAGAGACACCTTTACGGCTAAGCAAGTAGATGAAGAGGGGAGGACCGCCGGCCAGGAAGGGGGTTAAGTAGGAGACGAAATTAGCTGCCAGGTTGGCTGAGAGGGTCCAGCCAAAGGGAAGGCATGCGCCGATCCCGCGCAAGAGGAACCAGTTGGCCAGAGCATCGAGGATCCAAGTGACAGCGGATACCAGAGCAGCCAGCAGGAACCAGGACAGTTGAACTTGGGGCAGTTGGGAAAAGACAGCCAAGTTGCCTGTCCAGTAGAGCAAGAGATATAGACTGGCCACGGAGATTCCAAAGACCATCAGGATACGCCAGAAAAATGTCCAGCGGTTTACACTCCAGCCGGCCGTTTTCACTTCCGGCTTGGTGGTTGGTTGGCTCATTCGCGGTAAAAAGGCAACTCCCGGCGGGTCTTTTCTACCAGAGACAAATCCAGCTCGGTGGCCACCAGCGTTTCCCGGCCGCGCCCCTGCAACAACAGCTCGCCTGTCGGACTGACGATGCAGGAACTGCCGAAGTAGGAAAATGGCTGGGGGGAAGGATCCACCCCGACTCGGTTGCAGCCACAGACGAAGCATTGGCTTTCGATAGCCCTGGCTTGCAGGAGCGTCAACCAATGGTGCTCGCGGGGGTAGGGGAACTGGGCCGGCAGGAGAATCATGCGGACACCGCTTTGGCGCAGATGTTGAAATTCTTGCGGGTGTCGCAGGTCGAAACAGATCAACACCCCCAAATTACCCCAGGGAGTCTCGATCGGGATCGGCTCGCTTTGCCCGGGTTGGAAAAATCGATCTTCGCCGATAATATGAAAGAGATGCCGCTTGCGGTAACTGCCCAAGATCTGACCGGATGGGTTAAAGAGGAAAGACGTGTTGAAGAGCTTAGATTCGAAGACTTCCGGGATGGAGCCGGCCAAGATGTAGAGGCGGTAGCGTTGCGCCCATTGGGAAAGAAGATCGAGAGTACGCCGGTAGATGCGGCCGGCTAACTCCAGGAAGTTTTCATGCCAAATGAAGCCGGTGCTCCACATCTCCGGGAGCATAGCCAGATCTGCTTTGAGGTTAGCGCAACCTTCCAGATACTTGCGGGCGGTATTGCAGTTCACCTCCCAATCGCCGACCGCGACATCCATCTGGATCAGCGAAATGCGCAGCGTATCTCTCATCATTTCTCCTCTTCTCTCGTCTCGTCTACAATAACAAAAACGGAGGTCTTGTCCAAATGAAAAGAAGGCTGGAAGGCATTTCTGTGCTCTCGGTGGTCTCCCCGGAGGAGTTCAATGACGACGAATACGCACTTCCCCGACGTATCCTGGAGGAAGAGGGGGCACTGGTAAGGACGGCCAGCACTCGTCCAGGGCAGGCCAAAGGGATGTTCGGCAGCACTGTTGAACCGGAGCTGATCCTTGACCAGGTGGATCCAGAACAGTTCCAGGCGATGACCATCGCCGGCGGCTCGGGATCGCCCCGTCATCTCTGGAACCATGCTCCCCTGGTGGAGCTGGTCCGCCGGTTCGACCAGGCCGGAAAGGTGGTGGCAGCGATTTGTCTCTCCCCGGTGGTCTTGGCTGAAGCCGGCTTGCTAAAAGGTTTGCCGGCCACCGTCTACCGCTCACCGAAGGCCATCGAGCGGCTCGTTGCGCTAGGCGTCGTCTGTCAAGATGAGGAGGTCGTGCGAAACGGCCGTATCCTCACTGGGAGGGACCCGCAGGCCGCGAGAGCGTATGGAGAGGCTTTAGCGCGGGCCATCTGGGAGGAAGTATTGGGAAGCACGCCTCAACCTGAATGACCCCTTGAGAGAGTCTGCCTTTGCCGCGTGGGAAGCGGCTTAATTCGAGAGGAGAATCGCATGTGTGGTATTTTCGGGATCGTCTTCCAAAAAGAGCGTGAGGACCTTGGCCGGATTATGGTGCAAGCGGCTTACAACTTGACTTATCGCGGCTACGACTCGGTGGGGTGCGCCGCTATCTCCGCCGATGGAAGGATTGACCTGCGCAAGGACATCGGCAAGGTGGAGGAGGTGGACGACAAGTACGGGTTTTCCGGGATGCGAGGAATCCGGGGATTGGTGCAGCTACGTTGGGCAACCTTCGGAGTCCCTGCCCAAAGGAATTCTCAGCCCCACCTGGATTGCGATGGAGATTTAGTCGGGGCGCACAATGGCAACGTCATCAACACTATCTCCCTTCACGAGCAATTCCTGGAAGAGGGACACACGATACGAGGGGAAAACGATGGGGAGATTGTCGTCCACGCCGTCGAACGACACTTCGATCGGCTGGGCGATCTCCCGGGGGCGATCATGGCTGCTGTGGGCGATCTGAAAGGGGATTACGCCTATGTCATCTCCCACCAAGCGGAGAATGCCATTTATGCCGTGAAGATGGGGTCTTCCCTTTACCTTGGGGTGGGGGAGGGCTTCGTCTGCGTCTCCTCAGACTTGCCTTCCATCTTGGAGTTGACCCCGAACATCGTCACCATTCGTGATGGCGAATTCCTGCGTTTGGGCTGGGACCAATACCAACTTTTTAACATTCGCAGTGGTCAAGCCATCGAACGCAGGCCAGAGCGGAGCCCGCACACCAAGGAGTCGGCACACAAGGGTGGCCACTCCCATTTCATGATTAAAGAGATCCGCGAACAGCCGGAGAAGGTTGCTAACCTGCTGCACTTCCTGGAAGAGTCTGCCGAGTTGCCCCGCTTCACCGAAGCGCTGAGAAAAGCTGGCCGCCTCTTCCTGGTGGGCTCGGGCACTTCGTACCATGCTTGTTTGGTGGGGTCCTACTATTTCAATAAACTAGCGGGTTTGGCAGCTATCCCCGTCCCCGCCGGAGCAATGGTCGAGCAGTACGGAGACTCGCTCCGTTCTGATGATGTCCTCCTTTGCGTCTCTCAGAGCGGGGAAACCAAAGACGTGATCAATGTCTTGAACTATTGCGAGGCGCGCCTCTTGGGGCAGGTTCTGGCTTTCGTCAACGTCCTCGGCTCTACTTTGAGTTTACGCAGCCGGCATTTCCTGCCCTTGGTCTGTGACTTGGAGATTTCCGTCCCAGCGACGAAAACCTTCACCAACCAATTGGTGCTTTTTCTAGCCATTGCCAATGCCCTGGCCGGTGGCGGAAAAGTGAACCTGCCAGCAATCCCGGGTCTGATCGAGGACACTCTCGCGCAGACCGAACCGCGCATTCGCCAATTGGCACAAGAATTGCTGCTGGTTAACGATTTCTACTTCCTCGGGTACGGTTTGACCCATGGCATTGCCTATGAAGGGGCTTTAAAGACCAAGGAAGTTGTCTACAATCACTGTGAGGGCGCCTACTCCTCAGAATTCAAGCACGGGCCACTGGCCATCGTTTACCCGGGCTACCCGGTCATCTTTATCTCGACGGTGGAGGACGCCGAGATGGTTTCCTCACACATCAACGAAGTCTCCTGCCGGCTAGGGCGCGTGATCACCGTGGCTCCTCCGCACTCACTGTTGGAGAAATACTCCAGCGACTTCATTGCGCTGCCTGTGGAGGATTACTTCCACGTGCCAATTGCCGCAACGATCCCGCTGCAGTTACTTGCCTACTACATGAGTGTTGGCCGGGGGATTGATCCGGATTTCCCCCGCAACATCTCCAAAACTCTTACCGTCGATTGAGAAAGGGGACTGCTATGGAAATGGAAGAGGCCATCCGCACCCGCCGTTCGGTGCGCAGCTTCAAAGAGCGAGACATCCCCCAGGAGGAAGTGCAGGACTTGCTGCGCCTGGCATCCTGGGCCCCCAGCGGAAACAACTTGCAAGCTTGGTTCTTCGTGGCTATACATTCCCCCGAGGTGCGCGAAAGCGTCGCCAAGGCCATCGAAGAGAAGCTGGCAGAGATCCGCAACTGGCCAG
>JAPLHW010000060.1 GCA_026389425.1 Coprothermobacterota bacterium
TTTTTAACCTGGCAGACTCCTCAGTGGTAGTGGGGGGGATCTTGCTTGCCTTATCCCTGCTCCTTGTAGAGCGCCGATCGAGCGTCAAGACGACCTCCTTATAGTCCCGGCGGAATTGGCCGGGGAACGTTTGGACCGGGCCCTCTCTGTCCTTCTTGGCTTAAGCCGAGGCGAAGCTCAGCGTTGGATCGAGTCCGGCCAGGTTAAGCTGAGCGGCAAAACGACGAAGGCTTCGATGCGCCTTAAGGGAGGCGAGGAACTGATTGCATGGGAACCGACTCGATACCCCTCGCATCTTCAACCTGAAGCGATCCCGTTGGTGATCCTTTATGAAGATGAGGCACTTCTGGTATTGGAAAAACCGCGTGGCCTGGTCGTCCACCCCAGTGCGGGACATCGTTCGGGTACCCTGGTCAATGCCTTGTTGGCGCATACCCATCTTTCTGGCGGCAGTGCTCCCCAGCGACCGGGCATCGTTCACCGGTTGGACAAAGACACCAGCGGATTGATGTTGGTCGCCAAGACGGATCAAGCTCACGGGCTCTTGGCTGCACAGTTCGCAGAGCGCACCGTGATGAAGACCTACCTGGCTTTGGTTCACGGCTTGTTACCGGAAGAGGAGGGGCGCATTGAAGTGCCCTTGCGCCACGATGTCGGAAAGCTACGGGTGGAAGTAGCTGCGTCAGGTAAGCGGGCTTCTACTGAGTTTCGCCTTCTCAAGCGCTACCCCCAGGGGTACTCCTTGCTTGAGTTGCACCCGGAAACCGGCCGTACTCATCAGTTGCGAGTACATCTCGCTTTCATCGGACATCCTGTTGTGGGGGATCCACTCTATGCTTCTGGCAACCCTTGGAAGCTGTCGGGGCAGATGCTTCACGCCTCCCAGCTGCGTTTTCGTCACCCCTACCGGCTCGAAGAGATGTCCTTTTCCGCACCGTTGCCCGAATACTTCCGAGCCATCCTGGATTCTTTGGAAACAGGTCTTGTTGGCCAGAGTTCATGGTAAGCTTTCGTGCCAGAGGAGAGAATGAGGACGGAAAAATTGCTGCCGCAGGCTGCTAAATTGAGCCCAACCCTGCCGAATCTGCTGATTGTGCTTTCCGGCCCTTCCGGGGTGGGAAAAGGAACCTTAGTGCAGCGATATCTAGAAGCTCACCCACGAACATTTCTCTCGACCTCTGCAACCACACGGTTACCGCGTAGTTGCGAGCAAGACGGGGTGCACTATTGCTTCTTGGAAATCGACCGTTTCCAGGAGATGCGGAAGCGTGGGGAACTGTTGGAATGGGCCGAGGTCTTCGGTGACCTTTACGGCAGCCCTCGCCGACCGGTGGAGAAGGCGCTAGCGGAAGGCCGCGACGTTATCCTGGAGATCGATGTGCAAGGAGGGCTTAAAGTCCGTCAGGCGATTCCCGAGGCGGTTCTGCTTTTCGTGCTTCCGCCCACCTTCGAGGAGCTCTCCCGTCGTCTCTGCGCTCGGCGCACCGAAAGCCCGGAGCGGATCGAGTTTCGCCTGCAGACGGCCCGCCTTGAGCTGCAAGCCCTTCCGCAGTATGATTACCTACTTGTGAACGACCGCCTGGAGGAAGCGGTTGCCGCTATTCGCTCGATCGTCGAGGCGGAGCGGCACCGCATCAGCCGGATCGTCCCCAAGCAGGAAGGAGATTGGCTGAAATGATGTTCCCACCCTTGGAGCTGCTATTGGAGGAGATGAAAGAGAACAAGTATTGTCTGGTCGTGGTTGCCGCCAAGGAAGCTCACCGTCTTTCCAAGCGGCAGTCAGCCCGTGCCGGACATCCGCTCTCGGCAGCCTTGACATCCATCTACGAAGGAAAGGTGGAGGTACTCGAGCCCGGCGAGTGACGGAAGGATTATTCCGTTCCCTGATCCTCGTTGAAGTCCCCCTACCGCCGGGAGAGGGACTTTTTTCGTATACGAGCGAGGAGCCGCTGATTCCTGGAGAACGCGTCACCGTCCCATTGGGCAAGTCGAACCGGGCGGTGAGCGGGTTGGTCCTCGGGGAGGATCCGTCCACCTTTTCGACCGAGTCGCTGAAGCCAATCCTATGCCGTAGCCGGAAGGTGGCCTTCGATCGAATCCGGGCACAGTGGTTGCTCTGGCTCTGGTGTCATTATTTATCCGGCTCGCAGGCCATCTGCCGGGCCATTCGGGTGGAGGTGGGAGTGGTGGTTCGCTTGCTTCTCTCCCCTCTAGAGGTGAGGACTCTGGAGGGGACTTTGGCGACTACTCCAGGTTACAGGCAACTGCTGGATTGGCTGGTGGGGGAGGGGGGGGTGGCCGACAAGGTAGATTGCCCACAGCCTGGATTATTAAAGAGGGCAGCTTGTCGTGGTTGGCTGCAAGTGGAAGAGCGAACCCTCCTACCGGGTGTTCCTTGTTCTGCAGGAGAGAGTCGTGAGTTGGTTTGGGCACCTTGGCGCCAACAACTAGACCGCCTCCTCGAGCTGGTGACCTCGGTGAGGAATGCTGGTCATCAATGTCTGATCCTGGTACCGGAGGTTTCCCTGGCCGAAACCCTAACTTCGCGCTTGCGCGAAGACGGGGTTTCGGCTTACCCCTATCTAGGCGACCGTTCTCCCCGGGCCCGCGTCCAGGCTGTACGACGCGCTCAAGGAGAGGAGCCTGCCGTTTGGGTGGGTCATCTTCTAGCCCTCTTCCTCCCTTTCCGCCGCTTGGGCGGGGTTCTCGTGCTGCAGGAGGAAAGCCTCGGCTATCGCCCCCGAGCCCCCCTTCATCTACCCCTCGTCCCAGCGGCAAGCCGCCTGGCAGCCCTTTGCGGTGCCCGCCTGGCCCTCTTCTCCCGCGCTCCTTCGATGGAATCCTACTTAGAGACGTACCGCGGCCTCTCCCTGTCTTATCAACCGCCCGTCCACTTGGCAAAGCGCCAGCTGGTCGTTCAGCGCAGTGCCAAGGGGCTCTCCCCAACACTTTTAGCCGGAATCCGAACGACTTCCCGGGTCGGGAAACGCTCGCTGGTCTACATTAACCGATTGGGGTACGCTCACATCCTCCTTTGCCGGGAATGTGGAGAGACCTTTTTTTGCCCTCACTGCGCAGTCTCCCTCACGCCGCACAGCCGTCAGCTGGTTTGCCATTATTGCGGTCACCGGGAGGAGATCCCGGCTCTCTGTCCGACTTGCCGGAGCCCTTCGCTAGAGGCTTGGGGAGCAGGGATCGAACGCCTGGAGGAAGTGTTGTTGAAGGAGGTTGAGGGCGGGCTCGTCTTTCGACTGGACGCGCAATCGGAGGAGGGACAGCAGGGGCGGGAAGATCTGCTGGAGCGTTTTCGCCGCACGCCGGGGGCGATCCTGTTGACCACCAGCCGTCTACGCGGTTCCTCCCTGCCGCCTGTTTCCTTCCTAGCCGTCTTGAACGCCGACCAAGCTCTTAACCGGCCGAGCTTTCGCGCTACCGAGCGGGCTTTCCAATTGTTGGCCAACCTGGAACCGCTAGCCCGGGAGCGTTTTTTCCTTCAGGCCGGCAGCCTTCGCGGCACCGAGCGCCTGCTGCAACCCGGCCCCTCGTTCTATCGCCAGGAGCTGGAAGCTCGCAAACAAGCCGGTTTCCCTCCTCACATCCGCCTCCTGCGTCTACTCTTTATGGGGAGGGAGGAAGAGAGCGTTTGGAAAGCAGCCCAACTTTTTCGCCAGCACTTGCTAGACGCTCAACTGCCGTTCTCTCTCACCGGGCCTTTAGCCGCAGCCTATCCGCGCCTGCAAGGACTCTGGCGAGTGGAGTTGCTGGCTCGTTTTGATATCGGGCCATTGCCGGAAGAGGTCCGGCCACTCCTCGCTTTCCGCTCTCCCCGCGGGGGAGTGCACCTTTCTGTTGAACTTGATCCGGAGGATTGATATGCGCATCATCTTTTTCGGCAGCCCGGTCTTCGCGATTCCAGCGCTGGACGCTCTGGCAGTCTCACCCTACCGGCCTCTGGCCGTCGTCACCAAGCCTGACCAACCACAAGGTCGTGGACTGCGACTGCAACCCACGGCAGTTCGCCAACGAGCGGAGTCGCTGGGCCTTCCTGTCCACGCGCCCGTCTCCCTAGCCGACCCTCATTTCCAGAATATCTTGCGGGATCTCCAGCCCGACTTCTTCGTGGTAGTGGCTTTCTCCATCTTGCCCAAGTCCCTGCTGGCCATTCCCCGCCGGGGAAGTTGCAACATCCATCCCTCGCTTTTGCCGGCCTATCGCGGGGCAGCGCCGGTAGAAAGGGCACTTCTAGCGGGCGAGGAGCGCACCGGCGTGTCCCTGATATGGTTACAGGAGAAGGTCGACCGCGGCCCCTTGATTAGCCAGGAGGAGACCCCCATCGCTCCCTTCGAGACTGCAGGGGAGCTGCACTGGCATCTTAGCCGGCAAGGAGCCGACCTGCTGTTGCGGACGATACCGTTGGTGGAGGATGGCAGTTGCCCCTCAGTACGGCAGGATGACAGCCTAGCCTCTTGGGCGCCGAAGATCGGCGAAGAGGACTGCCGCATCCGCTGGGAGGAGCCCGCCCTGGCCAGCCACAACCGCGTCCGTGCTCTCAACCCATCCCCAGGCGCCTATACCACATGGCCTGGGAAGAGTCGCACGGTACGCTTGAAAATATGGCGAGCACACCCGCTGGAAGAGCAAGGTCTGAAGCCCGGGGAAATCAGTGTGATCGGGGACCGGCTCGTTATCGGCTGCGGGTCAGGAGCCCTGGCAGTGGAGTTGCTGCAGCAAGAGGGGAAGAAGCCACTGGAAGCCTCCGCTTTCCTGCGTGGAGCTGGTTTGCACCAGGGGGAGCGCTGGGGATGATCTTCCAATTGAGCTACGAGGAGCTGGCCGCCTACTTGGCTTCCCGCGGTGAGGCAGCCTACCGCAGCGAACAGGTCTGGGGTTGGCTCTACCGTCAATCAGTGTCCTCCTTCGAGGAGATGATCACCCTCTCTCTCCCGCTACGCCGGCATCTGGAGGCTGATCATCCCGGCTCTTTCCCGGAATTGATCGATCGCGCCATCTCCCGCGACGGAAGTGAGAAGGTCCTTTGGGCGCTGGCCGACGGCGAACTGGTGGAGTCCGTCCTCTTGCAGACCGAGACCCGGGAGGGGAGCTGGACCTCCGCCTGTCTTTCCACCCAGGTTGGCTGCCCGATGGGTTGCTCGTTCTGTGCCACCGGGCAGGCCGGCTTTCGCCGCAACCTGACCGCTGGGGAGATCCTTGCCCAATTGGTCGGCCTGCGAGCAAAGAGCGGGGAGCGAGTCGGGCGGCTCTTACTGATGGGGATGGGTGAACCATTGCTGAACGTCGATGCAGTGAAGAAAGCCATTCGACTGGCGCAAGACCCACGTGGTCTGTCCTTGGGAGGCCGCCGCATCACCCTTTCCACCGTTGCGCCGCGGAACCTGGCCCAGTTCCTGGCATCTGGCCCACATGTGGAGATGGCTCTCTCCCTTCACGCCCCCAACGACCTCCTGCGAGCTTCGCTGATCGAGCATGCGAATTCTTTGTTACCCATTCGAACGGCTCTGGAGCTGCTGTATGACTACCGCCGAGAAGCCGGCCGGATGGTGACGGTGGAGTACCTCATGCTAGCGGAGATCAATGATACCTGGAGCCATGCCAAAGAACTGGCATCGTTGTTGGAGGGAAGTGCTTTTTTCGTCAATTTGCTGCCCTTCAACACCAGTCCCGGTCTACCCTACCGATCTTCCCCGGCTGAGCGCATCCGCGCTTTCGCTGAGGTTTTGCGTGCTTCCGGACTGACGGTGAAGATCCGCAAGCCCCGCGGAGCGGATATTGGGGGAGCTTGCGGGCAACTGCGGGGGCAACGGTCCCTCAGCTAGGCTCTTGTCTTTCGCCCGACTTGGGGTAAGATAGGAATCGCGACGGGGTGCCGCAAGGCTGAGAAGGGCACGAACTGCCCTAACCCTTGGAACCTGCTCTGGGTAATGCCAGCGAAGGGAATGAGAGAAGCCAGCCAGCGCCCCGATCCCGGGGCGTTTTTGGTCCTAAGGAGGAACTGAAATGGATCAGATTGGATCGATCGGCTGGATCACCTTGATCGCCTCCCTCTTGGTGGGAGTGGTCTTGCTCCTTTCGCGCCTGCGCGACTTCAAGACGCGGGACTGGGCAGAGCTGGGGATGATGCTTGCCCTGGCCTTCGCCCTGAAGTTCTTCTCCTTTCAGTTCTTCGGTTGGTTGCGCATCTGGCCGAACGGCGGTGCCATCACGCTGGCCTCGATGGTCCCCATCTTCTACCTGGCCTTGCGCCGCGGTTGGGCGGTGGGGGTTTTTGCCGGGATCCTTTTCGGCCTCTTCGACTTCCTCCTCAACCCCTTCTTTTTCCACCCCGCCCAATTCCTGCTGGATTACCCGCTGGCCTTCGGCGCCCTCGGTCTGGCCGGCCTCTGGCGGAAGCAGTATATCTTGGGAATCGTCGTGGGGGGCTTGGCTAGATTGACCTGCCATATCCTCTCCGGTGTCATTTTCTTCGCCAGCTATGCCCCGGCCGGGTGGAATCCCTGGCTTTACTCACTGGCTTACAACGCCAGCTATATGGTGCCGGAGATCCTCATCTCGGTGGTGGTGATGGCACTCATTTGGCCACGCTTGCGATGGGTCAGCGAAGCCGGGCACTGATCTTTCTGGCTGGGGAGCGGGTCTCTCCCAGTCGAGTAGCGCCCCTCTTGCCCGGTTCTCTCTGTATCGCCGTCGATGCGGGGATGGAGGCCCTCTCACAAATGCAGGTCGTCCCGGACGTGTTGCTTGGCGATTTCGACTCCCTGCCGAAGCAGGAACTGGCTACTGCCATCGGAATCGTCCCCGAGTTGTGCACCTACTCTTGTGAGAAAGACCAGACCGACAGCGAGCTCGCGGTGGCCTACGCCCTGGAGCACGGCGCATCGGAAGTCGTCTTGGTGGGGGGGTGGGGGGGGCGGCCTGACCATGCTCTGGCTAATGTTCTTCTTCTTGCCCGACTACAGGAAATGGGAGCCGCTGGTTTTCTGCTGAACGAGGAGTCACGGATGTTTCTGGTCGGCGCCTCCCTCCACTTGCAGGGAAATCCGGGCCAGATATTCTCCCTGCTCCCGCTGTCCCCTTGTCGCGGGGTGAGCGTGGAGGGTGGCTATTACCCATTGCGCCAGGCCTGTCTCCGCCCAGGAGAGACTCGTGGCATCTCCAATCGATTCCTGGGGAGCGAGGTGACGGTGAGAAAAGAAAAAGGATTGCTGGTGGCAATCCTTTTGGATCGAGAGGAGGAGAGAGGCGAGAGCTAAACGGCTTTCACTTTCCCTGCCTTCATGCACTTGGTGCAGACTCGGATCCTCTGAACCTTGAAGCCGATGACTGTCTTTACCTTTTGCAGGTTGGGATTCCAGACACGTTTAGTGCGCACATGGGAATGGCTGACATTGCAACCGCTCGAGGGTCCCTTGCCACACAATTCACACTTAGCCATCACGATTCTCCTTGCCGGTGAAATTCTGACGGGTAAAAGTAACACATCGCACCTTGGTTGGCAAACACGGAACCGCTCTGATAGAATCGCTTCGGTATGGAGACACGGATCGGCAAGGTTTACCTGACCAGGGAAGCGTTGGTTAAGATTGCTGGCTATGCCACGACGGAGTGCTACGGTGTGGTGGCGATGGCTAAGAAGACCCCCAATGATCTGCTGCGCTACCTGCTCAAACGCGAGAATATTGCCCAGGGAGTAGAGCTGAAGATGACCGGCCAGGGTGTCCACTTGACGGTAAACGTGATCCTCGAATTGGGGATCCGTCTTTCCGAAGTCGTGCGCAACATCCGCGAACAGGTGGCATTCCGCATAAGGAGCATGGCTCATCTCGAGAACCTCTCCATCGACATCATCGTCTGCAATGTGAGGACAAATGAAGAATGAGGAGAAGGGGGCGCTCGCAGGCCGGACCGAGCTGACCTACACCGAGCTGATGCAGCTACTGGAGGCTGCTACGGCTCATCTGGAACGAAACAAAGAGATCGTCAACGCACTGAACGTCTTCCCTGTCCCCGATGGGGATACCGGAACCAATATGTTGCTCACGTTACAGTCTACCTTGGACGAGCTGCGCCGTTCCCCGTTACACTCGATGCGGGAATTCGCCGAGGCAACCACACGGGGCTCCCTGTTGGGCGCCCGAGGGAACTCCGGAGTGATCCTCTCCCAGCTCTTCCGTGGATTCGGACGCTCTTTCGACTCTAAAGAGACAATTACCACGCACGATCTGGCGGAAGCTTTTGTCGAAGCCTCTCGCACGGCCTACAAGGCCGTGATGAAGCCGGTGGAAGGAACCATGTTGACGGTAGCCCGAGAGGCTGGCAAGACCGCGCTCTTGGTCCAGGACGAGACCCGTATTGACGAGTTCCTCGCAGCCGTACTGCATTCCGCCCGCCGAACTTTGGCCAACACCCCCAACCTGTTGCCGATCCTACGCGAGGCTGGGGTGGTCGATTCCGGCGGGAGTGGCCTGGTTTTCCTGCTGGAAGGTGCGCTGGCCTGCTTGCGCGGGGAGCGCCTGGAAACGCATGGCTTGACCGCACAAGCCTCCTTCGACAACGAGGAAGCCTTCGCCGAAGAGCTGAACTTCCGTTATGATATTCAATTTCTCCTTCGTGATTGCCATTTCAGTCATCGAGAGGTGGAGGAGCGTTTCATCCCCCTGGGCGATTCGCTATTGGTGATCGGGGATCCGGCCCTCCTGCGGGTCCACGTCCACAGCAACCTACCAGCCCAGGTGTTAGACTTGGCTTCCCGGATCGGCACCCTCGATCAGGTCACCATGGAGGATATGTTGCAGCAGCACCAAGAGTTCAAGGAGAGAGGGAAAACCCCGCCCCCCCGAGGCGTCGCCCTGGCCGTGGTGGCCGCCGGAGCCGGTTTCGAGGAGATCTTCAGCAGCCTGGGAGTGGCCAAGTTGATTCCAGGCGGGCAATCGATGAACCCTTCCACCAAAAATATCCTCAACGCCATCGATGCCAGCGAATGCCAAGAGTGGGTGATCTTGCCCAATAACAGCAACGTCATCGGCGCAGCCCTCCAAGCGAAGAGCATCTCCGGAAAGAAGCTCTCCGTTCTTCCGACCCACAATCTGCCCCAGGGCATATCGGCTTGCCTGGCCTACAGCGAGGACTGCACCCTGGAGGAGAATGTGCTGAAGATGGAGCGGGCTATTAAACGGGTACATTGCGGCGAGATCACGTACGCTGTACGCGATGGCTGCGTCAATGGAGTGACCTTCCAAGTTGGCGAGGTCATCGGCTTGGTGGACGACGAGCTGATGGAAGTAGGGGAAGACCCGGGTGCTGTCAGCTGCAGAGTGGTTCGAAAGCTGATCGAGCGAACTCATCCCGAAGTGGTGGTAACGCTCTACCGCGGGGAGGAGGCTGCCGAGGAAGAGGCTGAAGAGCTGCGGGACCAGCTGGCCGCGGAGTTCCCTCAGGCTGAGTTTGAGCAGCACTACGGCGGACAGCCCTTCTACTATTACATCATCTCCCTCGAGGAGTGAGCACTCTCTCTTGGGCTGACCTGAACCAGCCGGTCCGCTTCATCAAAGGATTCGGCCCAGCTCGCGCCGAGACACTCGCCAAGGTCGGGGTGCAGACACTGCTGGATTTGCTCGGCTATTACCCGCGGGCTTATCAAGACCGCCGGGTTCTCGCCCCGATCCCACTCCTGCGCGACGGCCAGGTGGCGACCATCACTGGCGTGGTGCGATCCAGCGAGGAGTCGCGAGCACGCCCCGGCCTACGCTTGCTAAAGGTGGTCCTCGACGATGGTCGCGGTAGAGCCGAGCTCACGTGGTACAACCAGCCCTACCTGAAAAAAGAGTTTCCACCCGGGCGCGAGTTGATCGTCTCCGGTAAGGTGACGCGTCGCTATGGCGCGATTCAGCTAAACACCCCAGACTGGGAACCGGTCGACGAAGACCGCGACCCTCTCCACAGCGGGCGCATCGTCCCGATCTACCCACTCACCGCAGGTCTCAGCCAACGAGGCTTCCGCGCCAAGATGAGAGATGTGGTGAACCACTACGCTGCTCAGATCCCCGAGTTTCTTCCCCCCTCCATCCTTCGGGAAGAGCGTCTTCTGCCATGGAACGAGGCATTGGCGGCCATTCACTTTCCAGAAGACGACGGGCGATTGGAACAGGCCCGGGAGCGGCTGTCCTTCGAGGAGCTGTTCCTTTTACAGCTCGGGTTCGCCCTGCGATGGCAAGGACGCAAGGAAGAGAAGGGGATCGCTTTGCGGGCAGAGGGGCCTCTGCTGGAGCAGTTTACCGGCAGTCTGCCCTACCGGTTGACGGAAGGTCAAACCCAGGCCTTGGAAGAGCTGAAGCGTGAGCTACGCTCGCCCAAGCCGATGAATCGTTTGCTGCAAGGAGAGGTCGGCTCGGGCAAGACGGTGCTCGCCGTCTATGCCATCCTGGCGGCGGTGCAATCCGGTTACCAGGCTGCTTTGATGGCGCCTACCGAGATCCTCGCCAGCCAGAACTATATGGTATTGCGCTCTTTCCTGCACGGTATCCCCACCCAGATGGCTTTGCTCACCAGCTCCACCAAGAGCAAAGAACGAGCCACCTTGCTGGAAGGGTTGGCTGATGGTTCAGTGCAGATCGCTGTGGGGACTCACGCCTTGCTCGAGGAGGGAGTCCACTTCCGCCATTTAGGACTGGTGGTGATCGACGAGCAGCACCGCTTCGGTGTGATGCAGCGCAAGCTCCTGCGTGAGAAAGGGGCCAGCCCGGACGTGCTAGTGTTGACCGCCACCCCGATCCCGCGCAGCCTGGCCCTCACTCTTTATGGCGACCTCGACGTGAGCACCATCCAAGGCTTACCGGACAACCGACAGCCGATCACGACCTACCTAGTGGCCAAGGAGCGGATAGAAGAGGTGTACAAGTTCATCCGCCGCGAGGTCGGTGAGGGAGGACAAGCTTACATTGTTTGTCCCTTGGTGGAAGAGAAGGAGAGAGCCGAGGAGCTGGCAGCTCGTGCTGCGACCAGCTTGATGAAAGACCTCCAGTCCAGCATCTTCCCCGACCTCAGCCTGGGCCTGCTGCACGGACGAATGGGAGGGAATGAGAAGGAGGCGGTGATGGCCGACTTTAAGGAGAGGCGAATCCAAGTTTTGGTGAGCACTACGGTGGTGGAGGTAGGGGTGGATGTGCCGAACGCCAACCTGATGGTCATCTGGGACGCCGACCGTTTCGGCTTGGCCCAACTACACCAGTTACGCGGACGGGTCGGGCGGGGAGAGCGCAAGTCATACTGCGTCCTGCTAGCCAACCCAAAAAGCGAGGAGGCACGGCGGCGTTTGGAGGTGATGGTCTCCACCCAGGACGGCTTTGTGATCTCGGCTGAAGACTTGAAGATTCGTGGGCCGGGGGAGTTCTTTGGCACCCAACAGTCCGGCAGCTTTGATCTAAAGCTGGTCAACCTTTTCGATCCGAGCACCTACAAGTTGCTTGACAGAGCTCGCGAGGCTGCTTTCCGCCTGGCCCAGAACCCACGCTCGCTAGAAGTTTACCCCCTGCTGAGGCAGCTTTTGACGAAACGTTTCCCGATGGGAAATGATCTGCCCCAGGTGGGCTGATGCGTATTTATTCGGGTTCCGAAAAAGGCCGGCATCTTCATGCTAGGCGCAGCCCGGGCTTACGACCGACTTCGGATAAAGTCAAGGAAGCGCTCTTCAATATCCTAGCCGGCCGGGTAGCAGGTGCTTCCTTTCTCGACCTTTTCGCTGGCACCGGTAACATCGGTTTAGAGGCGCTCAGCCGGGGTGCCGCCCTTTGCGTCTTCGTCGAACGGTCGCGAGCCAGCTTAGCCCTTCTGCGCCGAAATTTGCAGTCCACCGGGCTGGTGGGGATGGTGCTGGCCATGGAAGTGAAGACCGCTCTGGTGCGGCTGGAGGAGAAAGGCCTGCGCTTTCGACTGGTCTTTCTCGACCCCCCCTATGAGCGCGGACTGATCGCGCCCACTTTGATGGCTCTCTATCGTTCTTCCTTATTAGAAGCCGGTGCTATAATTGTCGCAGAACATTCCTTGCGAGAGGAGGCTGTCGTGGAAGGCTTGTCCAAGGTTCGTACTTACCGCTACGGAGATACCGCCCTTACCCTTTGGCAGCCAGTCCAATGAGAAAGAATCGGGCTGTCGTTCCCGGTAGCTTTGATCCGGTCACGTACGGCCACCTGGACATCATCGAGCGTGCCCAAGCCATCTTCGACGAGGTTGTCGTGGCGGTCATCGAGAACCGCAACAAGAACCAACTGTTCGATCTGGTGGAGCGGGCTGAGATGCTTCGCGATGCAGTTGGGCGATGGCCCACGGTGAGTGTTGACACATTCTCCGGATTGCTCGTAGAGTATATGAAGAAAGAAAGGGCGCAGATCATCGTGCGCGGGCTGCGGGTGATGTCCGACTTCGAATACGAATTGCAATTGGCGCTGATCAACCGCGAGCTCGACCCGGACGTGGAGACATTTTTTCTTGCCGCATCGGGGCGGTATTCGTTTCTTAGTTCGAGAGTGGTCAAAGAGATCGCCTCCTATGGTGGGCAGGTGACGGAGTTCGTCCCGCCGAAAGTGGAGGCCAGGCTGAAAGAAAAATACCTGCTGGAAAGGGGTTAGGAATGGGCGTCTTAGAACTTCTGGATGACATCGAGAACCTCATCGATCAGGGTAAAAAAATCCCGTTCACTCATAATATCACCATCAAAATGGATCGTATGTTGGAGCTTCTCGACCAGATCCGTGAGAGCTTCCCGGAGGAGCTCTCTCAAGCCAAGTGGATTCTCCAGGAGCGCAAGAAGATGCTGGAGGAAGGGCAGCAGGAGGCTGACCGGCTGGTCCAGCAAGCCCGTGTCCAGGCACAGGCCATGGTCTCCGAATCGGATATATTGCAGCAAGCTGAGATGAAGAGCAAAGAGATCTTGGAGCGTCGGGGAGAGGAAGCTCGCGCCTTGAAGCGCGATGCCGAGGCTTACGCCGAGGCGATGCTGGCCAAGCTGGAGGGAGTCTTAGACAAGGCCTTGTCCACTGTGAAGGCCGGAAAGAGCCAGCTGCGGTCCTCATTGCAGAGTACAGGCGTAAATGTATCGGGAAAACCGACCAACGCCTGACCGGCGAAGAACACAAAACCCCACCGTGCCGTGTGAAGAAGTGGTTTTGAACCTGTTTTTGCAGGTGGGCTTCTTAACTGAGATGAGGGAGGGACAACTCCCGTCAGCCTCAGATCAGATCCCCGGGGTTTAAGTGTTGGCTCAAACCGTTGTGCCTCTTCATCACTAACACAGCAGGGTAGGTTTATCCTAACCTCTGGTGCGCAAATGCGCAAGCAAAGAGCTTAGCGCCACTTCTGTTTGTTGGCCTAAAGCCATCTCTCGTACCATCGCCACCCCCCGGCGCAACTCATTCTCGCCAATGATCACGGTATACCGGGCACTTTTTCGGTTGGCTATCTTCAACTGACTAGAAAGGCTGCGGGCGTCATAGGATTGGTCGACTGCCAATCCGGCTTGGCGCAGTTCCTGGGAAAGCAGCAAGGCTCGTTCCTGGGCTTCCGGCCCGAGGTGAACCAGGTATACGTCAAGGGGTGTTAAATTCGCCGCTCCCCGTTCAACGAGGATCAGCAGCGCTCGCTCCAAACCGCCGGCGAAGCCCACCCCAGGGGTCGGTGACCCACCGAGGGTGGCCACCAAGTCGTCGTAGCGGCCACCACCGCAAAGGGCGTTCTGAGCACCCAGGTCAGGTGAAGTGACTTCAAAGACAGTGCGGGTGTAGTAGTCCAACCCGCGCACCAGCCGCGGCTCCAGTTGGAAGGGGAGAGCGACAAGGCTTAGGAGGCGCTGGACTTCCTGAAAGTGGGACCGGCAGTCCGGACAGAGATGGTCAGCGGAATGTGGCGCCTGATCCAGAAAAGGCTGGCAGGAGGGATTCTTGCAATCCAACAAACGCAACGGGTTTCCGGCATGGCGCCGCTGGCAGTCTGGGCAGAGTTTGTCAAGGTGCGGGGTCATCGATTCTCTCAAGAGAGCCAGGTAAACAGGCCGGCAGCTGCGACAGCCGATGGAGTTGAGCAGGACGGTGAAACGCTGAATACCGAGGGTGCGATAGACAGCGATGGCCACGGTGATCACTTCCACGTCGACCAGCGCGCACCCGGCTCCCAGGACCTCGAAACCGAATTGGTGGTGTTGGCGGAAACGGCCGGCTTGGGGCCGTTCGTAGCGAAACATCGGTCCCAGGTAGAGGAGCTTCTGCGGAAGCCCGCGATTGGCCAGGTTGTGCTGCAGGTAGGCGCGGGCTACAGCTGCGGTTCCCTCCGGACGTAGAGTCAGGCTACGACCGCCTCGGTCAGCGAAGGTGTACATTTCCTTACAGACGATGTCCGTCTCACTGCCCACGCCGCGCTGGAACAACTCGGAATGCTCGAAGAGGGGGGTACGGATCTCCTCATAGACGAAGGAACGGGCCACCCGGCGAATGATCCCCTCCAGCTCCACCCAGAGAGCCGAGTCGGGAGGGAGGATGTCCTGGGTGCCGCGAGGGGCGTTCAGTGCCTCCATCAGGGGTACATCTTTTCCAGCATCCGGGGGAAGGGGATGCTCTCGCGGATATGCTCCAAGCCACAGATCCAGGTCACCGTCCGTTCCACACCGATGCCGAAGCCGGCGTGAGGGACAGAACCGAAACGGCGCAAGTCGAGGTACCAACGGTAGGGCTCCATCGGTAGGTTGTGTTGGCGGATGCGCTCCTCAAGCAGCTCCAGCGAGTCGATTCGCTCGGATCCGCCGATGATCTCACCATACCCCTCGGGGGCCAGCAAATCAGCGGAGAGGGTCACCTCCGGGCGATGGGGATCCGGCTTCATATAGAACGCCTTACAAGCCACTGGGAAGTGGGTGAGGAAGACCGGTTTCTCGTACCGGCACGAGAGGAAAGCCTCTTGAGGCGCCCCTAAGTCTTCGCCCCACGGCAGCTCCAACCCTCCCTCGGCCAGCAGCTGGAGGGCATCATCGTAAGTGATGCGGGGGAAGGGAGCCGTCACTTTGCGTAAGGCATCGGAGTTCCGCTCCAGTACCTCCAGCTCACGGGATCGGTGGGTCAGCACCTGCTCCACGATGGAACAGATCAACCCCTCCTGCAGCCGGACGTTGTTCTCATAAGTGAAGAAAGCTGCTTCCGGCTCCATCATCCACAACTCGGTGAGGTGGCGGCGGGTGTTGGACTTCTCCGCACGGAAAGCCGGGCCGAAGCAATAAACACGTTCCAGAGCCATACAGGTGGCCTCATTGTACAGTTGGCCGGACTGGGAGAGGTAGGCTGTCTCGTTAAAGTACTCCACTGGGAAGAGAGTAGTGGTTCCCTCTACCGCGGCCGGAGTGAGGATTGGCGCGTCCACTAGGGTGAAGCCTTGACTGTCCATGTAGTCTCGCATAGCCTTGACGATGGTAGCACGGACGCGCAGGATCGCCGTCTGGCGCAGAGAGCGCAGCCAAAGGTGGCGGTGCTCCATGAGGAAGGCGGTGCCGTGCTCCTTTAGGGTGATCGGATAATCCTGGGAAGGACCGACCAACTCCAGGTCACTGACCTCCAGCTCCACGCCGCCTGGAGAGCGAGCATCCTCGCGAACGCGACCGCGCAGGCGGATAGAAGCCTCATGGGTGAGCCGCTTGGCCAAGGCAAAAGACTCCGGGGAGAGGGATTGTCGACTGGCTACAGCCTGCACCAGGCCGGTGCCGTCGCGCAAGAGGATGAATTGAACGGAACCGGAGGAGCGGGTGTTGTACACCCAGCCCTCCAACTGTACCTCTTGGTGGAGATATTCCTTCAGGTTCTCGACTACGGGACGCTTGATGATGGATTCCTCCTTTGCTTCATTGGGGACCTCCAGTGGAGGGGATAGGTGTGGGTGTCAGCAGGGACTGAATATCCTCGGGCGGCGTTGAACTGGGTGAAGGAGAGGGACTGGGCTCCGAAGGAGCAACGCTTGGGGGGGTAGGGGATAATACCGGCGGCGCCAGTGAGGGAGGGGACGGAGTTGCCGAGGAAGACGGTGTAGGCAGGGGGATTGGAGTGGATGAGGGTGAGGGGATCACTTCCACAGAGGGACTGGGCGTGGGCGAGGCCTCCTTATGCACGTTACAGGTACGGTCCGGTTCGCTGCCGGTCACGAAGGTCTCCCAAACCAGCTGGTCTTCCGGGCACCAGGGGTTGGCCAAGCGGCCGGACGCTTTGCAGATATGCCGCGTAACTAGATCGCTTTCCTCGTAACCGAGAAAATCCGGCTTGGGCAGGATGGTGATGGCTTTTTCCACGAAGAGGCGCCAGATCGAGGCAGGCATGTACATACCGATATTCTTGCTCGAGAAGAAGGGAACCGACGCATCGTCTGCGCCTGTCCACACCGCGCAAGACAGGGCAGGTGTGTAACCGCAGAACCAAGCATCGCGCAGCATATCAGTGGTGCCGGTCTTTCCCGCAGAAGGCAATCCCTCGATGAAGGCTTGGGTAGGCCGGATCACCGACTGGAAGTAATCGGTCAGTTGATAGGCGGTTTGGAAGGAGAGGACCCGTTGCTCCGACGGTTGATAGGACTTACGAAGGCTGCCGTCCCAGTTGAGGACGCGCAGGATGGGTCGCAATTGTGCTTTGACCCCTCCCTTGGCCAGCACCCCGTAGGCTTGAGCCATCTCCAGAGGGATTACCTCACAGCTGCCGATGGCCAAGGAGGGGACCGCTTGGAGATCAGTGGTGATGCCCATAGCATGAGCCATGGCGATGACGTTATCCAGGCCGGCTCGGAGCGCTACTTTGACGGCGGCAATGTTGGAAGACTGGACCAGGGCTTGGCGCACGGTGAGGGGTCCGTAGTAGCGTTTCTCGCTGGAGTTGGGGTTGTCACGGTATTCGGAGGGTTCCCAACTCTCGCTCCCTGTTTGCACCTTGATTGGCTCGGAGACCAAGGTCTCATAAGGTTTGAGCACACCCGACTCCAAGGCAGTGGCGTAATCGAAGATCTTAAAAGAAGACCCGGGTTGCCGCTGGGCTTGGGAGGCACGGTTGTAATTGGAGGAGGCATAATCAGTCCCCCCCACCATGGCCAACAGGTCGCCGTTGGTTGGGTCGATGGCCGCCAGAGCCAATTGCGGCTGAGGCACTCCCAAAGCATCGACTAAGTCGGTGGGCCACTCCTTCTGCTCTTGCCAGTAGCGCACTCCCTCGGTTGCCGCTTTTTCGGCGAAAGCCTGCAAGCGTAAGTCCAATGAACTGGTGACGCGCATGCCACCCTGGTAGAGGATGGTTGGACCGTACTCATCCAAGAGCAAGCCTTTCACGTAGTCCACGAAATAGGGTGCCTTCCAAGCTTGGACGCTGAGGTCGTGGAAGCGCAGGGGCTCAGCCATGGCCTCCTCCATCAGCTGCTGGTCGATCGTCCCTTGGCGTTGCATTCGTGCCAGCACCTCTCCCTGTCGCGCTTTCGCCCCTTCCGGGTCGCGGTAGGGAGAGATCTTCGAGGGCGCCACAATCAATCCTGCCAAGAGGGCCGCCTGGGCTAGGTCCAATTGTTCCACGCCGACCCCGAAATAGGTGCGGGCGGCAGCCTCTACACCGTAAGCGCCTTCCCCGAAGAAGATTTGGTTGAGGTACATCTCGAGGATCTTCTCTTTGCTGAAGGAGGCCTCTAGGCGGAGAGAGAGGATGGCCTCGGAGATCTTCCGCTGCAAAGTTTGCCGCGGGTCGAGGTGATAGAGGGCACGGGCCAACTGTTGGGTAATGGTCGATCCTCCCTCCTCGATCTGGCCGGAACGCAGGTTGGCCAGAACAGCGCGCATGGTCCCCTCCAAGTCTACCCCGCGATGCACCCAGAAGTTTTTATCTTCGGTGGCGGTAACGGCCTGCAGCAGCACAGCGGGGATACGGTTGAGGGGGATGTAGTAGCGGAACTCGTCCTGCCAAAGCTGGGCCAGTAAGACCCCGTTGCGATCGTAGATCTCAGTGGTCAGCGCAGGAGTTTGGTCCAACTGCATCCCCAACACCTCGGCCGGGTTGATACCGATGCGGTTGAGATAGACAAGGCCGATCACCCCCACTCCAACCACCAAAACCAAGAGGATGGAGAGAAACCAAGTGAAGAATCGCAATAGCATTCGTGCCAAGGTGGGGCGCTGCCTGCTCATACTCGTATTGTAGCGATCGTGGCTTTGCACTGCCAGAGAAGGAACGAAAAAGGACGGTTGATGACTGCCCTATCGATAAAGTATCTGGTGGAGACAGCGGGAATCGAACCCGCAACCTCTTCCGTGCGAGGGAAGCGCTCTCCCGTTGAGCCATGTCCCCACCGGTAGCTTAATTTTAGCTCAATTCTCGCGGTTATCCAAGAGGATCGTCACCGGCCCGTCGTTGGTCAGGCTGACCTTCATCCTCGCCTGAAAGGTACCGGCTTGGGTGCGTATACCCAATCCTTGAAGGGCGCTGAAGAAGGACCAGTACAAACGGCCGGCTTCCTCCGGAGGAGCGGCTTCAAGGAAGTCCGGGCGTCGACCCCGCCGGCTTCTAGCCAGCAGGGTGAACTGAGAGACTACCAGCGCTTCCCCGCCGATCTCCAACAAGGAGCAGTTCATTTTTCCTTCTTGGTCCGGGAAGATGCGCAAGTTGGCGGCTTTTGCCGCTAACGAGTGAGCCTCACTCTCCCCATCTCCACGGGCCACTCCGAGGAAGACCAAGAGCCCCAACCCGATTTGAGCCACCTTCTTTCCGTCGACTTCCACCTCGGCGTAGGAGACGCGCTGGAGCAAGGCTTTCATCGTCGAACCACCTCGTTTACAGAGGGAATCCGTTCCAACCGGTTGATCAAATGTTGCAACTGGCCGAGGTCACGGACGGTGACTTTCAGTTGGATTCCGGTTGATTCTGATGCCATCGGGGAAGCTTTGATCTCCTGGATGTTGACATTGTCGTCAGCGATGGTGGTAGTGATCTCTTTCAACACCCCGGGGCGATTGGCGGTTCGCAGATAGAGGGCGGCAGTAAAGGCGGTTTGTTTTAAGTGGGGTGGCCAAGAAACCTCCATCTTGCGTTGCGGATCAGGCAGCTTGGCCAAGTTGGGACAGTCACTGCGGTGGATGGCGATTCCCCGTCCTTGTGTGATGAAGCCAACCACTTCATCCCCAGGCAGGGGCAAACAACAGCCGGCCAAACGGACCACCATCCCCTCGGTTCCCTGAAGCTGGAGGGGAGGGGAGGGAGCCAGCGGGACCAGCTTGGGTTCCGCGGAAGCCTTCTCCTCGGCCTCCGCCCTAGCCAGGGACTGCAGGATTTGGACGGGCGAGAGAGCGCCAGTACCAAGGGCAAGGTAGAGGTCTTCCTCCCCGGCCAGCTCGAAAGCCTCCAAGGCTTGGGAGAGCTTCGCGCCAGTTAGAAAGCGGCGCAGATGTTTATCGAAGATGACTTTGCCATCGGCCAGATTCTCGATCTTGTCCTTCTTGCGGAAGAAGGCGCGGATCTTGCTCTTGGTGGAAGTGGCGCGGACGAACCCCAGCCAATCCAGAGAAGGAGTAGCGGTGGAACGGGTAAGAATCTCTACGCGGTCGCCGGTATGAAGGGCTGTATCAAGAGAAGTAATCCTGCCATTCACCTTTGCTCCGGCGCAGTGTTGGCCTATCTGGGAATGTATTTGAAAGGCGAAGTCGACCGGGGTGGCCCCGACCGGTAGGTTGATCACCTCCCCTTTCGGGGTGAAGACCAGCACTTCGTCGGCGAAGAGGTCCACTTTCACCCGTTCCAGGAACTCGCGCGAGTCGGTCAACTCTTTCTGCCACTCCAGCAAAGAGCGCAGCCAAGCCATCTTCTCTTCCATCTGGGAGTCCCGTTTACCCCCCTCCTTGTAACGCCAGTGAGCGGCGATCCCAAGCTCGGCGGTGCGGTGCATCTCCTCGGTACGGATCTGGATCTCCATCGGTTCCCCTTGCGGGCCGATCACTACTGTGTGAAGAGACTGGTAGAGGTTGGGCTTGGGCATGGCAATGTAGTCTTTGAGGCGCCCGGGAAGAGGAGTAAAGACGGCGTGGACCAACCCCAGCACTTCATAGCAGGTAGACACGTCGCGCACGACCACGCGCAAACCGAGCAGGTCGTAGATCTCCTCGAATGGGATCTGGTCTTTGTCCATCTTCTGGTGCACCGAGTAAAGGTGCTTGGCGCGGTACTGGACCTCACCCGAGATTTTGGCTTGCGTCAATTCGCCGAGGAGGATCTGGCGGCCTTCATGCAGGATGCGCTCCCGCTCGCTCCGTTTTCGCTGCATGCGCCGGGCCAGATCGAAGTAGAGGTCCGGCTCCAAATAGCGGAAGGAGAGATCCTCCAACTCCCACTTCAACTTGTATATTCCCAGGCGGGAGGCCAGCGGGGCGAAGATCTCCAGTGTTTCCCGCGCCACTAGCTGTTGTTTCTCCCGCGGTAAATAGTTCAGGGTACGGAGATTGTGCAAACGGTCGGCTAGTTTGATCACGACGACGCGGATATCCTGGGCCATGGCCAAGAGGATCTTGCGCAGATTCTCCAGATTGCGCTCTTCTTGTGAGGCGTAGCTGATACCGGAGATCTTGGTAACACCATCCACCAAAGTGGCCACCTCTGCTCCGAATTCCTGGCTTATTTCCTCCAATGTGGCTCGGGTGTCTTCCACCACATCGTGCAAGAGGGCTGCTAAGAGGGTCGGCTCGTCTACTTCCAGCTCGGTGAGAATAGAGGATACGGCAAGGGGATGATTAATGTAGGGTTCCCCAGAGTTGCGCTTCTGGTTGGCATTGGCTTGGCTGGCGTACTCGTAGGCACGTCGAACCCGTACTCGATTGACCTTGGGGAGGAGCTGGGCGGTTTTTTCCTCCAGGTCGTCGATGTTCATCGCGTGTGGTGCAGCCGGCACCTAGGTGAAAAGATTTGACGAGGGTAGAGATGTTCTCCATCTTGCCAGAACACGCTGCCGCAGGCTATCAAGCTGCCGCGGGCTAGTAGGGGTGGCGATTGCGTCGCCCCTACACCGGGGGGTCGGGTGGAGATACGGATCGAGAAGAAAGTGATCAACGCAGCACCCAGATCGAGGAAGGAGCGCAATGCCTCCGAGAGGATGCCGAGGCTGCTGGTGAGCAGCCCGAGAACCAACTTAAGGGTGGTCAGGATAATCCCGACTCCCACCGAATAAGCGGCAATCCGTCGTTTGTGCGAGGTGGCCAATAGGTCTGTCTGGTTCATGAGCAGATCCTCGTTCCCGGCTGGGACGATTCCCATAAGGGTATCCAAAGGTTTCTGAAACTGCAAACGCCAAGCTGGATGGCGTAGAGGAAGGGCTCTGCCGGAAGGCAGAGCCCTTCTTGGGGACGAATTGGGATCGATGCCCTAACGGCGGCTTTTACTTAAGCGGGCGCGGGCATCGGCTCGCTTCAACCAGATGTTCACTAGCGGGGTGGCGATGAAGACGGAGGAGTAGGCGCCGGTAGTGATGCCAATCAGCAAACCCCAAGAGAAATCGGGGATGGTCGTGCCGACAAAGATCACCAGGGCTACAACCGCGAGCAAGGTGGTGAGGGTGGTGTTCATCGAGCGCACGAAGACCTGCTGGATGGAAGTGTTGATCAGTTCTGGGATGCTCTCTTTCTTGCGCAGGCGGAGGTTCTCGCGGACGCGGTCCAATACTACCACGGTGTCCATTACCGAGTATCCGACCACGGTCAGCAACACTGCCACTAGCGGGCTGTTGGCCTCCAGGTAGAAGATGGCAAAGAAACCCATAACGATGAAGATGTCATGGATCAAGGCGATGATAGTGGCTAAGCCGAAAGTGAACTGGAAGCGCAAGGAGACGTAAAGGGTAATCCCGGCGAGAGCAACCAGTACGGCCCAGAGGGCATTGAGCTGCAAGTCTTGGCCAACTACCGGCCCGACATAATCGCCGGCGAGCAGCTGGAGGGTAGGGAAGGTCTTTTTCAGCTCTCCGGTTACACGTGTGGTATCCTGCGAGGTCAATTCCTCCGTGCGCACCACCGCATCGTAATCGTTGACCGGTTGAACTTGTACATTAGGTACGCCCGCCTGGGCGAAGGCATTGGCCAGGGTAGCGGGGACCAGCTTCTCCGGGGCTTGCGTAGTCAATTCCAACCTGCTCCCTCCGGTGAAGTCGACACCGAGGTTATAGGGCAACTGCTGGGGCCGGACGAACCAGTTCACACCGGCTACAGCCAGGGTGACAACGATCAGTGTGAGAGAGATCCCAAACCACAATTTGGTCCGCCCCATAAAGTCGAACTTGCCGATGCGAATCAGGGAGAAGTAGCCAGGATGCATGTTCAAGAGGGGCATGTTTTTGGCTGCCTTAGTTCCAGCCAAGAGGTCGACGAAAGCCCGGGTGACGAAGACAGCAGTGAAGAGGGAAACCAGGATGCCCAAAGCAAGGGTGATAGAGAAGCCGCGGATGGCGCCGGTGCCGAACCAGTAAAGGGCGGCAGCAGCGATCAGGGTGGTGGCATTGGAGTCGATGACCGTGCGGAAGGCCTTGGTGAAGCCTGCAGCGATGGCTCCCCGGAAGGTTTTTCCGGCAAAGATTTCCTCGCGCATGCGCTCGAAGATCAACACGTTGGCATCCACCGCCATCCCGATAGAGAGGATCACACCGGCGATGCCGGGCAGAGTGAGGGTGGCTCCCAGCAGCTTAAGCAAAGCCAGGACAAGGATCACATAGAAGACCAAGGCGACATCTGCCAGCAGGCCGAGTAGACGGTAGTTGAGGATCATGAAGAGGAAGACCAATAGAATGGCGACGATCCCTGCGATGATTGATGCTTGGATAGCCGCTTCACCCAAGGTGGGGTTGACGGTGCGCTCCTCAGCGATGACCAGCTTTACTGGCAATGCGCCGCCGCGCAGCAGAGTGGCGATGCTGGAGGCCTCGTCGATGGTGAACTTGCCGGTTAGCCGGGCTTCGCCGGAGGGAATCTGCTCTTGCACAGTGCCGGCGAAGACAATGTCATTGTCCAGCACGGTGTAGATCATCTTGTTGACCATCTCTTGGGTCAATTGGGCGAAGATGGTGGTTCCTTCAGCACTGAACTTGATCGAGACCTCAGGCTCGCCATTTTTCCCGAAAGCAGCCTTGGCGTCGGTTAGATAGCGGCCGGTGATCCCCACATCGCCGCGGGGGAGGCTGAGCTGGGTGCCGGGGGTAGGGGTGATGGTCTGGGCAGCCTTTTCCGGGCTTTCGAAGCCGGGCTCGGTAGCGCTGTTACCACCGATGATGGCGTATTTTCGCTCTCCCGTAGGACTATAGTAGAGCAAGATCATCGGGATCCCGCTGCGCGTTTCGACCAAGATGGTCGGCGTCAAGACATCCCCGTTGGTGCTGGTGCGGGTAGCCAGATCGGAAGCGGTCAGGACGACTCGTTCCCGCGCGACGATAAACTCCAGTAATGCAGTACGGCCGAGGATCTCACGGGCCTTGGCCGGGTCTTGGTAGCGGGGCAGATCGACAATGATCCGGTTCCAGCGATCCCCCCCCTGTTGCTGGATGATCGGCTCACTGAGGCCCAAGGCATTGACGCGTTGGGAGAGCACCCTGCGAGCGGCATCGACTCCTTCTCGGGTCAGCGGGGCTCCCGGGGAGTCCACTGCCTCCAAGGTGAAGTGAACGCCACCGGCTAGGTCTAGACCAAACCGGAGCGGCATCAGGAAATAGACCGCGATGCCTCCTGCCAAGATGAGAAGGATCAGGATGATGCGAAATGTTTGGTTCTTCAAACTGTCTGCTCCTTACGTTGGATGTGGGAATAACCCTGAAAGTATAGGGACTGCTTCTCTTCCTGGCAAGATAGCTCACTGCAGCTTAATAGCCTGCGGCAGCATGTTCTGAGGCAAGAAGTGGGGCTTACCAAATGCGTTGCTTGTTGATGTCCAGGTGAAAAGAGCAACCCAGGTACTCGGCTGCTTTCCGAGCCATCACAAGGCGGGGAAAGGAGATTTCGAAATAATCCATCACCGATCCGATAGCGGTGTCGGTGGTGAGTTCTAAAGTAATGTCTGGCGGAATCACCCGTAGGAAGGAAGAGGTCACGGCGAAGTTGACGCGGTCATGGATGTCGAATTTGCTTGGGTCTTCAAGACGAACCCGGCTTCGGTGAATATCCGATTTGTCAGCCAAGATCAGGGCTGAGCTGATGTCTGAGGCTGGGATTCCGGTCGGCTCGTCGTGGTTGCCGATGGCCACCATAATCTCAGTCGTCTCCTCGAAACCCATGCCCATCTCTTTCAGCGCCTGGAAGGCGAGGACCGCTCCGACGCTTGGGTGGGTCTCCCTGCCGCAGAGATTGCCGATGTCGTGGATGTAACCAGCGATCCCGGCAAGTTCGACTTGGCGCTCCTCCTTTCCCAATCGCTTGAGGATGTTCATGGCAATGGCTGAAACCAGGCTGGCGTGCCGAAAACCGTGTTCGGTGTAGCCGAGCGTGGCCAGGTAGTCATCGGCCCGCTGAATAAAATGGTGGATCTGAGGATCGGTTTTGACTTGCTCGAGGGTGAGGAAGGATTTACTCATTGATACTAGCCTCCTTATAGGTGGCATCAAACGTTGCCAGAAATGCTGGGAAAGATCCTTCCCGTAAAGCATAGCGGATCTGTTCCATAAGGTGTTCCATAAAACGCAGGTTGTGATAGGAGAGTAGTCGCCCGCCCAGCATCTCTTTGCTGGTGAAGAGATGGCGAAGATAGGCGCGGGAAAAGTGGCGGCAAACATAACAGTCACAGGCTTCGTCGATGGGGCTAAAGTCGTCGCGGAAACGGGCATTGTCGATGTTGATTTTGCCTCGTTGGCAATAGACTGTGCCGTTTCTCCCCAGTCGAGTGGGCAGGACGCAATCGAAGAGGTCCACTCCCAATGCGACCGAGTGCACTAAGGCGGAAGGCGCGCTCATCCCCATCAGGTAACGTGGCTTGGAGGGGGACATGGCCGGAGTAAGCCTAGCCAATGTTTCCAGCATCAGCTCTTTTTCCTCACCTACGGAGAGGCCGCCGATGGCCAATCCGGCGAAGCCGATCTCCTCCAACTGCTCTAACGAAACAAGGCGCAGGTCGAAATAGGTACCACCCTGGATGATACCGAAGAGGGTGCCTGGTTTGTCTTGATGATACTCCTTGCTCCGTCGAGCCCAACGGGTGGTGCGGCTGACCGCATCCTCCACAGCGCGGCGCGAAGCCGGCAAGGAGAGGCAGATGTCCAGCGGCATCAGTAAGTCGGAGCCCAGTTTTTCCTGTACTCCTACACATAGCTCGGGGGTGAAGAGGTGGGAGGAGCCGTCGATGTGCGAGCGAAATCGCACGCCCTCCTCGGTGAGCTTGCGCAGGTGACCCAAGGAGAGGACTTGGTAGCCGCCTGAATCGGTGAGGATGGTCCCCTGCCAGTGCATGAAGTGGTGGAGACCGCCGGCTCTCTCGATCAGCTCGGCTCCTGGCCGCAGATAGAGATGGTAGGTGTTGCAAAGGATGATCCGTGCTCCGATTTCCCACACCTCCTCGGGGATCAAAGCCTTGACTGTGGCTTGTGTCCCCACCGGCATGAAGGCGGGTGTCTGGGCTTCCCCGTGGGCGGTGCGCAGCACCCCAAGGCGCCCCCCGCTGGTGGGGTCAGTGCATATAATTCGAAAATTCATTTGTTGCCTCACAATTCCAGCTTGACTGCAACTTTCTCCCTCATTTCCTCATCTTCATGAAAATGAGGAAGATAAGGGGTGATTGTTTCGTCTTTTCATCTTCCCTTATTCCTGCCGACCCTACAGAATCAGCATCGCGTCCCCGAAGGAGAAGAAGCGGTAGCGAAGGTCCACAGCTTCCTGGTAGGCAGCGAAAATTTGTCCACGCGAGGCAAAGGCTGAAACGAGGAGGAGCAAAGTGCTCTTGGGCAGATGAAAGTTGGTAATGATAGCGTCGCAGGCGCAAAAAGGGAAGCCGGGGGTGATAAAGAGCGCGGTCAGGCCATTCATTGCTTGCACCTCCCCAGTGCTTCCAGCGGCCGTCTCCAAAGCCCGGACCACGGTTGTGCCGCAGGCAAAGACCTTCCCACCATTGCGGTGTGTCTCTCGAATGGCCGCAGCGGCAGCGATGCTCAAGCTGAACTCCTCTTCGTGCATCTGGTGGTCTTCGATCTCCTCGGCGCGGATGGGTCGGAAGGTGCCCAACCCGGCGTGAAGAGTCACCTCGACGCGGTTAACACCTTTGTTTTGTAAGGACCAGATTAGCTCGGGAGTGAAGTGAAGGCCGGCGGTGGGCGCCGCTACTGCCCCCCGCTTCTGGGCGAAGATGGTTTGGTAGTCCGAGTCAGTGCGCAGAGGAGCCTTGATGTAGGGTGGAAGGGGGATCTCGCCTTGCTCCTCCAGAAAATCCCAGTCGAAAGCGCTGAAACGCACGGTGCGGCCACCGAAGGAATTTCGGCTCTCCACTTGAATCTCTACGCCATTCACTAAAAGCCGATCCCCGGGTTGCAGCTTGCGCCCCGGCCGGACCAAAGCTTCCCATCGCAGCAATTCTTCATCTAGTGGGCGTAGGAGAAATACCTCCCCTTTCCCTCCGGTGGGCAGGCGGCCATGGAGACGGGCGGCGATGACGCGTGTGTTGTTTACGACCAACAAGTCCCCGGGGACCATATAATCGACGACATCGCGGAACAAGCGATGATGGATCTCTCCGGTGGCGCGGTCCAACACCAGCAGGCGAGCTGCGTCGCGTGGATTAACCGGGTGCTGGGCAATGAGTTCGGGGGGGAGGTGGTAGTCGTACGTGGCGATCTTGGTCATCAGTAACGCGTCTCCAACTGGATGCCGGTGTAGTAAGTCATAAGGATGGCAATGTAGCTCATCCCCTCCTCGGCGCGGGCCTTGGCTCCCCACTGCGGCATACCCAGGCCGTGGCCGTTGCCATGTCCGGTGAAGGTCAGGACAACACCTAAACCCGCCGTGGGAGAGGGAGTTGTCGAAGTGAAGGATAGAGGCCAGGGGCCTTCCGCGGCAAGGAGAATCGGTTGGTCCGGGGGGAAGGACGTCCCCAGGGAAGAGAGCAGGACTGCTCCCTTCATGGAGAGGCTTCCTAGGCCGGAAATGGACAGGCAAGCGATCATGGCATCACCTGCAGGTGGTTCCTCCTCTCCCGAAGGGACAACACTTTGCCAGCTGGTAAGGCTGGAGCGCAACCCAGCTACCTGCCGCAGTTGCTCGCCGGTTAAAGTGCAGGTTCCCGCCGTCCCCTCCACCTGTAGCGTCTTGATACGTCCGGAGACGCCTTGTTCCAAGATCCTCAGGGAAACCAGATCTCCGAGCGTCACCCCCTTTTTCTTTTCGGCAGCCTCCATGAAAGCGCTGGTAGCTATGGTGGCAGTCCAGCTGAAGTATTTGTTGGCCTCCTCACCTGGACTGGAGACGCTTCGAAGGTAGGGGAGGGGTGGGCCGCTGAAGACGTTTTCGTTGTTCTCGGTAATCCCTCCCGAGCAGTCGTGGAAGAGGGCGCTAATTACCTCCCCGTTGTAGGTCAGGACTTGTCCGCGGGTACCGTCCACAGCTTGGTTACTGGCTTCCGCTTCTGCACTGTAACCTTTATAGACCTGGTCGGAGATGGTGCCGGTGAGGTCGTACCCTTCCGTCTCGCGGGGAGTCCCGCCCTGCAGCTTGCACAAGGCGTAGCTGCGGGCGGCCACTGCCTGTGCTTTTACCGCTTCCACCGCCCAATTGGGGTAGATCTCAGCAGGCAGGACGCCGTAGAGGTAGCTCTCTAGGTCTAGTTCATTGACCACGCGCAGAAGAGGTTCCTCGCCAGTTCGAAGGAAGACCTGCAGGCTGCCGCGGTAGCCCTTCCCCTCATAGGACAACGGTGCAGAAGAAGTGAATTGGAAGGCCACCCCACCCTTCCCGCCGGCCCACCCCAGGTCATAGGCGCGGTCTGTCTCCAGGAAAAAGGAGTAACGGCCATTGACTACAGAGGCTCCAGGGAAGGAACTTGCGGAGCGGTTACGATCGGCTTCAGCCGCGCTTTGGCTGGGGTATGGTCCTAAAGAGAGGCTGAGAACCCCGGAGAGTTCAGCCAAAAGTGGTTTCCCTACTTGTCGCCAGAGGTCGGGAAAGGTGGAGACAGCTTGCTGCAGCGAGGAAACCGGACCCGCCTCCAGGATCACCCACCAAGGGTCGGTGAGAGGCCAGAGGGCGAGCGATTCCCCACCGGAGAAAGTAACTTGCCCTCCACTCGAGGGAAAGAGAACTTGCCACGGAGAATCACCGCCAATCAAGCTGGCATTCGGGGAGGAGTCGAGCAATAGGCACAGAGACGGGGTCTCACTTCCTCCTCCGGCTGTGGTAATCGGCACCAAGAGCAAAACAATCAAGAGGAGGAGGCTAAGGGAAAAGCGCATGGGTACCCTGTATCTCCAGCCGGAGGTGCTGCTTCGCCTTCTCCGTCAGCATCCGCCCACGCGCGGTCCGCTCCAAAAGGCCTGATTGGATCAAGTATGGTTCGTAGACGTCCTCCACCGTGTCGCGATCCTCCCCCAGGATTGCGCACATCGTTTCGATCCCTAGTGGCCCCCCACCATATTTACGGGCCAAGGCCTCCAGCAGTTGGCGGTCCATCTCATCCAAGCCCAGCTCGTCGATTTTCATCAATTGGAAAGTCTCCTCCAATACCAACTTAGTGACTTGGCCATTGTTACGAGCTACAGCGTAGTCGATAACTCGCTTCAAGAGACGGTTGGCGATGCGGGGGGTGCCCCGTGCGCGTTGAGCGATGGTCTCAGCTTGCTTCCCGTCCACTGCTGTGCCGTAAATTCGCGAAGCTCGGCGGATGATCGCAACGATCTCAGGCAGCGCGTAGAAACCCAGGCGAAAGACTAGGCCAAAGCGGTCACGCAATGGACTGGTCAGCATCCCGGCTCGTGTCGTGGCCCCCACCAAGGTGAAGGGAGCCAGCGGAACCTCGATGGCTTTGGCGGTCAGGCCTTTGCCCAGGGTGATGTGCAGGCGGAAGTCCTCCATCGCCGGATAGAGGGTCTCCTCGGCAGCACGGCTGAGGCGGTGGATCTCGTCGATAAAGAGCACGTCTCCCTCCTGCAGGCTGGCTACGATGGTAGCCAGATCGCGGGGGGAGGTGATGGCCGGGCCGGTGGAACGCCAAAGTTTGCTGCCCATCTCGTGAGCGACCACCGCAGCGATGGTCGTCTTTCCCATTCCGGGAGGCCCATAGACGAGGATGTGGTCGATCGGCAGGGAGCGGATCTTGGCTGCTTCAATGGCAATGCGCAATGCTTCCTTGACTTCGACTTGGCCGATGTACTCGTCGAGTGTTTGGGGTCGCAGCTGCTGGTCTTCCTCAGCTTTCGCGATGAGCTGCTTGACCGTCTGGGTCAACCCTGAAGCGCCTCCTTGATGACATCCTCGACGGTCAGGCCGGGGCGTGAAAGATCGATGGCGGCCAAACGCCGGCGGGCCTCTCCCTCGTCGAAACCGAGAACCAGGAGCGCTTCTAAAGCCTCTCGCCATTCCTCTTGCGGTAGGCTGAGATCCGTATCCCGCAGTGCGAAAAGGATCTTCGTGGCGGTTTTTTTACCGATCCCCGGAACGGTCAGGAGAGCTGTAGGATTCCCGCTCTTGATGGCTTGACCCAATCCAGTCGGTCCGACATAGGCGACGATGCCTTGACCGGTGCGCGGCCCCACACCTGGAACCGTCAGCAAATGCCGGAAGAGGGCCAGTTCTTCTCGCTCGCGGAAGGCAAAGAGGGCGATCAGATCTTCTTTGAAGAAGAGGTGTGTATAGAGGGTGACCTCAGATCCGGCGATGAAAGCCCCTTGGCGCATCAGATAATGGAGGCGCAAGACGAAGGGGCCGACACGAAGCTGTAACTCGCTCTCGCCTTGTAAGACGACTCTTCCTTCGATCTGTTCAATCATCGACCCGTTTCCTCCACCAGACGGTGCCATTTTGCTGCGAAGGCGTGACAGAGGGCGATCGCCAGAGCATCGGCAGCGTCATCCGGGCGTGGCCGCGCGGGTAGGCCGAGCAGCATCATCAGGCTATCTTGGATCTGTTCTTTAGTGGCTCGGCCGTAGCCGGTGATGGCCATCTTGACCTGCAAGGGGGAGTAAGTGTAAAGAGAAAGGTTCTCCTGGCCAGCCAGCAGGAAGATCACCCCGATCACTGCACCGACAGAAAGGGCGGTGCGGACATTCTTGTTGAAAAAGAGTCCCTCGTAGACAAGCACCTCGGGCCGGTATTCCGCCACTAGCCGTCGCAAGCTTTCATAGTGCTGCAGAATGCGAGCGGGCATGATCTCGTCCTTGGAGGTGCGCAGGCAAGAGAAGAAAAGGCAGCGCGGTTCCGAGCTTTCGTTTTGCTCCAAGACAGCGACCCCCAGAGAGGCCGTGCCTGGGTCCAACCCCAGGATCCTCAAGCTACTCCGCGGTGATGCGCTGCAGCTCCTCGTTGGAGATGTCGAAGTTGGTGTAGACATGTACCACGTCTTCGTGATCATCCAGCGTTTCGCTGAGATGGAGCATGCGGCGGGCCTCGTCACCGGAGAGGGTCACGTAGGTATTCGGCACCATGGTCAGGTCGGAAGTGGTGATGATCGCCCCAGCTGCTTTCAGTGCCTCGCGCACTTTTATCAGGGCATCGGGTGGAGTGACGACTTCGTACCCGTCCTCGTTCTCGCTGAAGTCATCGGCGCCATGATCCAAGGCGACCATCATCAGGTCGTCTTCCTTGCCAGGTGCTTTCCCCAGCTGGGCGATGCCCTTCAATTGAAACATCCAGTTCACGCAACCGACCTCGCCCATGTTTCCCCCGTAGCGGGAGAAGATATGGCGGATGGCGGCGCCGGTTCGATTGCGGTTGTCGGTGGAAACTTCCACCAGTAATGCTACACCACCCACACCGTAGCCTTCGTAGGTGATCTCCTCAATGATTTGACCGGGCAACCCGCCGATCCCCTTCTGAATAGCGCGCTTTACTGTGTCGGAAGGGACGTTGTTCTCCCTGGCTTTGTCGAGAACCATGCGCAGGCGGACATTGCTGTCTGGGTTGGCGCCGCCTTGTCGCACAGCAGTGGTGACCTCGCGGGTGATCTTGGTGAAGACCTTACCTCGCTCAGCGTCGGTAGCGGATTTCTTTCCTTTGATGTTGTGCCATTTGGAGTGGCCGGACATGCTTCACCTCCAGGGATGATTCTCCTAGAATTGTATAGCCCGCTAGGCCTCGGGGCAAGTACATCGGAAAGAGGCAACCGTGGAATCATACAATGATCTGCGCTTGGAAGCACTTCGCCGACGCATGACTGGTGCGAGGTTGGATGGCATCTTGGTCAGTCGTCCTGAGAATGACTATTACCTGTCCGGCTTTTCCGGTGACACCGGGTATCTGGTGGTCTCCTCCCAGCGGGCTATTCTCTTCGTCGATTCCCGCTTCAGCGAGCAGGGCCACAGCCAGTGCCCAAGCTGGGAGGTTCGCCAGTTCAGTCAGTTCGCCCCCGATTTGGTCTCACTCTGGGGTGAACTCGATCTTCGTTATGTGGGGGTGGAGAGCCAACATCTATCGATGGCGGCCGCCCGTGAACTGGAACGCCTGGCCGTATCTCATTTGGTGGTGCCCTTGGTGGACTTTCTGGAACAGCAGCGAGCCACCAAAGAGGAACAGGAATCGGTTATTCTGCGCCAAGCCGCCCGTTCTGCGACTGCTGCTCTCGAGGAGGTGCTCGAGGATGGCTTGATTGGACGCTCGGAAGAAGAGATCGCTTGGCGCCTGGAGATGGCCATGCATTCTCATGGGGCCCAGGGTCCCAGCTTTGAAACGATCGTCGCTTCCGGCACTCGCGCCGCGTTGCCACATGGCGTGGCTTCCCCTAAAGTAGTGGAGGCCGGAGAGATGGTGCTCTTCGACTGGGGTGTGAGAAAAGACCGCTACTGCTCGGACTGTACCCGGGTCGTCTTTACCTCTCCCCCCACGATCGATCAGGAGCGGATTTATGCCGCCGTCCTCAACTGCCAAGAAGAAGCTCTGCGCTTGATTGTGCCCGGAGCACGACCATGTGATATCCTCGTAGCAGCGCGCGAGATTCTGCAGCGCTCGGGGTACGGCGACTTCTCTTTCCAACACGGACTGGGACATGGCCTCGGCCTAGAAGTTCACGAGCTGCCCTTCCTGCGCGCCTCGAACGAGGAACCCCTGCAGGCCGGTCAGGTGATCACCATCGAGCCGGGGGTTTACATCCCTGGTTGGGGCGGGGTGCGCATCGAAGACACGGTTCTGGTAACAGAGGGTGGAAGCGAGATTTTCACATCGTTTCCCAAAACGATTATTATTGCCTGAAAGAGGTGAGAGCGAATGATTTCATCGAATGATTTGCGTCCGGGGATCACTTTTGAGCTTGACGGTGAGATCTGGGTCGTAGTCCAATTCCAACACGTCAAGCCAGGCAAAGGCGCCGCTTTCGTGCGCACCAAGGTCCGCAACGTGGAGTCTGGAAACGTTATTGAGCGCACCTTCCGTGCAGGCGAAAAGATGCCCCGGGCTTACCTCGACCGTAAGCAGATGCAGTTTCTCTACGCCGCCGGCGACGAATATGTTTTTATGGATATGGAGAGCTTCGAGCAGGTCCCCCTACCCAAGAGCGAATTGGAGGAAGCGATCCCCTTTCTCAAGGAGAACACTATATTGGAAGTCCTCTACTACAAAGGGAAACACATCGGTGTTGATCTACCCACCTTCATGGAACTGGCTGTAGCCGAGACCGAACCGTCTTTCCGCGGAGATACCGCTGCTGGTAGCACCAAACCAGCCAAGATGGAGACAGGAGCGATCGTGCAAGTACCGTTCTTTATCGAGGTGGGGGACGTGATCAAGATCGACACTCGCTCCTGTGATTACATCGAAAGGGTCAGCAAGTGAGAATCAAGGTCCATCCCGAAGTCATCCGCCTAATCGCTGTACTGGCAGCCTTGGAGGTGGAAGGGGTGACGAGAGCTGTTTCCCGTATGCCCCTCTCGCACGACCCCAAGCGGGCTGCCAGGTTGCGGGTTGAGGGGGGGCGCCTGGAGTTGGAGTTGCACCTGGCCTTCCTATACGGCGAGGATCTGCTGGCAGTGGCCAGGCAAGCACAACAAGCAGTCCAGCGGGCAGTGGAGAACCTAGTGGGAACAGAGGTGGCCAGCGTCGACATTGTGGTGGAGGATATCGACTTCCGGAAAACAGATGCGAAGGCAGAAAGCTAGAGAGACTGCCTTTCTTCTTCTTTACCGTATGGACATGGGCCATCTCAACTTGGAGGAAGCGATGGAGTGCGTAGAGAAGGTGCCCGATGCTGACATCTGGCAGTATTCGCGGAAGCTGGCCGAGACTGTCTTGAAACAACAGGCGGAGATCGACCGTATTCTCCTTGCCCATTCTCTCGAGTGGAGTGTGGAGCGTATGTCCTCCACCGATCGCAGCATCCTTCGCCTGGCTGTCGGCGAGCTGCTTTTCTTGCGGGACGCTCCAGTCGGGGTATTGATTGATCAGGCCCTCCGCCTTGCTGAGAAATACGGCGGTGAAGAGTCCAGCCATTTTGTCCACGGTGTGCTGGGAGCGATCCTGCGCTGTGAAGCGGCAGACGTTGCGGATCCTCGTTAGCGGCCTCGTGCAAGGGGTCGGCTATCGCCGTTGGGCCTGGATCAAGGCTGTCTCTTTAGGAATCGACGGGCAGGTGCGCAACCTTGCTGATGGTCGAGTGGAGATCCTCGCAGAGGCAGAGGATACACCGCTGCGTACATTCATTGGGTTGCTTCGTGAGGGGCCTCGCTTGGCTCAAGTAACAGGCTTGGAAGTGGAGCCTTATCCGGCGAACAGCCATTACTGGAGAAGGTTCGAGGTGCGTTGAGATGGAAGGCCACTCGGAACAAAAGGAACTTCAAAATGCTCTGGCGAGAGTTCAAAAAGAAGTCAACTCCTACCTTCAAATATCGCTGGAAGCCCTTGCGGTTGAGCCGAGTGTACGCGAGATGTTGGTCTACGCCGCGTTGGGGGAAGGAAAGCGTTTGCGCCCAGCCCTTCTACTGTGGGCATGCCAATCCGTACGCAGAGGCAGCTCATCGAGGGGAGGCTTGGCCGGCAGCGAATGGCAGTCGGTTCTGGCAGCAGCAGCGGGGGTGGAGTGCCTGCACGCTTTCTCAATGGTCCACGATGATTTACCGGGAATGGATAACGCCGA
Source organism: Coprothermobacterota bacterium (assembly GCA_026389425.1). Classification (GTDB taxonomy): domain Bacteria; phylum Caldisericota; class JANLFM01; order JANLFM01; family JANLFM01; genus JAPLHV01. Next base: position 34,266 of record JAPLHW010000060.1, read on the forward strand.
TCAGCGCCGTGGGAAACCTTCGGTGCACCGTGTTTTCGGGGT
>JAPLHW010000014.1 GCA_026389425.1 Coprothermobacterota bacterium
CATGGCGGATCCAGCAGCGGTAATGAAGGAACGCGGCGTAGCGGCGCCGGAAGGCATTAACCTGCGCGCGGTGGAGGATACCGAGACGGTCCGCCACATCGTCCTCCCCTACCCTGCTCCTGGAAATGTCGCGTCATTGCAGGAAATCGAGCAGCGGGCTTCCAAGATCATCATTTAAGCGCTCGGAAAAGAGGGTCAAGCCAACTGGAGCCCTGAACTGAAGGTCATCCAGCCGTGATCGGACCGCTTTGCCTACTCTATTCCATCATCTGTCAATCAGATGCCATGGCACGGCGATCACACGGGAATGGAGCCAGGTCACAGCGCTGCCGGCGTGCAACAGTACGCCACGCAGGCATTCGGGGTTTTCTTCCACGAAACGGATCAGATGCCGGGCATCGTACACCGTTGGCTTCTCGCTCAGTTTGGCCTCCACAGCAAGCAAGCGATGCCCGTGCTCCAGAATGAAATCCACTTCGTGCCCAGCCGTCGTCCTCCAGTGGTAAATCTGAGCGCGAGGAGTCATCAGACGGCAGAGTGCGCGCAAATGCAGGTGAACCAAAGTCTCGAAGAAACCGCCACCCTCACGGCTGCGCGCTAGGCTTTCCTCGTCCAGGTAACCAGCCAAAAACACCGCCAACGCCGGATCTACGATGTACATCTTCGGCGCTTTGACAATACGTTGATGGCGGCTCGTTGCATAAGCAGGGACACGGAGCGCAATGTTAGAGACCTCCAGCAGCTTGAGGTAGCGGTGTGCCGTAGCGGGGCTGATGCCGGTGTCTTTGGCAATGTCAGCCTGGTTTAGGGTGGAACCTGCGCGTAGCGCTAGGGAACGCATCATACGGCGGAAGTCCACCAGGGAATCCACTTGCGAGAGCTGCCGCAGGTCGCGCTCCAAGTAGGTGCGCTCGTATCCCTCCAACCAGGCGAGGGCTTCCTGGCGTCCACTGGTAAAAACCAGCGGTGGCAGGAAACCGCGCAGCAGCAGGGGTAACGGAGGTACTGCTTCCACAGTGCGCTCTGCCATGGTGAAGTCTTCTTGCCAAAGCTGGCGGAAGAGAGTCGGCTCCAGGCATCCTGCAATCTCCCCATAGGTCATCGGCAGCATCTCCACATAGAACGCCCGCCCCGCCAGTGATTCGGTAATCCCCTTCATCAGCAGGAGATCCGTTGACCCGGAAAGGAGGAACCTTTTCCGTCGGTTGGATTGATCTACCTCCAGTTTAATGGCTTCGAAAAGGCGCGGCGCTTTCTGCGCTTCATCGATGATCAGTCGTTCGGTTCCTTTCCAAAGAGCAGCGGGGTCCACCCTGGCTCGTTCTTGCACCGAGAAATCATCGAGGGTTACGTAGGCATAGTCGGGAAACTCGTGCTGCAAGAGCGTACTCTTGCCTACCTGCCGGGCGCCGGTGACAATTGTCACCGGAGACATTTCCGTGAAAGAGCGGATGGTGGCTGTGATCCGACGGATTATATATTTTCTTTCATGACCTGAAAGAAGTTCATTCATGAAGCGATAGTAGCAGCAATCTCCGCCACAAGCCAGCCACTGGCAGAATTTCTAGAGCTCCTCTTGCATTAAATGAACACCCTCGGTACTTAATTGGGGGCAGCCATTAATGAACTACTTGGAGACAGACGCTCGCGCTCAAGGCGTGGGCGGCGTAGATTCCTTGTCATGCACGCATTCTTTGCTGAACCACAATCGCTTTTTCCCGCACTGGCAGGTGTATTCCTTCTCTTGCTCCAGCAACCACTTTTCTAGCCCGTCTATCCGGATACGCTTGATGTTGGCAAGGGCCATGCCGTGGTGCGGAACGCCATCATGATAAAAGGCATTGAGGGGCTCGCAGGGGAACGCTTCGCATTCACCACAATGTAACAGCTGATTCTTTTCAGCGCATTCTTTCGTTGGGCAGTCGCTGATCAGCTCGATTTCGTCTTTGCAGCCTTTACATTTCCATTTCCCCAAGTTCTCTTCGAAAGACCCACAGCCTCCGCAATAGAGCCCGCAATAACCCAACAAAGCATATTTTTCCATTTCACAACTCCTTCACCAAGGATTTTCGAGGTATCTTGCGTCGTTCCTCTCCCACATCTCTCTTACCATGATAGCGCCTTCTTCGACATCCTCCAGCTCTTTCGATTCCGATGGCGGATCCCCATTTTCTCGCATTGCCCCATTTCTCCGCTTGCTCGAGTTTCTGCACCGTTATCCTAGCGGCCGATTACAGCCTGATCATTCGCTAACTGACAATTAATCAGTGGCTGTCCCCAATTATCGCAATTATCGCTCATCGCTGGAAACGAGTGTAGCCGGGGTGTCTCCATGCGCTCGTTGTCCGATCTACTCTTCTGCATAGTAATCCAAGTCGATGCGTTTGATTTCGTATGTTCCAAATGTAGTGGTACCCAGACTGAAATCAATCATCAGCTCAGCCAAAGTACGACCATCTATTAGGCTGACCTTTGGATCGATTGTTTCAACGTATTTCCTGGAATCATCCGAGAACTTGCCCGTTGTGATAAAAACGCCCTTCTTTGCTCTTTTTCCGTGGAGGGCGCCCACGAACTTCTGAACATCAGGCCTGCCGACGGTTCCTTCCCACCGTTTGGCTTGAAGATA
>JAPLHW010000251.1 GCA_026389425.1 Coprothermobacterota bacterium
CCGAGAGGTGGATGCGGAGCGCTTGCTGGCTGAGTTCAAGAGCAAGAACGAACCGATTCTGGCCAAGATCGCCGACCGAGGCACCTATTTCGAGAAAGAGGACATCCGCACTTTTCTCGACCTCTCGCTGCCGGGAATGGACGAGTTCATGGCCATCCTGGAGCTGATGGAGCTGGTCAAGGCTAAGCAGTACGACGTGATTATTTTGGACACCGCCCCCACCGGGCACACCATCCGCCTGCTTGAACTGCCCGGCTTGCTGCAACAGTGGGTCAGCATCCTGGACCTGATGATGGAGAAGCACCGCTATCTGTCTGTGACCTTTTCCCGCGGTCCCTATCGGCCGGACCAATGTGACCAATGGCTGGAGACCATGACGAGAGATGCCAAGCGGGTGGAGCAACTCCTGCAAGATGCCGCATCCACGGAATTTGTGGTGGTGACGATCCCCGAAGAGATGGCCGTGGCCGAGTCCGAACGCCTGGTGGCCGCTCTCGTGAGGTTGCGCGTCCCAGTCCGGAACCTTGTCGTCAACCACGTTCTGGAAGATGACTTCCTTTGCCCTTCCTGCCAACAGAGGCGGGCTGAGCAGGTGGAGTCGCTGGAGAGAATCCGGCTGGTGTTTGCCGATCTCCACCTGCTAAAGCTCCCGCAGCTTCCCTACGAAGTGCGCGGAGTGGAGCAACTGAGACGGTTCACTGGTTTTTTCACGGGCACGCGCCTTGCCGCTGTGGAGGATAGCGCAAAAACCGTCTACACCGAGACGCCGGAGGTTCCATGGCGTGGTTTAACCCTTCCAGCTGTCCGCCTCGTCTTGATCGGCGGGAAAGGCGGCGTCGGGAAGAGCTCGGTGGCTGCCGCCACTGCCCTGGAGCTGGCCTCCCGATATCCCCAGAGGAAAACCCTGGTCTTCTCCACGGATCCGGCCCACTCGCTGTCCGATAGCTTTGGCCAGAAAATCGGGGCGGGAATAACCCCAATCGAAGGAACCTCCAACCTCTATGCCCAGGAGATCGATGCCCATGGGCTGCTGGCCGATTTCAAGCGCCAGTATCGAGAAGCCATTGATGACATTTTCAGCTCCTTTGCGAGTGACGGTGGCGTGAAGGTGGAGTTCGACCAGGAGGTAATGGAACGTCTCCTTGACCTCAGTCCTCCTGGGATTGATGAGGTGATGGCCATGATCGAGGTGATGGAGCTGATGGAGGGGCGCCAGTTTGATACCTTTGTGCTGGATACAGCTCCCACGGGACACCTGCTGCGCTTTCTGGAGATGCCTGATATCGCCCGGGATTGGTTAATTGCGGCCATGAAGATGCTGCTGAAGTATCGAGGTTTCGCCGGGCTGGAAGACGTAGCGGGTTTAGTGATGAAATACTCTAAACAGGTGAGAAGGCTGCGAAAGCAACTTCTCGATGCCGCCGGCACCGAGATCATCGTTGTCACCATCCCCGAAGCGATGGGCGTCGTCGAGATGAAACGGCTCCTCCAGGCCCTCAGCGGGTTTAAGATCGCCTGCCGGCAGATCTTGATCAACATGGTCACACCACGCAACGATTGCTCTTTTTGCTCTATGAAACGAGAGGAGGAACAGAGAACCATTCGTGAAGTTATCGCTCGATGCCCGGACTACCAGGTAGCCTCTGTTCCCAGGCTGCCGCACCCCATTCGCTGTCTCAAGAACCTGCTTGAATTCAGGCAAATCCTCTATTTGGCCCAGGTCGGAGATTCGGATATGGGGTACAAGTTCAAGCTATGGGAATGAAGGGAAGATACGCTCCCGACCTCTGACCATCATTCTGTGATTCGATAAGGCGTAAGCGGGTGATCACCCTTGACTTCGCCCTTTACCTGCGAGCGGTAGCTGCATCGTCGCTTTCATTCCCTTCCTCACTCTCCAGCGCGATTGTGCCGCCATGCTCCTCGACAGTGCGGCTGTTCTTGTTCAGGGAACCGCCAATCCCTTCGCCCGGGAGGCGGATGCGGAATGTTTGCTGGCCGATTTCAAGCGCAAGAACAGGCCGATTCTAGCCTAGATTACTGAACGAGGCACTTATTTCGAAATAATGGATGCCCATAATTTCCCCGACCTCTCCGTCGGGGTGGAACACAAAATCCCACTGGAAGAAGTATTTCTTTTTTCCTCCAGTGGGGTGAAATGTCTTCGTTACCGTTCTATTGACGATGCTAAGAAGGCCAGAGAGCCTCCACTCCGTAGGTTTTGGGCAGACCCCATGATGTAATCTCCGCAAGCGGGGGCGATTCATATTCCCCTACCTTGCTGGGAGACCAGCCAAAGCTGTCGCGCAGATCGACGAAGAGTTCAGCCATGCGTACAGATGCCACCAAAGGATCAATCACGGGGACCCCTAGCTTGTTTTGCAGCTCACGGAAGAAGCCATATTGCATCGTACAACCCAGCACGATCACCTCTGCTCCATCCTCATCGACGGCTCGGCGGGCTTCTTCCTCCAAGCGACGGGCTGTCAAGGCGGGATCTCGGTGGAAATCCAGTACACCCAAACCGACCGAGCGGAAAGAGGCCAAGCGAGGCGCCAACCCATAGCGAATTACATTCTCCAGCATCCCTGGGATCCATTTCCGTCTCCCTACCAAGATTGAGAAACGGTGGCCGAGCATCGAAGCGATGTGAAGCGAGGATTCTGCAGGCGCCATGATTACTGTGTGTTGCACCACTTCGCGCGCTTCGCGCAAGCCAGGATCGTAAAAGCACCCCAGGATGGCCGCATCGTACCCTTCCCGCTCAGCTTGGAGGGCGCGATGCACCAGGTCTGCCTGTGCCAAGGCGCCGTAGTAATAGTATTCCAGGTGCTGTGGAGCCCGATCCAAAACTGCCATCGATAGTTCACTATCGGGTCCCTTGATCTTCTGCAAGTAATCCTCTAATTCATGATCGACTCCAGCGATCGGGTGTATATATAGAATTCTCTTCATCAGCTTTTCCTTTCAATGGTTGAGGAGCGCAGAACCCTTGGGTTTTTCCGTGCCGTCCGTTTGGGGGATGGATCACGGATCAGAATTTGTTGGGACGCGGCATTGTCTGCTCTCCAGCCGAGTACGTAGAGGGGAATTGATGACAACGCACCCAATGGCCAAGTCTTACTTCGACCATCTCTGGATCCTCTTTCACACAGCGGCTGTCGCTTTCCGGACAACGAAGATGGAAGCTGCACCCTGATGGGATATTTACTGGGCTGGGGATCTCTCCGATGGAGATGACCTTCTTTGGTTTCATGCGATCCTCTTCCACCGAGACCGTGGGAATCGACGAAAGCAACATGCGCGTATAGGGATGAAGCGGTTGTTCGAAGAATTCCTTGGCAGTAGCCAGTTCACAAATCCGCCCGAGGTACATGATGGCCACCCGATTGGCCATGTTTCGCATAAGGCTGAGATCATGTGTGATGAACATATAGGTAAGACTCAACTCTTGCTGCAGATCGAGCAACTTGTTAATGATTTTGGCCTGCACAGAGACATCTAAAGCTGAGGTCGGTTCATCCAACACGATAAAGGAGGGTCCTGCGGCAAGAGCTCTGGCGATAGCGACCATCTGTTTCTCTCCGCCGCCGATGGAAGGGGTCGATTTGTACATGTAATCGGGAGGGAGCTCAACCTTCTCTAGCAATTCGACGATCTTTTCCTCGATCTGATTGGGAGGAACCACATTGTGCAGGCGTAGGGGCAGCTCCAGCAATTGGCGGATGCTCCGAAGCGGGTTCAGCGAGGAGCCGGGATCCTGAAAAACAATCTGTAGCTCTTTCTTCAGGTGATGTGCGCGTCGAGAAACCTCCATCGCGATATTCTGCCCTTTGAAGATCATCTCGCCAGCGGTGGGTTTGTACATCCCCATCACAGTATAAGCGATAGTACTTTTGCCAGAGCCCGATTCGCCGACGATACCAAAGGTCTCCACTTCATGGATATCCACGCTGACCCCATCTACTGCTCGCAAGTAGATGGGACCATCTGCATTCTTCCCTACCACAAAGTATTTCTTCAATTTCCGGATCTGGAGGATGTCAGTCATTTCTGCTCTCCTGAAATAGATAGCAAGCTACTTTATGCTCGTAACCGACATCAAAGAAGGGGGGAGGAGAGAACTCACAGACCGGCATCGCTCGTGGGCAGCGAGGACTGAAGCGGCAACCCGGCGGAGGATTACGGTAATCCGGGAGGCGACCGGGGATTCCCTTGGCAATACCTCCACCGGTAAGCTTGGGAACGGATGCCAGCAGGCCGAGGGTATACGGATGAAGGGGATTGGCGAAAAGTTCGTCCGCTTTGGCTGTCTCCACCATTGTTCCCGCATACATCACATAGATACGGTCTGTCATCTCCCGTGCCACTCCCAGTGAGTGTGTGATAAGGATGATAGATGTATTTTGCTGCTTCACCAATTCGTGTAATAGGCGCAGAATCTGGTCTTGGATGGTGACATCGAGAGAAGTCCCAGGCTCGTCCGCTATCAACAGCTCTCGTTTGGTGGTGATCGCCATTGAGATACAGACTCGCTGGCGCATGCCACCCGAGAGTTGGATCGGATATGTACCGAGGATCCTTTCCTGGTCAGGCATCGAGACATCTTTAAGGGCTTGCATAGCTACCTGCTTGATGCTTTTTTTCTCCACTTTCCGCTGCGCGATCGAGCGAAGCGAAAAACGGATCACATCACTCAATTGCTCGCCGACAGTAAACACTGGGTTTAGGGCAGCCGTGGGATCCTGGAAGATCATTGCGATCCCCTGCGAGCGAATTCTCTGGAGGGCATTTCCGTTCATTTGCAGAATGTCCTGCCCATTGAAGAGAATCTTCCCTTGCGCGATCTTGGACACCTGATCGGGCAGGATACGGAGGATCGTCTTCATCGTCGTTGTCTTTCCGCAACCTGCCTCCCCCACCAATCCCACTCGCTCACCCTTGTTGACCAAGAAGTTCACACCGTTGAGAACCTTCGAATACCCGCCGTAGACTCGATACCACACATGTAGGTTCTGGACCTCCAATAGGGGTTCCATCACTTACCCCATCCTCTGCTCGAGCATGTCGCGCAAGCCGTCTCCCATCAGGTTGAAGCCAAGGATGACAATGACAATGGCGAGTCCCGGGAAGACTGCGTACCACCAGAGGTCCGGCATATAGCGAGCGCCATCGGAAACCATTTGCCCAAGGGCAGGAGTGGGCGGTTGCTCACCCAAACCGACGAAGCTCAGTGAGGCGCTGATTAGGATAACCCAACCCACGTCAAGAGCCATCTTGGTAAATACAGGGGACAGGCAATTGGGCAGGATCTCGCGGAAGAGGATGTGGGCTTTGCTGGCCCCAGTGAGCTCCGCCGCGATGACGAAGTATTCATTGCGGCAGGAGGAAGCCATCCCGTAGACCAGCCGAGTGTACCAGGGCCACCACATGACCGTCACTGCAATCATCGAGTTCATGAGATTCGGTGTAAGCACGGAGGCGATGGCCAGGGCGAGAATGATCGGTGGGATAGCTAGGAAGACATCGGTCGTCCTCATGATCAAGGTATCGATCCAGGTATTCTTGTAGTAACCTGCAATCAAACCCAGCAGTACGCCAATCGGTACAGCGATCGCCAGCACAACGATGCTCATCAATAAAGCGCCGCGAAAAGCGAAAAAGATCCGGCTGAGGATATCTCGCCCGAAGACGTCGGTGCCGAGGAGATTACGCAATGAAGGGGGTTGCCCGGCGTTCTCAAAGTCCACGAAGGCACTGGCATGCTGTGGGTAAGGGGAAACCAGGGGAGCAAAAATGGCGGTGAGAACCACCAATAGAACCACTACTAGCCCGATCACTGATAGCTTATTGCGAGAATACTTGAACCAGGATTTGCGAAGATTCTCACGAAAGCGAACGATGACGGAGGGTTTATGGAAATGGTGCGGCAGAATGGGAGCTTGTGTTTGGCTGGAAGCAGTCATTTCAAGAACCTCTTGCGCCGCTGAGGCGGATGCGCGGATCCAGGTAGGCGACGATCAGATCGACGATGATGTTCACTACGACGAAGATCAAGCCAAAGATAATAATCACAGCAGAGATGGCATTGAGATCCTTGTTGAGCATCGCATTAATGCCATAGCGGGAAATCCCGGGCCAATTAAAGATCAACTCGACCAGGAAAGCATTGCCCATGAGTGAGGCAATATCCAAGCCCATCACAGAAACGGTGGGGATAAGAGAGGGTTTGAGCAGGTACTTAAACATGATGACACGCTCGGGGATACCGTATCCTCGTTCAGCAGCGAGGAAATCTTTATTCATATTGTCCACCATCGCTGAACGGGTGATGCGGGCTTCCTGAAAGATACTCCCCAAGGCCAATGCGAAAGCGGGCAAGAGGAGGTGCTTAAAGCTGTCCCAAAAGGCAGAGAAGTTCCCGGCGAAGAGACTATCTAATCCAGCGAATCCGGTGACGGGCGAGGGTGGCACAATCCAGGCACTGTATCGGCCGATCACTGGAAGGATTGGCCAGACATAGCCAAACAGGAGGAGGAACAACACCGCTACCACAAAAGCTGGGATAGCCACTCCTAAATAGGACATAGTACGGATCACCGTATCTACCCAGGTGTCTCGATACCTCGCCGCCAAGACCCCCAAGATAATGGCAAAGATCACCATGAAGATTGCCGAAAGAAAGGCTAGCTCTAGGGTTGCCGGCAGATACTCCATGATATCTGCGGAGACGTCTCGTTTGGAATAGAGGGATTTTCCAAAATCTCCTTGGACGACTCCTTTGATCCAGTAGAAATATTGTTCAGGGATGCTCTTGTCCAGGTACATCTCTTTGCGGAGGCGGTCCACCACCTCTTGCGGAGCACGAGGACCCAAGGCCATCCGGGCGGGGTCACCTGGGACAATACGGGCGATCACGAAGATCAAGACGGAGATACCGATCAGTACAAAAAAAGAGAGCAACAATCTCCGGAGGAGGAAAGGGCCAATTCTCATAAAATCTTTCCCTTCTATTTAGGTTTTGTCGGATCGCGAGCCTTGCAGATTCCAGGCCGTTTCGTAAGGGAGGGACACTGTCCCTCCCTTACGAAACCAGCAGTCAGGAGAGCTTGTATTCTTAGCGCATGTTTAAGGGTTCGGGATTTTGTCCGGGAAAACTTTGAAGTCTCGGAAGTAAAAATTGTATCCCATTACCTGGTTGGCCGGTTTTCCGGCTAATGCATCATCAGCAGCAGGCCAGGATATATAAGCTTTCTGATAGGCAGCTTTCTCAGCCTGATCGAAGAGCCAGATGGTCGGGCAGAGATCGACGATTTGAGCCTGTATCGCCCTGTACTTTTTAAACCGTTCAGCCTGGTCAATGGTTTGGATCGATTCCTCGATCGCTTTGTCAAGATTGGCGTCCTGCAACCACTCTCCCTGCTCCCAAGTACCGCAAGAACTAGAGTGATAGCGAGACTCCAACATCGAGCCTGCCTCGGCATAATGGGGTGCGACAAAGACAATGGTACCGTTGGAGGTAGTCTCCATTTTGGACATATTGTCCACGGTGGTCAGCCATGGCACTTTCACTACATTCACAGTGATCCCCAGTGTGGCGGCGTTGGCTTGGAGCAACAACGCGATCTTCTCCTCATCTGGGACCTCAGCGACCCAGGCGATCTCCACTGGATTCGCGTCGAGCGAATCGGCGTATTTGGACAGTTTCAGCTCTTCAGCGGCTTTGGCCATATCCTGCGTGAATTGAAAGACATCAGGGTTGGACCCTGGAGTGGAGGCTGCCACTGGACCGAAAGCTTGGCGGGAGCCAGGAAAGAGCTTATTGACCACAGTGTTATAATCCAGGCAGTAGGCGAGAGCACGACGGAAATGGAGGTCATCGGTGGGTGCTTTCTTGGTGTTCAGCATAATGTTACACACGGAACCCGAGAAGATCGAGACAACCTCTACTCCGGGGATTTTTGCGAGGGAAGTATAAGCCTCCGAGGTCTGCCACTGGTCGGAAATTTCCAGCTCCCGGCGAGACATTAGAGTTTTCACGGTGACCGGTTCGGTTGTGCCGATCTCCCTGATAGTGTCCGGCGCATCGGGACCAAAGCCGCCCCAATACTCGGTGAACTTCTCTGCTACCATGTACTCCTCGGTGCGGATGTCCTTCAGTTTGTACGGACCGCTGCCGGCGTCATGGGTAATTAACCAATCCTTCCCGTAGTCGCCGAGTTCCCCGTAGCTGCCTTCCTTCTGAATATTGGATATGACCAGTGTTTTATTGAGCAAGTAGAGCCGGCAAAGGGAGGGGAGGAACGGTCCAAAGGGTTGTTTCAGGGTGATCTCGACTTTATTTGTATCGAGGGCCTTCGCTTCTTTGACGTTGGTGATGAAGATGTAGCCGTAGCCTTCGCCGATCGCCATGATACGGTTCAGACTGAAGACGACATCCTCTGCGGTGAGCGCGTCACCGTTATGGAATTTGATGTTGGGGCGAATCTCAAAAGTGTAAGTCAAACCATCTGTGGAGATATCCCACTTGGTAGCGACGAGAGGTTTTACCGATCCGTCTGGATTGGGAAAAACGAGCGTATCATAGAGGTTGCAAAAGGCGATGGAAGCGACATAATCCGATCCCACGGCGGGGTCCATGTGCAGCGGCCACGAATTCGTCTGGCGGATGATTTTTTCCTTTGCCACCGTGGGAGTGGGTTTCGGTGATTCCGAAGAGGGTGTTGGGGTGGGTGTCGGAGAAACAGTGGGTGTCGGCGAAGCGGTGGGTGTCTGTGTTGCTGGCTGTGAGCAAGCCGCCAATGGTAGCGCAAGAGTTGCCAATACCAGCAAGGACCAAACAGTTCTATGAAGGTACTTTTTCCAAGTCATTCTATTTCCTCCTTTAAGGCTTTTCATGTGACTCTCAACTCATTCTCCCTACTGTGACTCGCCCACCTCTGGACGAGACGGCATGATTAAAGAGACCCCATGCAAGGGGGTGGCTGATCCATCATCGGAACAAGATCCAGAACCAATTGCTGGAGGAAACGGTTGAATCGGACCTCATCAGTCATTACGGTATACTTCTCTTGCTCAATGAAGGTGCGAATCCCCTCCAGCCTGGCACTTTTGACTCCTGAGTTTTCCAGGGCAGTGATCAGACGACTTGTGGCATCGATGAGACGGAACGGGCCGTATGCTCTTGTTTCTTGCAGCAGATTCGCAGCGCTGGTTACCATGTAGCAGATGACCTGGAAAAGGTCATCCTCCAAGCGATCAAGGATCCTATCCATGATTGATACCACAGATGTCAAGGCGGCGATTTGGTGGGGAGGGCAAGGAATCCGGAACACCCACGGTCACGAGCAAGTGAGGTTCGACCCCATCTGGAAGGCCAAGCAGTGCCTGCAATCCGGTGTGGTGGAAGGAGGCAACCGCACAGGTTCCTAGGCCCAGCTCATGAGCAGCTAACATGATGTTCTGGGCTGCCATTCCGGTGTCCAGGAGAGCTAGGGTTTCGCCTAATTCAGCGCCGCGTCGAGTCGCTTCTTTCATATCCTGGCAGCAGACGATAACGGCGGCTGGTTCACCCAAGAGGCCGGGGCTGATCATGCGGACCTTCCGCAATAGTATTGGATCGTCGATGATGACGAATCTCCACGTTTGGGCATTTCCGCCAGAGGGTGCCCAGACCGCTGCCTCCTCAACCAGACGAAGCAAAGTATCTAGAGAGATTCTCTCCGGGCGGAAGGATCGAACGCTTCTCCGTTCTCGAATGGCCCGCCAAACTTCCATTTCTTCTCTTGATCTCAACAGAAGTGAGAGAAGAGGAAATGGAGAACCCGGATCACCTTCTCCATGTCTTCCACCGAGACGTTTTCCGCAGTCGAGTGTTCCTCCTTCACGCCATTTCCGATAGGAACTGTCTCGATCCCTCTCTCATTATAGAGAGCTGACTCCAAGCCTCCAGTGATGACCATCACTTTTGGCTCCACACCAATGGAGCGGAGTGCTTCACATGTAAGTTGCACCATCGGGGATTGCGCCGATACCACAGCGGCTTTGTAGGCCAAGTTCAGCGAGACATCCGCTACTGCCCCGACCGCCTTGGCTCCCACCTCGAAGATCTCCTTCCAAGTCTGGCTGATGGTCATGCATTTTTCGTGGTTAAGGCTCCGTACCTCCGCTTTCAGATTGACCTTATCGGGAACTCCATTCCGGATCAACCCGCCCTGGATGATTCCCACATTGCCGGTGGTCTCGAAATCGATACGCCCGTCCTTGAGCAGCGTGATGGCATAGGCTGCAGCTTTGATGGCGGAAATCCCCTTCTCTGGCTCCATACCGGAATGGGCCGCTTTGCCCCGGATCTCGACATCGATCAACATGTGTGAGGGGCCGCCGATAACCACTGCATCCATAGCATCCATGTCCAAGAGAATTCCCCTTTTGGCGGTTAACAGGGAGTAGTCCAGGTTCTTGGCGCCAACGAGACCGACCTCTTCTTCTCTTGTGACCACCACTTCAAAGGGGGGGTGACGGGGCGCTTCCAGAACTGCCTCGATAAACTCAGCAATCCCGGCCTTGCAGTCGGCTCCGAGGATTGTGTCACCGCTCGAGTAGATCACGCCGTCTTTGACGATCGGCTTGATTCCTTTGCCGGGCTTTACTGTATCGCCATGCATGGCGACCAGAAGGGGTTCTTTGGCATCGCAATTCTTTGCTGGGATGGTTGCAATCAGATTGCCATATCCATCCAAGCGACCAGTTGCGCCTAAGTCTCGCTCGAATTTCTCCTTCAGATATTGGAGAAATGTTTGCTCTTCACCGGATTCACTGTCGATCTGAACCAACTCACAGAGATTCTGGATTAAACGATCCCGCATACGCGATTTCCTCCTGCTGAAATGGGACGAGATATGGCGCAAAGACATACGCCTTGACCTTGAAAAGGGAGCTCCAGTGCTGATTCGGGAAGGAAGACCCGCAGCCGCCCTCAGATGATGCTGCAAAGAGACGGCTGCGGGAGAAGAGAGGAAAGGAGAGGCTTCCATACTTGAGGAATGTAAGTGGGAAGCCCGGCATAATTGTCCTACTTGCCCAGTTCTTTGGTCAGCTTTTTCAGCTCCGGATTGATCAGGATCCCTTTGTCCATGACGAGGATGTCATCCAACCACACTGAGGTATTCAAACAGATTCCATCGGTATGTGAGGGGCCTTTGATTCCATCGGGTGGGATGTACATCGGACCCACTTGGCCGATACCCCATTCTGTGCTGCCCCACACGCGTTCATCCTCGAGGATATTCCCTGTTAAGCGGGCCCCTGGGTTGAACCCATAGCAAACGTGAGCCATTCTTAACATCTGCGGATGCTGAAAGCTCTTCAGCCATAGTTCATATTCCGCTGCTTCTTGACCGCCCTCAAAACCAACAATTACACCTTTTTCCACGTGCAACTTGACTGGTTGAGAAAGCACCCCTAGGAAGGGTGGAACCAAGGAGCCATCGAAGACGATGGCGCCGTTGATGGAATCGAAGACCGGGGCCCAACCGATCTGTCCTGCCATCATGTGAGGCCCAGGGGTGTCCGCGTAGCCGGTCTCGCAGGAGATGGGCCGATTGGGGTCGTTGTCAAATTCCACGTCTTCCCCCGCGGGGGTGGTCAGACGTACATGCTTGGCTTTGGCGGTCATCTCGCTGATCATCTCCTGGAAATGCTTCAGGATCTGATAATTAACCCGTCCGAGGACGCGAATCATCATGTCCACGTCCATCCCCACCAAGCAGAGGTAACGGAGTCGTTTGTTCTCTGCCATGGCGATGTCGAAGGGGGTGGAATAGAGTAGCCATTTATTGTTGAACTCCACCCAGGCGTCGGCTTCTTTCAAGGCAGCAGCGAGGGGTTTCAGCGGAAGCATCGGATCCGCTGCTTTGCCAACGCCCAACGGCGAGCCCCACCACATTACCATTGGTTTTGCACCGCAAGCGAAGGCGGCACGAGCGGTCGCGTCTACGACACGATGGTCGCTTTCGGTATCCGCTGTGATGATGATGATTTCGCCTGGTTTCAGACCGAACAGCTCTCGGCAGAGAGTGTCGCTCGCCTTTCCCAACTCGTATTCATAGAGCGTTGACAAGGTCATCCTGCCTACTTGCCTAAAGCTTTGGTCAGTTCCTGCAATTCTGGATCGACAAGGACTCCTTTGTCCATGATCTGAATGCCATCCAGCCACACCGAACTGTTTAGACAGATTCCGTCGGAGTGTGAGGGTGCGGAGATTCCACCTGGAATGAGGATTCCTCCGACATTGCCGAGACCCCACTCGGTAGCGCCCCAGACACGCTCATCTTCCAGGATATCCCCGGTTAGACGCGCCCCTGGGTTGAAGCCATAGCAGACATGCGCAATTTTCAGCATTCGGGGGTGGTTGAAGCTCTTCAGCCAGGCGTCATACTCAACCGCCTCTTTTCCACCTTCGACTTTAACGACATCGCCATTCTTGATGACTAGGCGGACGGGTTGTTTAAGGATTCCTACGCAGGGCGGGACCAGTGAACCATCGAAGACGATGGCGCCGTTAATGGTGTCCAGATCTGGAGACCAACCGATTTGACCGGCCATCATGTGAGAGCCGGGAGTGTCGGCGTAACCGAGTTCCATGATCGGGTTGCGCCCGGGGTAGTTGTCGAACTCGACGTCTTCACCGGCCGGGGTGGTGATCCGCATGTGTTTGGCAGCCAACGTCTGATCGGTAATCTTCTTCATGAACTTGGCCAGGATCGGGTAGTCGATGCGCCCAATGCAACGGACCATCATCTGCACATTCATACCCACCAAGCACTGGTGCCGGAGCTTGGGATTCTCTTTCATGGCGATGTCGTAAGGGGTGGAATAGAGCAGCCACTGGTTGTTATACTCGATCCATGCGTCAGCCTTACACAGAGCGGCGGTTAAAGCTTCTAACGGTAAATAGGGGTCAGCAGCTTTCCCGACTCCCAGGGGAGAGGCAACATAGATCACCATCGGTTTGGCGCCGGCGGCGAATACGGCGCGAGCCGTAGCATCTACCACGCGCCCATCGCTTTCTGTGTCGGCGGTGATCACGAAGGTCTCGCCCGGTTTCGCTTTGAACAGCTCTTCAATAAGAATCTTGCTTGCTCTCCCTAGCTCGTACTCGTAGTAATTCACCATACAACAACTACCTCCTTCTGAGGGTTTCAAAGATTTCTATGAACCAATTTGGAGCTGTCGATCATCCTTACATCGGCATCACCTCATCGATAAATTGTGAGACTCGCCGAGTGTTACTGTCAATACTTATTACAGAGAATTCACGATTATTTGACAACGGTGGATATGTGGGTTCCCGGAAGGAGAGCAAAAAGAGGAGAAGAAAAAACAATCATCCAGAGATCCGCTCGCTGGACAGCCAGCTGTTCTCTATCATGGCATCGGCGATCAGAAAGATTTGGAGTGGATGAAAAAGCCCATCCTCTAACTATCTTTCCAGGTAGGGGTTGTCTGCATCTTGCAGCTCGTGCAGGTGTGAGTTGTAACACTTTCGACCGATATGGCCCAGCTCCAACAACCACCAAGCAGCCATCTTTGCGGGGACCTCGAACTCTTGCGACGTTCGTCGTACTTTCTCCTGCTGAGAAAGGGTCGCATCGAGGACAACCGATACACTCACCGGTGGCATGAGTATTTCAGATGCATAACGATTTGCCTGCCACTCGGCATCTTCTTCGGTTACACTGAAAATCCCGTCTGTAAAGAGAAGCCCTTGGTGCCGGTGCAGCACGATGTGTCCCAATTCATGGGCCAAAGTCCAGCGCTGTTGCGCTGGGGAGTACCGGGCATTGACGTAACAAAGCCACTGGCCTTTGACCTCGACCAGGATGCCTGACCAAAAATGCATTTTACGATAGAGGACGTTGACTCCACGCAAGGCGAATTCATTGGATAACTCTTTGATCGACCACACATGAGACCTCTCTTCGAAACACGACGTTCTTTCTGGATCAGACGCTAGCTTTCGCTTTTCTCCAGCATTTCCGCTGCTTCCCGCAGGATCTTGGCGAGCTCCTTGCGTGCCAGGTTTTTATAAATCTTCTGAAGAAGGGCGGTTTCATCGAACTGGGATAGTCCGAAATGCGCAGACGCACTCGTGATAGCGCTGGGTGATTTTGGGTCAATGTCGTACAACTTTTCCAAGGAAATGCCTAGAAAACGACAAACGGCGATAGCGTCTTTTAATTTTAACTCACTGCGGCCTTCAATGATGCGGTACAGCGTAGGGCGGGAGAGGCTGGTATACTCTGCTAGCGCGGTAATGGAGGAGTGTTGCTCAGTCAACAGCTTCTTGATCTTTCCCCCGACTTCACTTTGCTCGATCTCTGTTTCTCGTACGGGTATGTTCATATCTTCTCCTCGTTGAAGTATAGGGGAAGAAGGTGAAAGAAATCAACGAATCATCTCAAATTCTTCTTCTTTCTTTGGCGGTAAGTTGAAGGTGAATTGTTCTGCGGGCATTTTCACCAGAATAACCAAGGCACAAAGAGTGCCAAAATTCCGGTACAATAAATGGATAGGTGCGGACGAAGAGGATTCGTTCTCGTCGACGGTCGAAAAGAGCTAGAATGCTAATTCGATGAATACCGCCATCCCCTCTCCGGAAGGGTACACGCTCGAACCGATCCCAGTACACAGCCGCTTGCGCTGGGTTCGCCTGGCGCCTATCTTCATGAGTTGCATGGCCTGTATCCCACTCTTGATTGTTGGCAATCTATTGATTCAGGACTACTCCTTTCTGCAAACGATTGCCGTGATCGGCCTGGCTTCTTTCATCGTCTTATTGTTAGACTGGATGAACGCCGCTGTGGGGGCCGACCTCGGCCTTCCTGCTGCACGGATCGCCGGGTCTACTTTTGGCAAGACAGGTACACGCTTTTTCATCAGCCCACTCCTAGCTGTGCAAGGGTGGGGCTGGTACGGGGTGCATATCGCGATTGCAGCTAAAGCATTAGTACTGTTACTGGAGCCTATTCTACCCGGTGTTTCCTCAAGTGCTGTCGCAATGGGAGTTGGGATCTGCCTGATCGGCTTCCTCTTCGCATTTCCTTCGATCCGCGGGCAAAACATGGTCGCGTGGACCAACTATGTGTCTGCCATCGCCCTTCTTGCCCTCTGCTTCTGGGGTATGATCCTTGGTCTACAGAGTTTTGGTGGGATTCAGCCAGGCTTGAACGCTTTGATTGGACGGACAGCTGGGATGACTACCTCGTTGGCTGGAGGAGTGATCCTGATCGTGGGAACCTGCGGCGCACAAGCGGTGTTGCTTTCCGATTATGCTCGTTTCAGTCGCCGGGTGATGCCCGACGCCTTTCTCTTTCCTCTTGTCGGGATCGTTTTGGTTGGGATTGTGCTGTACCTTTTTGGAGCGACGATCGGGATGTCTTTGGTTTCGGGAGAGGACTTGATCACCGGTCTCATGCATATTGGTCTGCCCTTCGCCGGGCTAATCCTGGTGATCATCGCCCAATGGAACCCCGCACGGGTCGTTAACCTCTACTCATTCGGATTGGCGCTAGCGACTATCACCGGTGTAACCACGTTACAAGCACGACAATGGTTTAACTTCCTTACGGTCCTCATGGGGGTCGTCCTGGCGATGCTCGGTATCCTTGATCACTTGCAGCTGTTCCTTATGCTCCAAGCTTTCCTTTTCCCAGCCATTGGTCTGATGATGGCGTTAGAGCATTTCGTCTTCTCAAGCCGCTCCTGGAAAGAACGGCCGGGGTTTTGCTGGAAAGCGCTGGTCAGCTTGGCAGCCGGGTATGCCATCGCGCTGACTGTGGGTGGCGGGTACTCCTTTTTGTTGGCGATGTTCGTGGCCAACGCCCTTTACAGTTCCCTACAGTGGTGGGGAAGGTTAAAATCGGGTGATCGTAGATGCGATTTGAATACAATCAAATCATATTCGCTTGCCCCCTTTTTGCTATGTAGTCTTTTCGGTAGTGGGGTAGCCGCTATCGGATCTACCTTTCTCCCCTCCCCGGGCGCGGAGGTGTCGATCGCCCTGGGATTTCTCGTCATTGCCCTTGGGTTTTTCCTTCAGGTACGTTCGGTGAAGGTGCCGGCGGTACCATCGAGCCTCTCTGTTCCGCAAAGGAACTGAGGGTGCGTCCTGGGAGGGAAAGAGGAAGCCTTCCATTTTCCCAGAGCCCTTGCTATCCTCACCCATACTCTGATCCTGAAAGGTGCAAGATGCCGGTTGCCGAGATCGTTGTTGTGCCCTTGGGCACCGCCAGCCCCAGCCTTTCCCGCTATGTGGCCGAAGTAGAGAAGGTGATCCGAGCCAGCGGGCTGGTCTACCAACTGACTCCAATGTCCACTTGCGTGGAGGGAAGTCTGGAGCAGATCCTGGACCTTACCCGCGCTGTGCATTTGTGCCTCTTCCAGGTGGAAGGCGTGCTGAGGGTCAGCACTACCCTGAAGATC
>JAPLHW010000002.1 GCA_026389425.1 Coprothermobacterota bacterium
CAATTCAGGGGGGCGCATGGATGTGGGATCCACCGGAGGAACCGATCCTCCCCAAAACCAAGCTGGCGAGAAGAGATAGAGAGTTGCCACGCAGGACATCGAGGCAAAGAGCAATAGATAGAGCAGCCAGGGGCGGCGAGACAGCCACGGGTAAATCTCCTGACACCCCAGAAACAGGACGCCAAGTAGCAGCAGGCAGGCTGGAAAGCCGATCTGGATCTCCCAGAGTGCCAGAAAGGGCGGGTTGATCGCCCGCAGGGCTTCGTACGGAGCGATCAGGAAAGTGGAAAGGGCTGCCCACCGCCCGGCCTGATAGCCATCCGTTCCACTCAGCTCTCTGCCCTTTCCACCGTTCTCATCGAAAGGGGCCGGCTCCCGCGGGAAGGGAACAGCCCTGGCACTCTTCACCTGCCAGATGGCGACGTAGCGGTCTACATAGAGCCGGACCATTTGATCGAATCGGAGAGGTGGGGGAGAGGTAGGGGAGGGTTGAGGCGAAGAAGTTTGAGGATTTCCCGCCAGCACGAGGTAGACCGGTTGACCGGCAGACAAGGCTTGCTCAACCAGTCCTGTAGTCTGCGCTCGATCCGGGAAAGACAGGCTCACCATTCCAGGACCATAGAAGTAGCGCACCCAGTAGCCGGATTGGTTGGCTAAATCGGTGAGGATCAAGCCTTGGCGGCTGGTGACTTGGCTGCCCCGCTCCAGCGAATCTAATACCGGCTCCGGCAAAGAAGGCTTCATTTGAAGATCGTTACTGCCGAAGCCGACGAAGGAGACAACGGAAAGTACCAGTACCGTAAGAAGGACCGGCAGGCTAACAATGCGGAAGCGACGCCACAGCCAACCCCAAGAGACAGCGGCAAAAACTGCCGCAGGCGGGAAAAGCATCACCTGAAAGCGCCATTGGTTGGCCACGTTAACCTGGGGGAAGGTCAGCAGCAGGCTGAGCGTAAACCAGGTCAGAAGAAGCGTGGTCTCCCGCCGAGGGCGAAGGGTAGCGAGCAGGCCGCCCGGGACTGCCACCACCAGGAGAGGCCAAAGCTCGGGGACGGCTCCCCGGCTTGCCTGGAAGGGCAGGCCGGTGTTGGCCACGATCTCGTTGAATCCGGAGCTGAGGGAGTTCCACAATAGCAGCGCGCCTACCACCGCTACCACGTTGCAGCCCAATAGGAGCCAATCCTGGCGATCCGGCCGGCGTCGCTCGATCAACCAAGAGAAGGGGAGGTAAGCGGGCAGGATGAACCAGACATAGACGAAGGTCTTGTGCGTGAAGATGCCCAATAGGCCGACTGCTGCCAGCAGAAAAACCCAGCGCCAATTCTTCAGGCAGCGCAGGAAGAGATAGAGGAACAACACCAATAAAGCCAGGCTGGCCATGTTCTTGCGGATGTCCACCGCTACCCGCAGCGTCATTGGCGAGAAGACCACCAGGACGACAGCCAATAGAGCGGCCAGATCGCTGCGGAAGGCAGTGCGGACCAGGAGGTAGGTTGCCAGACCCAACAACACCGTGAAGAGGGCGGTGGCGATCTTCACCCCCAGCATTACCCCGAACAGCTTGGCGAAGGGGTAGGCTACGAAGAAGAAGACCGGCGGGACCTCGAACGGCGACAACCCGCCCGACCAACCCTGCTCCG
>JAPLHW010000153.1 GCA_026389425.1 Coprothermobacterota bacterium
AGACTTCACAGTCCGCTCTCATTTGGTGGAATTGACCTTCTCCAACTCGGAAAGCTTGATTGAAAGCCATAAGAATCTGCTTCGCGCGATTGAACGGCGAAGGGGTGTTTTCCTCAATCTATCTCAAGGAGTCTTCGAGACGACCATCGTCTGCAACTCCAGCATTGAGGATCTAGCGGAGGCAGCCTTTCAAGGGGAGAAGCTGATCATTCGCTTCACGGGTGTCTCTTCGATCACCCTTCAACTAACGAAAGAGATCGTCAACACTCCCGGCGTCTATTTCGCCATCCTGCGCGCGTTGGCCTTAGAGGGGATCAACGTAGTTGAGGTGATCTCCACCTATATGGAACTGACCTTGGTCCTCTACCAAAAAGACATCGACCGCGCATTCTCGCTCCTTAAACAGCTCATCATCTAAGAAGAAGCGCCTCACCTGCTCCTCAGGAGACCTCCCCGGCTTAAGATAATTAGGGACATAATACTATTTTCTCCGAAAAATGCATTATGTCCCTAATAATTTCTAAATTTGCTGTCATATGAAGATGTGACCCCGATCAGGTTTACAGGCCGGGAGGCAACCCCTATGCTAAGGGGAGATTGACCATTCCGCCGCCCTTAAAGCGGCGATCGCACGGGAGGAGTTGCTTGCAACGGAAGATCGTTTCTGGAAATGAAGCTTTGGCTTTGGGGGCTCTCCGCGCCGGAGTTAAAGTCGTCGCTGGGTATCCCGGCACGCCTTCCTCAGAAGCCGTCGCCTTCCTTCTGGCGAAGAAGCCGGAAGGGGTCCACGTAGAGTGGAGCGCCAACGAGAAAGTCGCCTTGGAGATCGCTGCGGGAGCTGCCTGGGCTGGGCAGCGTTCCCTCACCACGATGAAGATGTCCGGCCTGAATGTGGCCTACGACTCGCTGATCTCCATCGCCTACTCCGGGGTGAACGGCGGGATGGTCGTTTACGTGGCCGACGACCCCGGCGTTTCCGCTGGGATGGCCGAGCAGGATTCGCGCGGTTTCGCCCTGATGGCTGACTTGCCGATGCTGGAACCGGCCACCCCGGCGGAGACTTATCGTCTCTCGCAAGCTGCCTTCGAGCTCTCCCAGCGCACCGGGTCTCCGGTTTTTCTGCGGTTGGTGACCGCCGTCGCCCACTCCCATGCCACCTTGGAGGTAGAGGAGAACTCACCGCCCCCGCTCGAACTGCCGATCCTCTTGGAGCGCGACATCCAGCGTTACACCAAGGCAGGCGCCGCCATCTGCATGGCCCAGCACCGCGACCTGATCGCCCGCCTGGAGAAGGCCGAGGAAGTCATTGGCGAGATGGGCCTCAATACGCTTCACCTGGCTCAAGAGGCAGGCGGGCTAGGGATCATCGCCTGCGGCGCCGCAGCGGCCTATCTGGAAGAGGGTTTCGAGCGCCTGGCTAAATTGGGCGTCTCCCTGGAGAGCCTCTCCATCTTACGTCTGTCCTCGGTGCACCCCCTCCCCCGCCAGGAAGTAGCGCGTCTCTTCGCTCATTGCGGCTCTCTCCTCGTGTTGGAGGAGTTGGAGCCGCTGGTGGAGAAGGAATTGATCGTAGAAGCTCGCCGCCTGGGCTACGCTGGTCGCATCATTGGCAAGCTGGACGGCCCCTTCAGCCGGATCGGCGAGTACGGCGTGCGCCAGGTGGTGGAAGGGGTGGCGGTTGCTGCCGGCTTGTCCCTGCCCAAGGATCTCTTGTGCGGCCTGGCAGCCGAGGGGCAGGCTGCCGCCCGGCCCATCACCGTCTGCGCCGGCTGCCCCCATCGCTGCACTTATTTGGCACTGAATCGAGCCATCCGCCTGCTGAAGTTCAAGAAGGATGAGGTGATGGTGACCGGGGACATCGGTTGCACCATCTTGGGGATGAACCCTCCCTTCCACACGGTTTGGAACGAGGTCTCGATGGGCGCCAGCCTGGGTATCGCCCAAGGATACCTGGCTGCTGGTCTGAAGACCCCGGTGATTGCCACCATCGGCGACTCTACTTTCTTCCACGCCGGACTCCCCGCCTTGATCAATGCCGTGCAACACCAGGCGCCGCTGACACTGATTATTCTGGACAACGGCTGGACAGCGATGACCGGGATGCAGGTCAATCCCGGCACAGCCGAGGCTTTCCAGCGTGAAGGATGGCAGCGGCTGGACCTGGCCGCCTTGGTCCCGGCCATGGGAGTGCAACAGTTCTTCCAGGTGGATCCCTACGATTTGAAGACCACCACTGAGACCATGGTCCAAGCCCTCTCCCT
>JAPLHW010000191.1 GCA_026389425.1 Coprothermobacterota bacterium
TTCGAATAATTCCTCTTCCTGGAAGGGCTTGCGAAGATAACCGTCGGCGCCGGTTTGGAGGATCTGCTGCCGATCGTCCTCGAAGGCGCTGGCGGTGACTGCAATGATCGCAAGGTGAGACGCACTCTCTTTCTCGCCCTCCCGGATGCGCCGGGTGGCCTCGTAGCCGTCCATCACCGGCATGCGCATGTCCATCAGAACCAGCTGCGGCGCCCAGGCATCGATCTGGGCGAGCGCTTCGCCTCCGTCCCGCGCCTCCCGCGTCTGGAAACCGATACCCTCCAGCATCTGGACCAGGAGGGCTCGGTTCTCCGCTTTGTCGTCGGCGACCAGCACACGGATGGAACCCTGGTCAGGTTCCAAGCCGGTCACTCTGCGCAGGGGGTGAGCTCTTTTTAAAAGACCCTGATCCGTCCTCATTACTGGCAGAACCAGGCGGAAGCGGCTTCCTTTGCCGAGCTCGCTGGTGACGGTGAGGTCTCCCCCCATCAAGCGGGCGAATTGGCGGCTGATGGCCAATCCCAGACCAGTCCCCCCTTCGGTGCGGGCGCCTGCCTCGGTCTGCTCGAAAGGACGGAAGAGCCGAGTCAGGTCCGCCTCGGCGATCCCTGGCCCGCTATCCTCCACCTCCACCTCCAAACGAAAGATCTCGCCGAGGTCTCCCTTGGCTTTTAAGCGCCAGGCGATTCCTCCCCGATTGGTGAATTTGATGGCGTTTCCCAGGAGGTTAATGAAGATCTCCCGCAGTTTATTCTCGTCCGCCACCACGGCTTGCGGCAAATCAGGCGCCAACTCAACCAGGAATTGCAGCCGCTTGACCTCGGTGCGCAGGCGGAACATGTCTTCCAGATCACGGACAAGGGCCAGAAGATCGAAAGTGCTGGGGCTCTGACGAGTCCGGCCAGCCTCGATCTTGGACATTTCCAGGACGTTGTTGATCAGGGCCAGCAGG
This sequence comes from Coprothermobacterota bacterium, assembly GCA_026389425.1. Classification (GTDB taxonomy): domain Bacteria; phylum Caldisericota; class JANLFM01; order JANLFM01; family JANLFM01; genus JAPLHV01. The sequence goes on from JAPLHW010000191.1 coordinate 953, forward strand.
TGACCGCCGCTGCGGTTGATGGTCTCCAAACGCTCTTTCTGGAAGGATGTCAACTGCGGGTCGCGCAAGAGCAACTGAGAAAAGCCGAGGATGGCGTTCAAGGGGGTGCGGATCTCGTGCGACATGTTGGCCAGGAAGGCGCTCTTGGCCCGGTTGGCCGTCTCGGCCGCGTCGCGCGCTTTATGCACGGCTGCTTCGTGCTCCTTGCGCAAGGTGATGTCGTGCCAGACCAGAAGCCGGCCCAGCAACATCCCCCGCTTGTGGCGAACAGGTTGCGAACTCAGCTCCCAAATGCGCTCTTCTCCCTGCGGACCGCTCTGCACTTCTACCGGTCCGGGAGTATCTCTCAGGGCAGCCAGGCTGGACTCCAACTGCAACGTGACCGCACACTTTTTCCCCTGGTTCTGCTCTGGTTGTGTCCCGAAAGCCTGCTCTGCTGCGGGATTGCAATCAATCAGATGGTCAGAGATGTCTAGCGCCACCACCGGGTTGGCCATATTCTCGATCAGCATCTCGCGGACGATGGGGGAGAGGATCCCCGGCATCCGGTAGTGAAAGATCGCCCAGGCTACCACCCCTCCCGTGATCAAAAAGAGGAAGGGGGTGATGTTGTACCCGCCCAAGGGGGTCAGGTTGAACGGCTCGAAAAAGAGCAAATAGAGGAAAGGGGGGAGGAGCCCCACCATTACCAGCAGCATCTGGAAGGAGCGCAGAGGGTTGGACTTGCGCAAGGCGCGGACCAAGAGCGCGAAGCCGGAAAGGTAGAGCAGGTTGGAGTAGATGAAATAGATCCAGAACCAGGGACCCGGGCTGCTGATGATGAACGGACCGCCGGGAGAGAGGTGCGGCTGAATGCGGAAGAAATAGTGCAAGTCGTTGGTCAAAGCCAGCACTGTGGTGGCGGCGGGGATGGCGCAAAGAGCCAGCAGCCTCCACTTGCTCAACCACCCTGATTTTCCGGTGAATTCCAACATGAAGGTCAGGGCAGCGACCGATAGCCAAGGGGCGAAGAGGTAGCCGGCGTCCCCCCAGAAGAACTTGGCATGGAGGTCGGGGATCGCCGTGACCATCGCCGAAGTCAACGACCAGCCGGCTAGAATCAGCATCCACACGGTGTAGGTGGTCAGCGCAGGCGCTCGTGGCCGGAACCAGGCATAGGCGGCCAAAAGACAGAAGAGGGCTGCGCAGACGAAGAGGGGGAGGGCGAAGGGAAGCTCAGAGACCTGCTCGATGGGGGGCATCCGTTCTCCTTCTTACCCGCTCAAGCCGGTGGAATGAGCCGTGCAACAAGGCCGCCCTCGCCCGGTCATCCGGTCAGCCGTTCCCAGGTAGATCGAAATTCATCCTCCAGCGTCTGGAACGCTGCCGCCACGGTCGGGTCGAAATGGCCGTCGCTCTCCTCTAGCAGGATCCGTCGGCATTGCGGGTGGGGGAGGGCTGACTTGTAGGTGCGTTTGGAGCGGAGGGCATCATAGACATCGGCTAGTGCCATGACCCGCGCCGCCAGGGGGATCTTCTCCCCAGCCAGGCCGTCCGGGTAGCCGCGGCCATCCCATCGCTCGTGATGAGAGCGGGAGATCTCGATCCCCATCTTGATAAAAGCATTGTGAGGCGAACGTTCCCGCACCGCCTCCAAGGTCTGCGCCCCAATAAGGGAATGTCCTTTCATTACCTGGAACTCTTCCGCGGTCAGCCTGCCCGGCTTCAGCAGAATGGCATCAGGGATCCCCACCTTGCCGATGTCGTGCAACGGGCTGGCGCGGAAGATATCCTCGATGAAGGTTTCGTCGATCTCTCCCTGGAAATCGCTATTCTCTCTCAGTTGGTTCGCCAGCAGCTTGCAGAAGGATTGAACTCGCTCCAGGTGGCGGCCCGTCTCGTCGTCCCGCGACTCGGAGAGCTTAGCCAAGGCGAAGATGGTGGCCATCTGCAAGTCGGAGATCTCCTTCACCTGATCCGCCACCAACTCCTGCAGGTGGCAGTTGTGCCGCTCCAGCTCCAACTGCAGCCGCCGCAGCTTCAGGTGAACATCCACCCGCGCTTGCACCTCGGCGAACTGGAAGGGTTTGGTGATGAAATCGACACCCCCAGCGGCGAAGGCTTCCACTTTGTCCGGCATCTCATCCATGGCACTGATGAAAAGCACCGGGATATCCTTCAGTTGCGGGTCGGCTTTCAAATGACGACAGACCTCGTAGCCATTCATTCCCGGCATATTGATGTCCAACAGGATCAGGTCGGGGGGATCGATCCGAGCGGCTTGCAAGGCCATCCGGCCGTTGGGGACAGGCCGCGGCTCGTAACCGTGCTGCCGAAGCATGCCCTCCAGTAATTGCAGGTTGGCCGGCGTGTCATCGACGATAAGAATGCCGGCCGATTCCCGTGGATCCGTGCGTTGCTCCATCCGTTCCTTTCTCCGATCGGCGATCTGCTTCTGGGGCAATGATAGAGCGGCTACCGATGTAACTCAAGGAGAAAAGGGGACAGATTTATTTATTGATGGGTAGATCGCTCCAACGGGGATAGTCGACTGGCAGCTCGTCTTAAGAGCAGCGAAGGATTGGATCTTGTGGACGAAATCGAGAAGCTCATGTAAAGACGGGTAGAATCTCGAGGGCCGGGAAGGCTGAGAAAAGCGGGAAAATAAATCTGTCCCCTTATTGGCTCAGTTTCTGGGCAAACTCTCCGGCATGTTTGAGGTCTTCAGCATTCGGTCTGCCCTTGTTTATCCCTCCAAGAAGGGTAAGGAAACTGTTCGTGTTAAGACCCACACAACCAAATTCATCAACGATCAGGTAGCCTTTGGATAACAATTTTTCTCTGAGCGGCGAGTGGTTTTTTGCCATTAATTCTTTTGTCATACCAAACGCGGGAACTCCACAGGTTGAGAAAAGGAATGCTTTCCGGTTGGTGACCTTTGGTTGTTGATCAGCAAGGTCAAGCAGCAATTGATGATGTTTTCCATCATAAATCCCCGAGCCAAAGCCTACCAGATCGTACTCTTGAAGCTCCTCATGGCGTATTTGCTGTGGCGTTCTTATTTGTGCCTCAAGAACCTTTCCGATCGCGTTGGCGATCTTCTCCGTATTTTTATGATGATATGAAAATACGACCAAGAGGGATCTCATTTGCAACGGATTCCTGGATTCTGTTCCTTCCATTTCCTTTTTTCACCACTTCTTTGCTTTATTGGGGATAGCCACTGATTTATTTGAATAGAAAGACCCGACCTCGTGTTGGATGGTGCCGAAGGGGGGAGTCGAACCCCCACTGGAGTTCTCCAACTACGCCCTGAACGTAGCGCGTCTGCCAATTCCGCCACTTCGGCACGCGCACATTTTAACCGATCCCGCCATCTTTGGAAAGCTGGTCCAGGATCCACCCTTGGTGACATGCGATCGGGGGAATGCTACCATTGGTTGTATCAACGATTTATCTCATCCACCATAGATTGTAGAGAGGATCGAAATGGAGAGGATTTCACTGCAACTGACCGAGAACGCCAAGACTGTGCTGAGCAAACGATACCTGAAGAAGGATGCGGAAGGCAAGCCGATCGAGAAGCCGGAGGAAATGCTTGCCCGAGTTGCAGCCGACATCGCCTCCGCCGAGACGGCCTACGATCCGGAGGCGAACCTGGGAGAGCTGGCCGACCGTTTCTACAACCTGATGGCCTCGCTGGAGTT
>JAPLHW010000083.1 GCA_026389425.1 Coprothermobacterota bacterium
AGGCCAAACTTGTCAAAGAGTATCTTTCCAAGCAGGAGACGATCGAATTGCTGTTCTTGCCCCCTTACTCTCCAGAGCTCAATCCCACGGAATGGGAGTGGCATGAATTGCGACGTCAGGCAACCCATACAAGACGCTTCCACTCCAGCGACGAATGCTGGCAAACGATACAAACTCACTTTGAAACCAGAAAGGGGGGAAACAAGCGCCATTTACGTCAACTAAATTAATGGATCGCATATAATAATTTTTCTCCGATTTCTCCCCCCAAGCTGATCAACTCCTATATAATGGAAAAGGCAGTGGTCTGGGGGAACGAACTCAACGGACCGGTCGGATCCCTGCTGACTCTACAAGGAGGAAGCAAGAATATGCGCAAGGTGGTTTTTCTTCTCCTGATTGCCTCCCTCGTACTGACGGGGGCCTACTCCACCCCGACTGCCGCCCACAACGAAGAGTACACGCTCAGTTCCGACTTCGGCACTACACCGACCATCGACGGGCAGTTCACCCCTCAGGACGAATGGGCGGATGCCCACTCGGTATCTTTTCCCGCCTTCTACGGCAACGTCACCGTCTACACCAAGGCGATCCCCAATTCCCTCTATCTGGCTTATTTGATCCCCCTATCCGTGGAAAGCGTCAGCTTCGAATGGTGCGCCCTGCACAACAACGGTAAGCTGCCCCAAACCGACGATCGCAGGATCGTGGCCAACAAACCCGTGATCGGCACGGCTGGCCCCGCCTTCCTCTTCTGGCAGGGAACCGGTTCAGGCTGGCAGTCTGCAGCCTCGCCGGCCGGCTTTCAAGGAGACGCGGCGATCAACCAGAAGACCTGGATCGTCGAGATGGCCATCCCCTATGACTGGCTGGGCATCACGATCTGCCAAGCCGGCCCGCGAGGCTGCCAATTCGACGCCAGCTACCACGAGCCGGATGGCGCAGAGTTCTTTCATTATTGGCCGCCCCGCGGAGAGGACACGAGGGCTTTTGCCTTCACCAATCCCGACAGTTGGGGAAACATGGAACCTTCCGATTGCTGGGGGAGCCAACGCGGCCGACTCTTGATCAGCAAAGGCCCCAACTCACCGCCCGATCATGCCAACGACCCGGCTGATGATTTGAACGAGATGATGCAGTTGGTCTTAAAGGCCGACCTCGAGCAAAGCGCGGATGTGATCCCCGAGGATGTCTATCTCAACGACTTGACCATCACCGCCAGCGGTACCGGAAATGACAAAAATGACATTACCAATGTGATGTTGGTAGAGGATCCCAATCAGAATGGCGTCTACGATTCGGGGGAGACATTGTTGGCCCAGTCCACTTACCCTTCGGACGATGGGTCGATCACCTTCACCTTCGCCGGAAATGGCTATCTGGTTCCTCTGAAAGAGGCAAGGGTGCTACTGGTCGTCTACGTGATGGCCCCGTCGCTGTCTCCTGGTTCTACCTATCAGTTTGTGGTGACGGGGGTGAACGCCACTGGCGCCAATTCGGGCCAGGCGGTGCCGGTGATCGGATATCGGGAGATGCTGCCGGCGACGGTGGCTGTCGTCTGGCGATACACCCTTTGGTCGGCGATCAAGACTGTCCCTGGTTCCTCCGGCAAGCCGTCGATGACAATCCAAAAGCTGGCTACATACGACACGGTGGCTGCCGGGGAAAACATCACCTTCAATATCCTGGTTTCCAACTCGGGTGATACTACCCTTTACGTCGTCAAGGTGACCGACCTCCTCCCGCCCAGCACCTCCTTCGTCGAAGCGCCTGCCACCGCCTCCGGACCTGCCGGCAGCTATGATCCGGGGTCGAATACCGTCACCTGGGATCTTGGCAACCTGGCTCCCGGTGACTGGAAACAATTGCGCTTGGTCGTGAAAGTGGCGGCTGATGCACCGGACGGCACCTTGATCCGCAACAAAGCCGTGGCGCATTCCGCCAGACCCGAACTAACGGTGCAATCCGACGATGAAGTAGTAGTGGTCGGCGGCAAGGTCCATGAAGCCTATATCAAAGGGTACACCGGCGACCTGGGTCCGATCTTCGGCCCCCAGCGAAACGTCACCCGCGGTGAGATCGCCGCCATTATCGCCCGGCTGCTGCAATTGGAGAGCACTGTCACCGGCCAGCAGTTCTATTCCGATGTCCCTTCCACCCACTGGACTTTCAAGTATGTGGAAGCAGTCCATCGTGCCGGCATCATGACGGGCTTTCCAGACGGAACCTTCCGCCCCGATCAACCGGCTACCCGAGCCAATGTCGCAGTGGCGATGATCCGGGCTCGCGGCATCGACCCGGTGGCCTGGCTGCCTGCCACCCCCTTCCCGGACATCTCCGGTCACTGGGCAATCAGGGAGATTGAGACCGCTTATGTCCTGGGAATC
>JAPLHW010000232.1 GCA_026389425.1 Coprothermobacterota bacterium
CTCGGCTGCGACGGCGGCATCCTCGGGAGGGACGCCCAGGGCGGTGAAGACGGCTCGCATGAACCGCTCCAGGATCAAAACAGGGATCAACGTATCGTTTTTCATCCTTCCACTCTAGCGAAGCTTCCCCTGCCAAGCAAGAAAATAAGGGGACAGATTTATTTTCCCACCTTCCTCGGCCTTCCCGGTTCTCCAGATTCTTCCCGCTCTTTCCATCTTCTTCTTCATGTTTAAGGGACGTTGTTCAATTGTCAACTAACTCTTAATGATTCTCATCAGCGCGGGACGTTCTCATACCAAAGCCTCTCCTCGATTCGCAGCGATACTTGAAGCGTAAAACCTCATCCGCGTCACTCCTCCTGTAGCGGAAACATAATTCCGTCCCATTCTTACTTTCCCTGACACCCCGAAAAAGTACCCAGTCCCATTGTAGATCCTTTATGACCATGCCTTGGCCTGCCAGGGCAACGAATCAGCCTGCGGCAGCATGTCCTGGCGCAGTTCCCCTGAATACGCCAGCAGTGAACCGCGCCTCGTGGGTAGGCGTAGGCGCAGCACAAGTACAAACATAGGCGAGAGTCTCGCTTATCCTCCCCCCCTTTTCCACAGAACCGAAAACCTTAATTCCACCTCGTGACCGAGTGTCTACGACCATCAGCAGAACCAGGAAGGAATGCTGGATATAAGGATCTGACCTCATTGTTTCACCATCTTTTCACACATTCTGCACAATCTACATAGTATAATTTGTGCACCACGATTATGGAGAAGAGATATGTCACGCGCCACCATTACCTTGTCCAATGATTTGCTTGATGAATTGATGCGGGTGCTCCCAGCCAAAAGCAAGACGGAAGCAGTCACCATCGCCATCAGCGAGGAGATCAGGCGCAAGAAACTGGAAAAGATCAAGGCTATGGCCGGCAAGATGGAGTTTGATGCCACGGCCGAAGCGCTCCGGCATCACGATGACCGCCTTGGATAAGATACTTGTCGATACCTCCGCCTGGATCGAATTTTTTCGCCGTATAGAGCCGTGTCATTCCATCGTGCTGCAACTGATGTCAGAGGAACGGATTTGTACGATGGGCATCATCGTTGCGGAATTGATGCAAGGGGCGAAATCGGAGGTAGAACTGGCGGTGTTGAGAGACTTCGTTTACGTCTTTCCCTTCCTGTCCGATTCACAGGATAACTGGCAGGCTGCCGGAGAACTTTCCTTTCGGCTTCGCCACAGTGGGAAAGCGATTGGTTTGACAGATTGCTACATCGCCATCGTCGCTAAAACTGAAGGAGCTACAATCCTTAGTTTGGATCACCATTTCCAGATGATGAAGAACGAAGCCGGGATCAAATTGCTCGCCATCTCACCTTGAATCTCACCTCGAAAACTATACGCCTCCGAACACCACCATCCCAGTTTTCCACCTCGGCTGCTATTCGTCACTCGTATTTTGGAATCAGATAAACTATGTTTTGCACAACGAAGGTAGCGTCATCAATCGCTCGTTGGGCGTCCTCTTCGGTATATTCCTCGCTGGGAATGAAGTCGATATCTCCGTAGAACGCCAGTTCTCGCTCTTTCCGCAACCATTTGGAGATCTCGGCCATTCTGGGCAAATGCAGGCGGATTGGTTCCGGAAACCGTTCCTCGTGGCTGATCAGAAGCTCGCTGACGTCGTGCCATTTTGGCGGCTCAATCCCCATCTGTCGGAGCATTCCCTTCAGCGCCAGTTCAACGATCTCCTGCGACTCCCGAATCACGTCCGAATAATTTTGGTCAGCCAAGAGGAGCGGTAAAAGCTTAAGCCGGCTTTTGGCCTTGGCGAAATAGCTCATGGCCAGCGTCGAGTTTGTCATAGCTGGAAAACCTCCCCAGGTTTGAAGTCCGGTTTCAGATCCCACCACCAGGCTTCCCCCTGGACCACCCGCCTTGCGCCCAGCTCCCGCAACCTCTCCTTTAGCGCCTCCAACTGCCCCCTTAGAAAACCGTCCCGGTCGAAGAGGATGCGAGCGTCTTCAGTCAGATCCAACAGGATCAGGGGTCGAGAGGAGATCTCCGCCGGCGTTTTGAAGATCGGTGAAAGGTAGGTATGGATCCCCAGTATTCTCTTCTTGAGAATTTCAGGCTCCAAGGCATCCTCTACGGGACGAAATCCCTCTACCCTTTTCATCCGGCCATACGGAAGCGGTGAAGCGACGATCAGAAGATCGATGTCGGAATCGGGCTTCATGGTCCCCCGGCCAACAGACCCGAAGATGGCCAGCGAAACCAAGCGAGCTCCATAATGGACCTTGCAGGCTTGCGCCAAGGAATCGAGCAA
>JAPLHW010000159.1 GCA_026389425.1 Coprothermobacterota bacterium
AAAGCGCGAACCATCATGAACCCCCACAAGACGGACATAAAAACCAACGCCAAGAGAGAAATAAGGATATGCACGCTTCACAGCAAACCCCAGAAGGAGAGGAAGAGGAAGATAAACCCGCCTACAGAGAGGGTCTCCAGGGCCGCCTCTACGGCGTTCATGGTGCGAAACTCTCTCTCCCAAAGGACAAGAGCGAGGACGATCCCGAGAATGACTCCCCCTCCCATCCCCGTCAGGTCGGTCCAACGATTGTAAAAGATGTAGGTAAGGAGGCAGACCAGGGGAATGGCAATCAATAATCCCAGGTCCGAGGTGAAGGAGCGGCGCTTTGGGGCAGGTTCGGAGCCCTGAGGATTGGGGGTTCGACGTTTCATGAAGGATTAGATGCGGTTTGCATGGTCCCCATCAGTTTTGTCACTTCAACAAACCTTCGATAGCATCCGCCACCGTTTCCAGACAGAAGACCCGGGCATGGTTCTTGTCGTTGGCCGGGACTACCGACCAAGGAGCATAAGGGGTGCTGGTACGCAGGATCATCTCCTCGGCAGCCTCCTCGTAAGCTGGCCACTTCTGGCGGTTGCGCCAATCCTCCTCGGTTAGCTTGTAATTCTTAAAAGGGTCACCCTCCCGCTGGCGGAAGCGGCGCTCCTGCTCCTGGGCGCTGATATGCAGCCAAAACTTGGTAATCGCTGTGCCGAAAGAGGCCAGATTTCCCTCGAATTCATTGATCTCCTGATAGGCGCGTTTCCAGGCTACCTCCGGGCAAAGGCTTTCCACGCGTTCCACCAATACCCGGCCATACCAGCTGCGGTCGAAGACGGCGATGTGCCCGCCCTTGGGAAGGTTGCGCCAGAAACGCCAGAGGTAGTGATGAGTCTTTTCTTCTCCTTGGGGGGCGGCGTAGGAGTGGACCGCGTAGCCGCGCGGGTCAAGGTGTTCGGTCAACCGTTTGATGGTGCCGCCCTTTCCGGCGGCGTCCCACCCTTCGAAGACCACCACCACCGGCAACCGCGCCTGGTAGATGCGGAATTCCAGTTCCCGCAGCCGCTTCTGCAAGGCAGGCAAGCGCGCAGCGTACTCTTTCTTGGGTAGCGCTTTGTTCAGATCGACTCTGTCGAGGATCATGCCGTCACCTCCAGCGAGGCATCCGTCGGTGGTTCCTTCTCCCGGTCGATCAGGGCAGCGGTCTCCAGGTACTCGGCGAAGATCTGGGGGGCACGATCCTTGAGGGCGCTCTCTAGCGCGTCCACGACCGTTCCCACGATTTTAGCCTGGCTGTAGCGGCGGTCCATTGCTTCGACGATCGTCCAGGGGGCAGGATAGGTGCTGGTCTGGACGAACATCTCCTCCAGCGCAGCCAGGTATTGGGCGTACTGGGTGTGCTCACGGCGGTCCTCTTCGGTGATTACCCAGGAGGCGTAGCGTTGTCCCTCCAGCTTGGCGAAGCGTTTCTTCTGCTCTTTCTTGCTGATGTGCAGCCACAGCTTGATCAAGGCGTAGCCGTCATCGCTCAGCTGGCGCTCGAAGGCATTGATCTCCTGGAAAGCTCCTTGCCAGGCCTGATGAGGAGCTTCCCCCTCCACCCGCTCGGCCAGTACGCGGTGATACCAGCTACGGTCGAAAAAAGCCCACTCGCCGTAATTGGGGATCTTCAGCCAGAAGCGCCAGAGGAAGGGGTGAAGCGATTCCTCGGGAGTAGGGGAGAAGATGGGGTGGACACGGAAGTGACGAGGGTCCAGCCACTCTGTCACCTGGTTCAGGCTGGTACCCTTGCCGGAGGCCTCCCAGCCTTCGTAAACGATCATCACCGGGATCCCCGCACGCGCGGTCGTGCGTTGCAAGAGGTTCAGCCGGGGGTTCAGGCGGCGCATCCGTGCTTGATACTCTAACTTGTTTAGCTTCAAATTCAGATCAATCTTCTCTAACAACGTTGTCCTCTCTTGGTTTAGTGATCAAGTAATCAAGTGGTCAAGTGATCGAGTTGTCAAGTGATCAAGTCATTAAGTAGAGTCGAGGTCTGTCTTGATCTTACTTATCCACTCAACCACTCAACCACTAGGCTACTTAATTAAAGATACCACAGGAAAGGGAAGCAGAGATTGAAATGCACCCCGCTCATTTCCCGCGCAAGAGTCCTTCCAAGAGGAGGATCGCCCCCGCTTTGCTCATCGGTTGGTTGTTGTTGCCGCATTTCGGGGAGAGGACGCAGGAAGGGCACCCATTCTCGCAGGGACAGGATCGGATCATCTCCATCGCGGCTTCCAGCAACTCCGGCAATATCTGGTAAATCTTCTCGGCGATCCCTACCCCACCCGGCACGCCCTCGTGAAGAAAGACGACCGGGCCGCCCATGGTGGGGTGCTCCGGGTAGGAGACACCCCCCAGATCCCAACGGTCGCAGAGGGCAAAGAGGGGAACCAGGGCGATGGTGGCGTGCTCCAAAGCGTGGAGGGCGCCGTCGAAATCATTCCCCGCTTCCAGCAGGCGAGCCCGGTGCGAAGCCGGGACGCGGAACCAAGCCGACTGAGTGACGGTGGAGAGAGGGGGTAAGTTTAGGTCGCGGTAATCCAAGACCTGGTCGAAGCGCTTGATGAAGAAACCGAGGATCCGTTCGGTGACCTCTACCTCTCCCAGGGCGACCTCAATACCCTCCGCTGTTCTGCGGCGGGCGTGCTCCTCCAGGAGACGGACAGCGCTATCCTTGCGCGTTGAGGTGTACATATCTACATCCACCGGCCGGGCGCGGGCGATCCCCTCTTTCAGGTCCAGCGATTCCACCCGGTAGGTCTCCCCCTGGTGGAGGAAGATGGCCCCCGGGTAGGCTTCGCGTATCGCTCTGGGCAGGTCCATCGTCTCCAACAGCTCATCGCCCGTCTCCTTTCGCTTCCCCCCGATTCCCTTCTCTTCACTCGCAGGAAGGTGCTCGTAGGAAGGCGCTCGTGGGCAGGCTTGGGTGCCTCCAGGGATCCCAAGGGCGGAAGAGGTTCGCAGGAGCTGTACCGACTGCTCGCCGATATTTTCTAGAGAGACGATCGCCGAGGCCCTCTCAGCTGGACCACGGTAACGGCCGCCAGACAGAAACCCTTCATTCTCCAGTTCCTCGTAGACAGTCGAAGCGGGGGTCCCGAAGACCGCCTTCGCCTCCCCTGCGTCACGCCAAGGAAGCTCAGCGCCGGCCGCTTGCAAGTGGCCACGCAGGATGTACGGGTTGGAAGGGTTCAGCAGCGCCTCTTCCAGGGGGCGGCCAAAGAAACGGTCAGGGTGCTGGATGAAATACTGGTCGAGTGGATTCGGAAAAGCCACCATCATCGCCAGGGATTCTTCTAGGCCGCGCCCGGCCCGGCCTGCCTGTTGCCGGACGGAGATCATGGTCCCAGGGTAGCCGGCCATGACCACGGCATCCAGTGAGCCGATATCGATCCCCAACTCCAAGGCATTGGTGGAGAAGACAGCGCGCAGCTCCCCACTCCGCAACTGCGTCTCCAAGCGGCGGCGGTCCTCCGCCAGGTAGCCGGCGCGGTAGGCTGCCACACGGCCAGCCAGATTGGTATCCTCCTTTGCCAGTTGCTCACGAGTCCAGCGTGCCAATAGCTCAGCGATAGCCCGGGAGGAGGAGAAGCAAATCGTCTGCAAGCCGAACCGAACTAGCTCCACCACCAGATCTCGAACCTCCAGGTGAGGGGAGCGACGTTTTCCTTCTTTCGTCGCTTGCGGGGTTCCCGGTGAATCGCCGTTTGCGCGATTCACCGTGGTGAATCCTGGATTCCAGAGCAGGAAGAGGCGCGGGCCATGCGGTGAGCCGTCCTCGGTGACTGCGCAGAAGGGCCGGCCCACCAACGTTTCGGCGAATTGAGTGGCGTTGCGCAAGGTGGCTGAAGAGAGGATGAAAGTAGGTCGAGCGTGGTAATAAGCGAAGATCCGCTGTAGGCGGCGCAATAGACAGGCGATGTGTGATCCGAAGATGCCGCGGTAGATGTGGGCCTCATCAATGATCACATAACGCAGGTTGAGGAAGAAACGCCGCCAGAGATGGTGCCAGGGGGCGTACTCGTGCAGGGCGTAGGGGTTGGTCAGGATCAGCCGCGAGCGTCCCAGGATCTGCCGTTTGGCTCCAGCCGGAGTGTCGCCGTCATAGATGGCCGGGTGGAGGTTCGCTCCCAACTCTTGGTCCCACGCAAGGAGCGTCTTCAACTGGTCGTTGGCCAGCGCCTTCAGTGGGTAGATGTAGAGAGCGGTGGAGAAGGGCTGGGTCAGCAATCGATCCCATACTGGCACGTTGAAGGCCAAACTCTTTCCAGAGGCGGTGGGGCTGGCAAGGATGACATTCTTTCCGCGACGAGCCAGATCAATCGCCTCCGCCTGGTGACTGTAAAGGCGCAGCCCCTTTTGGGAGAGTAGTTCTTGGAGCCGGGGAACCAAGGGTTTCTCCAGATCGCCGTACTGAGCTGAGTGACCTGCTGTCGCCTCGAGGTAAGCCAGTTGACCCTGGCTGCCCAATGTGTCACGCAGATGTTGAATCAGCGCGGAGATCTGCGGCATCTTAATTGATAGTCTGCGGCAGCGCCGTTAATGGGGACAGATTTTAAATCTGTCCCCATTAACGGTCCGGAAATCTGTCCCCAGAAGCTGAAGATTGGTCTCATGTTGCTCAGGAAATCTGGACGTTTTCCTCCCCCAGGATCTTGCGCAAGCGAACCAGCAAACGCGGGTCGTTACGCACCCAGAACTTGCGCGAGGGGGCCATCACTACTTTTCGCCCGTTGAGGCGCAGGTGGAGAGTAACCGGGCACTGCCCGGGGAAGCTCTCCAATTCTTTCTTCACCGCCAGCAAAGTATCCGGCGTGGCGTCGTGCGGAATGACCAGGTAGAGGAAGACTTCCTTCTTGGCGTCGGACTGTTTGCGCATTTCCAGGGCTTCACGTTCCAGGAACTCCTGGAAATGATCGGCCAGCAGCTTGACCCGGTCTTCTCCGCCTGTACCCGCGGAGCGGCAATTGACCTTGGCCCGCAGCACCAGAACTCCCTCTTTCCCCACCACCCCGGCGAAGTCCTTGTAGAGCTTGGGCAGCACGGTTACTTCCACCGTAGCACCCAGGTCTTCCAGGGTGAGGAAAATCATCTGCGCACCGTTCTTGGCAGTATGTATTTTGCTGGTGGCGACTAGCCCCCCCACCAACACCTGTTCTCCCTCGGCACACTCGCCCAGGCCGGCTAGCGGGGTCAGGTTCAGCTTAGCCAATTGTTCCTGGTAGCGGGCCAGTGGGTGGTTGGAGATGTAGAAGCCCAACACTTCCTTCTCCATGGCCAGGATTTCCCCCTCGGAAGTCTTGCTACTCTGGGCGTAGCTGTCGTCTCCTTCCGGTGTTTGTTCACCGGGTGAGGATTCCCCGAAAAGGCCGGCTTGTTCCTTCCGGCTGGGACGTCGGGAAGAGCTGGTACTGCGCTCCAGGTTGCCCAGAAGCTCGGATCGGCTACGACCGCTGAAATCGAGAGCGCCTGCCTTGATCAGGCTCTCTACTGTCTTCTTGTTCACGAGATGGGAGACAACGCGTTCCTGGAAATCGGAGAAGGAACGGTACAGCCCGCTCTTTTGGCGCTCCTCGACAATCAGGTTTACTGACCCCTCACCCACGTTCTTAATCGCCGCCAGGCCGAAGTAAATCTCCTCCTGCTGGGCGCCTCCGGTGACCGCGCCTCTGGCGACCCCGGGCGTGAATCCCAGCTCACCCTGGTTGAGGTTGGGAGGCAGCACTTTGAGGCCGAAGTGGCGGCATTCCTCCACATACTGGCGCACTTTCTCGTCGTCGGCCCGAACTGAAGTGAGCAAAGCGGCCATAAATTCCAGCGGGTAGTGTGCTTTCAAGTAGGCGGTGCGGTACGCTAACACCCCATAGGCGGTGGCGTGGGCTTTGTTGAACCCATACTTGGCAAATTCGGCCATGAAGTCGAAAACTCGCCCGGCCAGTTCATTTTCCACCCCCCGCTCGATGGACCGGGCAATGAAAGCCGGTCGCTGCTGGTCCATCATGGCCTGGTCTTTTTTCCCCATTGCTTTTCGCACCAAGTCGGCTTCAGCCAGGGTGTAGCCGGCCATGACGGCGCAGATCTGCATGACCTGCTCCTGGTAGACGATGGTGCCGTAGGTTTGTTTGAGGACCGGCTCCAAAGAAGGGTGCAGGTAATCGATCGGCACCTGTGCTTGCTTGCGGCGGATGAAGTCGTCAATCATGGCCATTGGGCCGGGGCGATAGAGGGCGACGATGGCGATGATGTCCTCCACGCAAGTCGGCTTCAGGTTCTTCAGGATCGAACGCATCCCACGAGATTCCAACTGGAACACCCCGGAGGTCTCCGCTCCTTGCAGCAGCGCGAAGGTGGCGGCATCGTCGAGAGGCGTCTCGGACCAATCGATGTGCCGCCCCTGCCGTCCCTCAATCAAAACTAAAGCGTTGTCCATCATGCTGAGAGTGGAGAGGCCGAGGATATCGAGTTTTAAGAGACCGATCTTCTCGATCTCGGTCATGGCGAATTGGGTGGTAACGATTCCGTCGGTGCCCAGCATGAGGGGCACATAATTTTCCAGCGGCTCGGCTGAGATCACTACCCCAGCTGCGTGAGTCGAGGCGTGGCGGGAGATCCCCTCCAGGCCGCGGGCCGACTGCAACAGGTCGGATACCTTGGGGTCAGTGTCGGCCGCTTCCCGCAGCTCGGGGACGGTGGTGAGCGCCTCGGCCAGGGAAGAGCCGAAGGGGACCATTTTGGCGATCTTATCGACCTGCCAGAGAGGCACCTTCAATACCCGGCCAGTGTCGCGGATAGCTGCCCGGGCGGCCATCGTCCCGAAGGTGACGATCTGGGCGACGCAGTCCGCGCCGTATTTCCCCTTGATGTATTCGATCACCTCCTCCCGCCGCTCCGAGGCGAAATCGGTGTCCACGTCCGGCATCGAGATCCGTTCCGGATTGAGGAAGCGTTCAAAGTAGAGGTCGTATCGGAGGGGGTCGATCTCGGTAATGTCCAAGGCATAGGCCACCAGCGAGCCGCACACCGACCCGCGACCCGGGCCGACCGAGATCCCCGACTCCTTGGCGTGGCGGATCAGGTCCCACACGATCAGGAAGTAACCGGCGAAGCCCATCTGCCGGATGGTGTTCAACTCAAAATCGACGCGTTCTCGCTGGGCCGGGGTGACCTCTGGAAAACGGCGGCGAAGCCCCTCCTCAACTTGACGGGTGAGGAAGGAATCGAGCGTCTCACCCGGGGGAGTAGGGAAGTTGGGCAGGTGGAAGCGCCCGAACTGCAGCTCCAGGTTGCATCGAGCGGCGATCTCCTCGGTGATGGCCAAAGCCTCAGGCAGGGGAACAGCTTGCCGCATCTCCTCTTCGGTTTTGAAGTAGAACTCATTGTTCACGAAGGAGAGGCGGTTGGTGTCCTCCAGCGCCTTGCCGGTGCCCACGCAGAGAAGGATCTCGTGGGTGCGGTAGTCGGTCTCGGCCATGTAGTGCGAATCGTTGGTGGCTACTAGCGGGATCCCCAAGCGGCGAGCCAGGTCGGCCATCTGGTCGAAATAGACCTTCTCCTCGGGCAGCTTGTGGTTCATCACTTCGAAGTAGAAGTTGCCACGACCGAAGGTCTCTAGATAGAAGCGGGCGATTTCCTCAGCGCGTTCGGCATTTCCCTGCAGTAGGTTCCAGGGGATCTCCCCCTTCAGACAGGCAGAAAGGGCTATAAGTCCCTCACAGTGAGCTTTGAGCGAGTCGTGATCGACACGCGGCTTGTAGTAGAAGCCCTCCAAATGAGCCAGGCTGACCAACTTCAGGAGGTTGCGATAGCCGGTGAGATCCTTGGCCAGGAGCAGCAGGTGGTTGGGCTGATCCTGTTTCCCTGCCTTGTCGAAGCGGGTGCGTGGAGCTACGTAGACCTCACAGCCGATGATTGGTTTGATCCCGGCCTCCTTGGCCTTCCGGTAGAAGGGGATCACCCCATGCATCGAGCCGTGGTCGGTGAGGGCGACAGCCGGCATACCCAAGGACTTGGCTCGCTCGACCAGGTCGTCGATACGCGAGAGCCCGTCCAGCAGGCTGAACTCGGAGTGAACGTGCAGGTGAACGAAGCCCACGACGGTTATTCTAATTTACCCCAATGAATCGCACAAACAGCGATTCACCAGGGATCCCACAACACAAG
>JAPLHW010000222.1 GCA_026389425.1 Coprothermobacterota bacterium
CCTGCGCAAAGGGTACCGCCTGGTAGAGCGGAATGTCCGCTCACGCTGGGGAGAGATCGATCTCGTCTGCCGGAGTGGAGCGACCTTGGTCTTCGTCGAAGTGAAATCGCGCCGCTCCCTCTCGGCCGGGCACCCCTTGGAAGCGCTCACCCCGTCCAAGCAGGCGCGCCTGCGCCGAGCCACTTCCCTGTACATGATGCGGAGCGAGCACCCCAAGGCTTCCTATCGGATTGACCTGGTCGCCATTATCTTGGACCAAGAGGGGCGAGTACAAGAAATCACTCACTTGGAAAACGCGGTGGAGGAGGAATAATGCCCGGGAAAGTGACCAGCTATGTGCTGGACGGACTCTCTGCCATCCCTGCTGAGGTGGAGGTGGATGCCAGCTCCGGCCTCCCCAGCTTCACCATTGTCGGCCTTCCTGATGCTGCCGTGCAGGAGTCGCGCCAGCGTGTGCGCGCGGCAGTCCACAACAGCGGATACGACTTTCCCCTCTGCCGGATCACGGTCAACCTAGCCCCCGCCGACTTGCGCAAGGAAGGCCCTCTCTTTGACCTTCCCATCGCTCTCTCCCTTCTCTTGGCCACAGGCCAGATTCGCTCCCCGGGCCAAGACGGTCTGGTGGTCCTGGGGGAGCTTTCTCTCTCCGGCGATGTGAAGACGGTGCGGGGTATCCTGCCGATCGTTCGACGGGCCCGAGGCGCCGGCTACCAGCGATTCTTGCTCCCCGCCGAGGGGGCGATGGAGGCGGCTTTGGTGCAAGGGACCTCCGTCTTCCCAGTCTCTACCTTAAGAGAGGCGGTGGATTTCCTTCGGGGCGATTTGGCCATCCCACCCCTGGAGGCCCCGGATTGGACCGCCTATGGCCAAGAACCGGTTCAGATCATCGACTTCGCCGAGATCCGTGGCCAGGAAACGGCCAAGCGTGCTTTGGAGGTGGCTGTGGCCGGCAATCATCATCTCATCATGGTAGGCAGTCCCGGCGCCGGAAAGACCATGCTGGCCCGTCGGGTGGTGACGGTGATGCCGCCCATGACCTTCGAGGAAGCCCTGGAGGTCTCCGAGGTGTACTCCATCTGCGGCTTGCTCTCCAAGGAGAAAGCGCTTCTCACCAGCCGCCCCTTCCGTGCCCCACACCACACCACTTCCTATGCCGGGATGGTTGGAGGAGGGAGCAACCCAGTGCCCGGGGAGCTCTCCCTTGCCCACCATGGGGTTCTCTTCTTGGATGAATTCCCCGAGTTTCGCCGCGACGTGCTGGAGGCCTTGCGCCAACCGCTGGAAGATGGGCGTGTCCAGATCACCCGGGTGCATGGAACAGCCGTCTTTCCCGCCCAGGTGATGATGGTGGCGGCGATGAACCCCTGCCCATGCGGTTTCCGGCTGGTCCCGAGGCGCGAGTGCCGCTGCGGCGCGGGGGAGGTAAGGCGTTACTGGAACCAGGTCTCCGGGCCGATCTGGGATCGCTTCGACATTCACCTGCAAGTCCCCCCGCTCTCTTTAGAGGAATTGACAGGAGACGGCGGCGGTGAACCTTCCGCGGCCATTGCCGGCCGAGTCGCGCGCTGCCGCGCTTTAGAGGCCGAGCGTTATGCACCCTTCGGCATCCGCACCAACGCACAGCTTGGAGGGAAGCTGTTGCGCCGTTTCTGCGCCCTCGACTCCAGTGAGCAGGCTTTTCTCCGCCAGGCGGCAGACCGCTTACTGCTGACCGCGCGTTCTTTTGATCGCACCCTCAAGTTGGCTCGAACCATCGCTGACCTGGATAGCCAAGAACGGATCCGCCTGGTTCACTTGGCTGAGGCCTTGCAATACCGGGGAGCTG
>JAPLHW010000151.1 GCA_026389425.1 Coprothermobacterota bacterium
ACGAAGGTGGTCAGGAAGCCGCAAATTAGAGGCCCAAGAGCCGCTCCGGCCGCCGCTGCCATGCCGATCATGGCGTAGCCACGCACCCGGGCTTTACCCTCGGGGAAGAAGATGGCGATCATAGAGAAGATAGCCGGGATCATCAGGGCCGAGCCGATGCCCTCCAGCAATGACCAGCCGGTGATCATCAAACCCAGGTCGGGGCTTAGGGAAGTGATCAAGGCGCCGATGCCGTAGAGGATGACGCCCAGGGTGAAGGTCCGTTTCCACCCCCAGATGTCGCCCAACTTGCTGCCGATGATCATGAATGCTGCCATCACTAGTGAATAGGTGGTCAGAGCGGCTTGGACGCCGGTAACGGTGGTGTGCAGATCCTGCACGATGCGGGAAACAGCCACGTTCATGGCTGTGGTGTCGTAGGCGTTGATGATCTGAGCCAGCCCCAGTACGAGCAGGATGAATCCCGCCGACATGGCTTGCTTGCTAATGGGCGCTTCCTTCCGCACTGACGCTTGGTTGGTCTTCTCCATTCCTTTTCCCTTTCCCGGGTTTCCCCGCAAACACGGTCCGATCAGATGCCGCGATACCTTACCTACCTATTATGCATTGTACGCTCATGTGATAGCGCCTGGCACCCGTGAGACAAACAATCGATCCCGCCAGACCGGGCTCCAGGCAAAACTACTCCTCGGCCAGCAACGAACCGAGTCCAGCAATCATGAAGACTTTCTTGACAATCGGGTTCACGCGCACCACCGAAAAACGACCAGGACCGACAGCCTTGGCTGTTTGCAGGCAGGTTCGGAGGAAAACCGAGGCTACGTACTCGACCCCAGCCAGGTCGAACTCCACCGTCCCCCTGGCGGTGCGCATCCGCTCCAGCACCTGCTCGTCGGTTGCCTGGCAGGCCAGGGTGTCCAGTTTGCCGGAGAAAATAACCAGCAACTTTGTTTCGGTTTCTTCAAAACGAACCATGCTCTCTCCTTATCGGTTCCGGTGGAACATCTTTTCCACCGTGGCGGCGTCTACGCTCTCGTCTAAATAGAGGCTCTTGTCGAAAAGCTCCAGCTCTTCGTTCACTCGCCGCCGGGCGATCCGCTGGATGTTCAGCAGATGGCGGGCCGTGATGTTGTCGGTGGTGATATTCTTCCCTCCCGTGCCGCAACCCAGCGTCAAGGAGGGCGCCAACCTGTTGTAGATCGCTCCCACCGCCCCTTGCGAGGAAGGCGTGTTGACCAGGATCCGCCCGGCGTTCATGGCGGTAGCGAACTGGCGGATGACCTCCTCGTCGTTGGAGAAGATCGACGCGGTGTGTCCGATGCCGCCATGGTAGTTGAGCTCGATGCACAGGTTGATCGCTTCCGGCAAGCCCTCCACCACGTAGTAGGCAAGGATCGGCGCCAGGATCTCAGAGGAGAGAGGATAATTCTTCCCCACCTTCTTTTGCGGCGCGATTAGAAGGGTGGTATCGGCCGGCGCCTCGATCCCGGCCAACTGGGCGATGCGGCCGGCCGGCTGCCCAACCACGTCCATGCTCATCACACCCTGCTCCCGGTCAAAGGCTACCGCCTCCACCTTGCGGGTTTCCTCTTCGTTCAGGAAATAGGCCCCACGGCGTTGGAACTCCGCCATCACTTGCTCAGCGAGCGCTCTTTCGGTAACGACTGCCTGCTCGCTGGCACAGACTGTGCCATTGTCGAAGGTCTTGGAGATGAGGATCTGCTCCACGGCGAAGGGGATGTCGGCCGATCGCTCGATGTAGACGGGGACGTTCCCAGCGCCCACGCCGATCGCCGGCGTGCCGGAGCTGTAGGCTGATTTGACCAGCCCAGTGCCCCCCGTGGCCAGGATCAAGGCCAGCCTCTTGTGGGACATCAGGGCGTGGGTTTCCTCGCGGCTGGTATTTCCCAGCCACTGCACGCAGTCTTCCGGCGCGTCCTCGCTGAGAGCTGCCTCATACATGATGCGGGCAGCTTCGCTGGAACAACGGATGGCCCGGTTGTGTGGCCGGATCAGGATCGGGTTGCGCGTCTTGAGCGCGATCAGGATCTTGAACATCACCGTCGAGGTCGGATTGGTGACCGGCGCTACGGCCAGGATGGGCCCCAGCGGTTGAGCGATCTCGACGATCCCCCGCTCCCAGTCCTCGCTGATCACCCCCACCGTCTTCTCATTCTTGATGTCCTCGTAGACCAATTGGGTGGCCAGCACATTCTTGATCACCTTGTCCTGCCATCTTCCCAACCCGGTTTCCTCGCAGGCCATCTTGGCCAGCCGCACCCGTGCGTTGAAGCCCGCCAGATAAGCGGCTCGCACGATCCGGTCGACATGCTTCTGATCGAGTTGGCTGAAAACGGCAGCAGCTAATGCCGCACGTTCCATCACCTCCTCGACATCAAAGCGCTTGCTCTCCATATCCATTCAATCCTCCTGACCGCACGTATTGGCCACCATTCTAGCAGACGGCCGCGAGAATAAAGGGGACAGATTTATTTCTTTGGTAGGGGCGGGTTTGAAACCCGCCCCTACAGCTTCACCTAAACTTCATCGGAAGTTGACTTGGCATTCATGTGGCTGTGTTTCCATCAGAGGAAAGATAGCGATGGAGGTTTTTGCTTGATGACGCCGAATAACCGCCGCGAGAGGGCGATACAAAGGATGAAGTTCTGGCGAACCCTAGACCGCCTCGCTGCCTGGGTGCTGCTGGCGGGGATGACCCTTTATTTTCTGAGCGGGTACGGGATGAGCAAGGGGATCATCGATCCTGCTTTCGCTACGCGTTTGCACACCGATATCCTCCCCTTGCCGATCGCACTGGCCTTCCTGATCCATGTCGGGTATGCCACACGCTTGGCCTTGATGCGCTGGAAAGCATGGCGCTGGCCGGGTCAGATCGCATGGGCGGCATTCCTGATCCTCTTTCTCTTCGCCTCGTTCTTTCTAGATCGCATCTACCGCATCCCAGCTTTCAGCACAAGTCCAACTGCTGTAGTGGAGACAACGGCGGTATCCCCTACCCTGCCGATTTCGGCTCCCAACCCCAGCCCCTCCTCGGAACCGGTTACGCTGGCCGAGGCGGGAACCTCCCAACCGGCCACTCAGGTCGAAGCGCCCATTCCCAGCCCGGCCTCACAGACCGCTGTGACGGAGCGCACCTTCACCCAGGACGAGCTGGCTCAGTACGACGGCCGCAACGGCAACCCAGCTTACGTGGCGGTAGACGGCGCGGTCTATGACCTAAGTCGTGTCTTCCGCAGCGGCGGCCATTTCTCCCACCAAGCCGGCCAAGAGCTAACGAACGCTTTCTATATGCGCCACGCCGTTCGTGCCATTGCCAAATACCCGGTGGTAGGAATCTACCTTCCCTAGCAAAAAATGGAAGGCGCCAGCCTTGCTCTGCCGCCTAGAACTGGCAGCCTCTCGCTCTTCCTGGGCGAGCTGAGCGGAATGGTGCTGCAAAGGAACATGGGGTGAGAACAGTGGTCCGCTGACGAACTGCGGACCCCCAGCCCTCCTGGCCAAGCTTCCGCCCCTCCCCTACAATGGCAGGGAATATGAATTCTTTTGCTGTAAGACCTTCCGGTGAAATGAATCGTGAAGCGCACGGATTGGCCATCCCCAGTCCGAGTCCAACTCGCGGGGGAGAAAGGGTCCGATGCGGAGCCGGTTAATTGCCGCCGCCCGCGGCGACGAGCCGGGTGATTTGCTGCTAAACCACGCCAGGGTGGTGAATGTCTTCTCTGGACAGATAGAACCGGCCGACGTGTTGATCCGCGACGGAAGGGTGGCCAGCTTGCGCGGCGGGGAGGCCGCGGCTGTGGAAGACATGGACGGCCTGATCCTCTGCCCTGGCTTCATCGACCCCCACTTCCACCTGGAGAGCAGCCTGGTGACACCCTCGGAATTCGCCAGGGCGGTGATGCCGCGCGGCACCACAACGGTGGTGGCCGATCCCCACGAGATCGCCAACGTGCTGGGG
>JAPLHW010000233.1 GCA_026389425.1 Coprothermobacterota bacterium
TTGAACGTAACTCCCTTCCGGAGAAGGGGGAGAAGATGAGGAGCGGTGATCTTGCGCCAGTTTTCTTGGGCCATCAGCATTAGTTTGTAGGCCATGGCCAGTCCGGCCTTCCTGGAGCCAGCTCCTTTGGTCTGGCGGGTGCGGGCCTTGACCAAGGCGAAGCAGGATTCAATGGGGTTGGTGGCGCCCTGGTGAACCCAGCGCTCGGCGGGGAAGTCGTAGAAGGTTAGCAGTGTCTCCCGGTACGTGCGCAGACACTCCACTGCCTTGGGGTAGGCGGCACGGAACTCCCGAGCGAAACGCTCCATCTCCTCGGCGGCGCTCTTCCGGTCCGGAGAGCGAACGATCTCCTGCAGCATCTCCTTGGCTTTGGGCTGTAGGCGCTTGGGCAAGCGGTCCAGGACATTGGCTGTCTTATGCACCCAGCAGCGTTGTTCCCGGGCCTGGGGGGGTGGAGCCTGGGCAAAGACAGCCCACCTGCGGCCGCTCCAGGCAGCCCAGAAGCCCAAGGCGCCGTCGCCGGTGGCTACAGTAGGAGCTTTCATTCCCCGTTCCTTAAGGTCACGCAGAAGAGAAGCCCAGGACTCCTTGGATTCCCGGTAGCCATCCTCTATGGCGATCACTTCCTTGGTCCCCGTCCGGGAGGACGCCGACCAAGACCAGGCAGGCCAGCTTCTCTTCTTCCAGGCGGATCCCGAAGTAGACTCCATCAGCCCACAGATAGACGTAATCCTTGCCGTGAAGGGGACGCTTTCGCCAGGTTTCGCACTCTTCAGCCCCCGGCAGCATGATAGCCCCCGGCAGGGTGTTTTCTGCCAGACTTGTAGGAGGCGGGTGATGGTAGTGGCGGAGAGGTTGGGTGATTCCTGGCCAAAGAGGGCGGCCAAGGCTTCCTGGAAGTCGCCGGCGGCTAAACCCTTCAGATAGAGGACCGGCAGGGCGGTCTCCAGCCGGGGGGAGCGGCGCAGGTAAGGGGGAAGGACGGCACTGTGGAAGGCGTGCCCTCCCCGGCGGTCATTGACTCGTGGGGCTTGGAACTGGAGAGGGCCCACCCCCAAGGTGAAGGTCCGTTCCCGGGACTTGCCGTTGCGGACTACCTGGGCGTGACCTCGTTGGTCGCGGAGGGCGCGGTGCTGTTCCAGGTAGTCTTCTACTTCGGCTTGCAAGGCAGCCAGGATCATCCGATGAGCGCCTTGGCGGGCCAGCTCATCGATACTCTGTTGGCACTCCGTCTTCCAGGCTGCTGTGTTCGTGTTTTCATCTGGTGTATGCTTATATGCGATCCATTAAATTAGTTGACATAATTGGCGCTTGTTCCCCCCCTTTCTGCTTTCAAAGTGAGTTTGTATCGTTTGCCAGCATTCGTCGCTGGAGTGGTAGCGTCTTGTATGGGTTGCCTGACGTCGCAATTCATGCCACTCCCATTCCGTGGGATTGAGCTCCGGAGAGTAAGGGGGCAAGAACAGCAATTCGAT
Organism: Coprothermobacterota bacterium; assembly: GCA_026389425.1. Taxonomy (GTDB): domain Bacteria; phylum Caldisericota; class JANLFM01; order JANLFM01; family JANLFM01; genus JAPLHV01. Next base: position 1,476 of record JAPLHW010000233.1, read on the forward strand.
CGTCTCCTGCTTGGACAGATACTCTTTGACAAGTTTGGCCTTATGCCATTTGGCATTATCGACGTACAAAGTGATTCTTGAGCAATCAGGGTAGCTTTCCTTGATCAAGTCCATCGTCGATAGGAAGATTTCCGCATTTCCTCCCGGGATTCTTTGAACGATGGCATTCATCGTCTTGACATCAACGATGCCGCACAGGTTAACGCGCTCTCGTCTGCTGTCCGAGGGCAACAGCGGTTGGCATCCCTTGGGCGCCCATTGGGCGGCGATCGTCGGATCCAACTGAATGCCCGCTTCATCGGAAAAAAGAATCGCTTCATCAGGTTGTTGATTCTGGAGCCTTTTTTTTTAACGCCTCGACAAATGCCTCCTGTTCTTCAGGGTCTGCTTGGCGGTACTTCTTGCGCCCCCGCTGAAGGGAGAAATCAAGGCGGTGAATCCAATTGTTGACTTGGCTGTGCCCTATCTCGATCCCATGCTTCTCCTTCAGGTAGGTTCTGACCAGGGGGCCGTCCCAACGAGATTGACTGTATCCCTGGCTCATCGGCGGTTGCAACAAGATCTCCTTCAACGTATCAGATATTTCCCTTGTCAAGCTGCTGGGCCGACCGGAACGCTTTTCTTCTTCCACTCCCGTGATGCCCTTCTCGTTCACCCGCCTGACAAGATCATAGATGCCCTGGCGAGACAGATGATGCCTGCGACTGAGCTGATCAATGGGAGCCTGGTCCATCACCCCCTGCAAAACGGCAATCCTCAATCCTATGCGGATCGGCCCACGTCCAGATACAAAGTCAGCCAGCTTCTCGCTTGTTACTTCAGGATGCGTAACCGTAAGCTTCGTTTTTCGCATATCAGTTCCACCTCTTTCTCTCAGGTGGAAAGATGATACTCGGAAAGGGCTATATTGTAAAGTTCATTATAGGATCGCATATATTGTCCTTGAGGTTCGTACGCCGTTAAACAGGTTCTAACCTGGTCAAGCCAGCGACCCCACTGTATTTACCGCTCTGGGAGACATCTGTAAGATTAAAAGACTAAAGAACGGCTCCCAAACTGCTAATAGGAAGTAGTCCGACGGGAAGATTCGCGTTATCGTGCTTTCGGTTTGCGGATGAAAGGAATCAGTAGCACTGAGGCTAAGCCAAGGCAGGTGATCATCAGCATCGCCTCAGCCAGACCAACTATACCGGCGAGAAACCCGATCAAGACGGGTCCAAGCGCTGCACCGCCTGAAGATCCAATCCCCCAGACGATCGCATTAGCCAGGCCGGATGCCTGTCGAGGCACCAACTCTCCCACCAGCGTCAGTATCACTGGAAACATGCTGTAGATGAAGAATCCGGCGCAAATCAGCCAGACCACTGACGGCCAGAGTAAGAAGAGCAGAAAGAAAAAGGGGCCACCGAAACTAGCCAACCCGAAGGTGAAGCGGCGCCCCGCCCGATCGGAGAGCAATCCCAGCAGTGGCTGCCCGAGT
>JAPLHW010000016.1 GCA_026389425.1 Coprothermobacterota bacterium
ATCGAGAAAGCCGGCTGGAAACCTGGCGAAGATGTTTTTCTGGCCTTGGATTCGGCCGCCTCGGAGTTCTTCGCCGACGGTAAGTACCACCTTAAGGCGGAGGGGCGAGACCTCACCTCCAGCCAGATGGTCGCCTATTATGCCGACTTGGTAGCGCGCTACCCGATCATTTCTATCGAGGACGGCCTGGCCGAGGACGACTGGGACGGTTGGGTCGAGCTAACCCGAGAGCTGGGCTCGAAAATCCAGTTAATCGGAGATGATCTTTTTGTGACGAATCCCATCCGACTAGCCAAGGGGATCCGTTTAGGAGCGGCCAATAGTGTCTTGATCAAGTTGAACCAGATCGGCTCGCTGACGGAGACCCTCCAGGTGATCGAGCTGGCTCGCCGCAACGGCTACAGCGCGGTCGTCTCCCACCGTTCCGGAGAGACCGAAGACACCTTCATCAGCGACTTGGTGGTGGGCCTCAACATCGGGCAGATCAAGACCGGCGCTCCTTGCCGTTCGGAGCGGGTAGCCAAGTACAACCAACTGCTGCGCATCGAAGACGAGCTTGGAACGGCTGCACTCTTCCTGGGCAAGGAAACCTTTGCCCGCTTCCTGCGCTGAGTTTTTTCGCGACAGGATAAGAGATCGCTATACCGGCCCTTCGGGGCCGGTTTTTGTTTGGATGCCCTCGCTGGCGGTGCTACAATGATCGGCACAAAACGCAAAGGACGGGAGAAAGAGTGGAATTCGTTATCTGTGTCCCACAAATCCAGGTTGGGCGGTTCAGCCGATGACAGTCGACAAACGAGAGCTTTACCGCTTTCCCTGGTCGATGAATGACAACCCCATCGCTTGGTTGGAAGTGTCGGACATCTGCAATATTCACTGTGAGGGTTGCTACCGGCAGTACATGACAGGACACAAATCGCTTGATCAAATCAAGGAAGAGGTCCTTTTCTTCAAACGCTGGCGCAACCCGGATAATGTATCGCTAGCGGGTGGCGAACCTTTGATTCATCCACAGATCCTGGACATCGTCGCTTTCATCCGGCAAAACAAGATCAAGCCGATTATCCTGACCAACGCCCTGACCCTCACGCCCGAGCTCTTGCGAGAGCTGAAGAAAGCCGGGTTGGCCGGCTTTACCATCCATATCGACAGTCACCAAGGACGACCTGGTTGGGTAGGGAAGAGCGAGAAAGAGCATAACCAGCTGCGCCAGAAGTACGCCGACATGATCGCCGAGGTGGGCGGACTCTATGTAGTCTTCAATTCCACGGTCTATCCCTCCACCTTCCAAGAGATCCCCGATGTGGCCGCCTGGGCGCAGTCCAACATCGACCGGGTCCATGGCTTGGTGTTTATTACCTATCGAACCGCTACCGAGTCCCAGGTGGGGACCGATGTCACCAAGCAAGAAGTGGACCTGACCAAGCTAAGCTATGTGCGCGACAGATTCGACGAGCGCTTCGTCACCAGCCCCGAGGTTTACCGTATCTTGCAGGAACACTGTTCCCAGTTCGTAGCCTCTGGTTACCTGGGCGGAAGCATCCGCCACGACTCCATCAAGTGGTTGAGCGGGGCCCTGATCGGCTCGCGCAAGGCCATTTACGGCTCGGTGGGGAAGAAGGCAATGGAAGCCTCTCAAGTATTCCACCATCTCATGAGAGGAACCTATCTTGCCTACATGGCTCAAGCCAGGATCGGCTCGAAGGTTTTCATGGGCGCTCCCTTCGATAAAGGGATCAAGGAAGCCGCCCGCCGCTGGGGAAGAGACGTGCTGCGCCACCCCGGCCGCCTCTTTGAACCCATCTACGTCCAGAGCATCGGCATCATTCAGGCGCCAGACGTGATGCCGGACGGGCGAGCTGATATGTGCGACAGTTGCCCCGACATCACCATCCATGAAGGACAGTTCGTCAACTCTTGCCGATTGGACGAATACCGTCTCTTTGGGGGTTTCCTCTCGCTCACCGACAAGCAGTCATCCCCCGACACCCCTCCCCACCCACAAGAAAGCGGAGAAAAAGCTGGGGAAAGCTAATATGGCCCGAGGCTTCCTCCCCAACCTGTTGCGCTTGCTGCGGGGGAAAGCTCACCTGTCCCCCTCATTGGCTGACAACCCGCTGCTGCTGGCACTTGTTCGACGCCGCAGCGTGCGCTCCTTCACCAGCCGGGAGATCCCCGACGATATCTGGTCAGCCATCCTGGAGGCTGGACGATTGGCTCCCTCCACCGTCAACCTGCAAAGCTGGAGCTTCGTCCTCTTTACCGGCGCCACCTGGCAGGAGAGTTTCGAGCGGCCGATTCCCTTTCACGCGCCCAGCGGCTTGATCTTGCTGGGCGATACCCACCGCAACCGGCAGGTGCTGGAAGCCTTCCCGATAGCTCCTTTAGTGGAGTACACCATCGCTGTGATGAATGCCTCGCTGGCGGCGATGGCCATGAACATCGCCGCCGAGGCCTTGGGCGTCTCCTCCGTGATGCTCTCGGAAACGGGCCGGAGCGGCCTCTTGGATGCCGGCTATCTGAAGATGAAGTTGGCCTTGCCACCCTCCGTCTACCCATTGATGACCATCCTCTTCGGCTACTCGGCGGCGCCAAATCCCCCGATGCCCCCCAAGTTGCCATTGGAGGCGATCGCCTTCCCGGGGTCTTACCGGGAGACCGAGCGCGCCGTAATGGAGGACTGGTTGGCCCAGATGAAAGCCGGCTACAAGGCCAGCCACCTCTTCCGAACCTCTTTTGAGGATCAGTTGGCCGTCTACCGCTCCAAGATTCACCAAGCCGAACATGACTTGGAGGAGATGGTCTTCGGCGAGAAGGCAGCCTCCCGCTTACAAGAGCCGGGCGAATAAAGCCCGGGCAGCCCTCCAATCGCGAATCACCAGCTCAGCCTCACCGGCCGAGGTAGCGTTCCGGCCGGCCACCACTTGGACCGAGAGGATTCCTGCCCCTCTCGCCCCTTCCACATCGGCGCTCAAGCTGTCCCCAAAATGCAGGCACTCCTCGGGCTGCACCTGCAATAGACGAAGCGCTTCCTGAAAAATGGCCGTTTTGGGTTTGCGGTGAATGAAGCTGGAGGATAGCACCACGGCGTCGAAGTAGGGGAGGAGGCCCAAACGGCGCAAGCTTTCCTGCCGTTGCGCGGGCGGGATCTGGGTGTTGGAGACCAGCCCCAGCTTGATCCCTTTCTCCTTCAGCAAGGCGAGGAATTCGATAGCTCCGGGCAGCACCACCGTAGCCTCGTGCACTCGCTCGGTGATGAAGAGGACAGCCCCCCGAGAAGCCTCCTTGTTGGCCGCACCGGAAATCCCCAGATCCTCAAAGAGCAGAGGGAAGAAATGGTCTAGGGGGACCTCCAGCAACTCTCCAGTCATTCGCTTTCGGGTGATCGCCAGCCGTCGCTGGAGAGCTTCTTGAAAGATAGGCTCCGGGGGGAGATGGAGCCGCCCACAGGAACAGCGGTAGAAGGCGGATGCCGTCGTCTCCAGGGCCGCTGCTCCTTTCTCACGTTCCTCGATGAGGGTCTCCCAGTAGTCGAAGGTGGCTGCACGTAGATGCATCACTGCACCAGGAAGGGGAGAGGGAATCGGAGACGGGGATGGTACCCGGATCAATCCAATCATCTCAGTGGCACGCTGCCGCGGGCTATCATGCTGCCGCAGGCTGTTTACCTGCCAATTGACTAGCGTAGTTGTAGAGAGCAGGTGCACCGCCGGTATGCCAGAACAAGGCTCGCTTTCCTAGCCTTCCTTCGCTTGCCAACCACAGCAAACCAGCGAAAGCTTTCCCTGTGTAGACGGGATCCAAAAGGATCGCCTCGGTCTGCGCTAATTGCCGGATAGCAGCGAGGGTGGCCTCGTCGAGGAGGGCGTACCCGGGGCCGATGAACTGATCCAGGACGGTTGGCGCTGAAGGGAGAGTAAAGGAATCCAGGCCAAGGGCTCGAGCAGTTTGGCCGGCAAGTGTGGCCACTTCCTGTTGCAGCGTAGCCGCTAGCGGTCCTACGCTGATCCCGATCACTTGTCCACCACCGCCATAGACCTGTTGGCCTACCAACAAACCGGCCTGGGTGCCTCCCGAAGAGGAAGCCTGAACGATGCAGTCGAAGGAGAGCGAGCGCGCTTGGGCTTGCTCCTGCAGCTCGGCCCAGGCAGCCACATACCCTTGCGCGCCGATCGAGTCGGAACCTCCATAGGGGATCAGGTAGGATTCCTTGCCGCATGCCCGTAATGTCTCACTCAACTGTTGGGCGATCGCTCGCCCCTCTTCCAAGGTTCGCGCTCCAAAGTGCAAGGTGGCGCCAGACAAGGTATCCAGTAAGAGGTTCCCCTGTCTATCTATCGGATCCTCGCCGATCAAGACCAAGTGAGCTTCGTGCCCCAGCTTAGCAGCCAAGAGAGCAGTTTGACGGCAATGGTTGGACTGCACGGCGCCCAGGGTAATGACCACAGTCGCCCTGTGCGCATCCGCGTCGGCAAGTAGGAATTCCAGCTTGCGGACTTTGTTTCCACCTCCCGCGGGGGAGGTGAGGTCATCACGCTTGATCCATAATTCAACCCCCAGTTGGCGGGAGAGAGTAGGGAGCGCTTCCAGCGGAGTGGGAAGGCTGGTCAAGGAAAGCCTAGAGTTGAAAAGAACCATCGATCTCCCCTTTCTGATAAGTGGTTGTAGCCGTAAAGCCGGCCTGCAGGGCGAACTGGCGTGCCTCGTCAAAACAGTTGCCCAGTTCATCGGGACGGTGACTGTCTGATCCAATGGTGATTCTGGAAACACCCAGGCGGGCCGCCAGAGCGAGCGTCTCCGTGCCGGGAAATGGTTCACCCAAGCCATAGGTGCGGATGGCGCGCGTATTGATCTCCATGGCCATTCCTGCGCGCTGCAGCAGTTGAAGGATTTCAGGCAATCGCGGGGCGAGGGCAGCCAGGAAACGAGGGCGAAAACCTGGGCTGACTTGACGCTTGAAGTAGTCAAGGTGAGCCAAAGCCTGACCAAAACCGCTGGCAATGGCATACCGGACCGCCACCAGGTAGGCTTCGGCTGTTTCCTCCGGGGTGTGATTCGCCAGGTAGGGGCCACTCTCTTCTTGCCCGGCGATGGCGATGTGCTCCAG
>JAPLHW010000070.1 GCA_026389425.1 Coprothermobacterota bacterium
CGCAAGCGCTCCTCGTGGAGCACCGGGTCTTTCACGAAAAAACCCTCCCGCTTGGCCAGCGCCTTGTGATCCTCAGTGGAATGCTCGGGGTCGTCCAAGACCAGGACGTCATCAGGACAGGCCGGAGGAAACCCCGCCAGCACCTCCTCCCTCTCTTTCGCCTTGAGGGTACGAAGTCCTTTCAGATAAAGCACTCGGTGGCGGGCAAAGAGACAAATGCTGCCAGCCTCCTCCCATAGGCCTGCGCTCCCCTGTCCGAGATCGCAACGCCGAAGTTCTCCCTCCTCTTTGAGGAAGAACTGGGAAAGTGCCTTCAGCAGACGCTCTTTGAGGAAGTAGCCTTCTCCCAGCAGGATATAGAGGGGAGCGACCTTCCCCTTCTCGATCTGCCGCGTGGCTTCCAAGTAATCGACTGTTTTCATCGCTCGCTTCCAATTGTAACGGTCGCGCCGTCGCTTTCCAAAATAACGGTGCCATTCACAGAGGTGAGGAAGGTGACCGCCCCCTGTTCCTCAAGAAGGGCCAGGGTGGAAGTGGAGGGGTGTCCGTAGGAGTTCTCGGCGCCCACCGAGATCACCGCCCAGTCCGGATCCACCGCCTCCAGGAAGGTGCTGTCCAAGCCGCTGGCGCTACCGTGGTGGGGAACCTTGAGGACCGTCGTATGGAGATCGATGCCGTCCTGCTCCAGGTATTGGCGCCCCTTGGCCTCGATGTCGCCGGTAAGCAGGAGCGTGGTCTGGCCGAACGAAAACTGCCCCACTAGGGAGTGGTCGTTGGCGCTCCAGCTAAGAGCCCCCTCGGGCGGTGGACCGAGCAGGGTCATTTCGGCCGGCCCGGCCTGCACCTGGAAACCCTCCCCGACTGTTTGCCAGGGGACTCCCAGGGCTTCCAACCGAGCGAGAAGCTCTTTCTCCTCACCCTCCGCCACCCCCTCCCCAACCAACAGACGCCCGGTTGGAAACTTTTCCAAGACCGGCAGCAACCCGCGCAGATGATCGGCGTGGGGGTGGCTGAGGAAGACAAGGTCCAGCCGGTTCACGCCTAGCTCCTCCAGGTAGCGGCAGCAGGCCTCCCCGGGGCCGCCATCCCAGAGGATATTGACCCCTTGGGGGGTGCGCAGGAGGATGGCGTCACCCTGGCCGACATCGATGAAGTGGACCTCCAACTGCCGGACCGGGAAGAGCAGAGGAGAAGCTGCTTGCCAACTGAAGAAAAAGAGGAAGAGGGCAACCAATCCCACCGTGGCCCATCGTCTGGAGCGGGGGTCTCGATAAAGCAAGAGCAAGGCCAGAGATAGGCCCAGAAGCGACCAATAGAGGGTTTCCAGCCAGGCCGGGGCGGAGGGCACCACCAGGTGAGAGAACGGCAGGCTGGCTAGGCCGCGCATCGCTTGGTCCATCAGCCAGGTGCCCTGGCCGGCTAACCATAAGAGGGGCTGTCCGAGGAAAGGAAAGAGCGTTGCCAAGGTGACCCCGGCCAAGCCCAGGGGGAGGATGACCGCCACCAATGGGGCCATCAAGAGGTTAGCCAGGGGCGCCACCAGAGAAAAAAGGTGAAAAGTGGAGGCAAGCAGGGGCAGGCTTCCCAACTGGGCGGCCAAAGTGACGAAGAAGGCACTGGAAAGCCAACGAGGGAAGCGACCCGGGAGCCATGTTTGCATCTCGGGAAGAAAGGCGAAGAGGGCGGCAGTGGCCAGGAAGGAGAGCTGGAAGTCCAGCGCGAAGAGGGCCAAAGGTTGGAGCACCAGCACCACCAAGGCGGCGAAAGCCAGTGTCGTGGGAAAGTCGCGCTCGCGGGTAGAAAGAATGGCCAGGATCCCCACCGTTCCCATCACTGCGGCGCGAGAGATGGAGGGTAGCCAGCCGCAGAGGGTGGCGTAGAGAAGTACCAGTGGGATCGCCAGGAGAAGCGGCAGCTTGCGAGGCAACCTCAACCAGCGGCCGAGGAGAAGAAGAAAAGCCAACAGAAGCGAGATGTTGATTCCGGAGGCGGCCAGGATGTGCGCCGTCCCCGTCTCTCGGTAAGGCCGCTCTAGGGATGGGTCGAGGGTGCTGACCCGGCCCATCAGGATACCCGCCAGGATCTGGCCCGAAGGCTCTGGCACAGCCTGCAGCACTTGGGCTTCCGCTCCCTTCTGCCCAGCCAGAAGTGCACGTCCTAGCGGTGTGAGGGCACTGCCCAGGAGTTCCGCTTTCCCGCTGCGCAAGCTCCAGAAGACCCCCTTGGTGCGCAGGTACGAGGCAAAGCCCTCTTCCGGTCGATCCAGCTTTCCCTTCACCCGCACCAGGTCGCCGCGCTGCAGCACCGGGCTTTGCCAGGCCTGGGCGTAGAGCAAGCCGTTGCGGTCCCCGCGAAAAGATCCCTGTTCCACCCAAGACACCTGCAGAAGGATACTGGTGCGGTCCCCCTCCACCTGGGGATCCTCGATGATCTCTCCGATCACCGTGGCCGGCCCCTCTTCGCCTAAGGGTGTCAGCTCGTGAGCCTGGCTGCCGCAGCACCATAACCCCAGGGGAAGAGCCAGGGCGATCAGCAGGAAGAACCAAGACAGACGGAAACGACGCACCAGGAAGAGGAGAAGGAAAAAAAGCGGGAGTCCGGCCAGGAGAAGAACCAGCCAACTGGGGAAGAGAAACCAGCCAATCAGCTCCCCTACCGCCCAGAGGACGGTGAAGAGGAAAAGTGGGCGTCCCAGGAGCGCGTTCACGCGCTTAGTCCAGGGTGATCAGCTCGCGGATCGCCTCAAAAGTCTTCTCCCCGATCCCGGAGACCTCCTGCAGTTGCTCCAGTGTTTGGAAAGCGCCGATCTTGGCGCGGTAGTCGAGGATCCGTTGGGCCAACACCTCGCCGATCTTGGGCAAGGATTCCAACTCGGCCTGGGTCGCCTGGTTGATATTCACCTTCCCATCCGTCGAAGTTCCCGCTGGTAGGTTGGTGGGGTACTGCACGACGGCTCCCGGGTTGGCAATAGGAGACGCGCCTTTCACCGGCAGGGTGATCTTCTCCCCGTCCCGCAACAGGGCAGCCAGGTTGAGGGCATCAGGGTCGCCTTCCTCGGTCGACCCCCCAGCCGCTTTCAAGGCGTCATCGACACGGGAGCCGGCAGCCAGGCGATAGAGGCCAGGCCGTTCCACCGCCCCCGCCATATGCACTGTGACCACCGCTGGAACTGGGATCGTCGGCGTGCGAGGGGCGGGTGTGCTGGATTCCAAGATGATCTGCGGCGCTTGCGAACAACCCGCCACCGCACACAAGACAAGAAACAGGAGTATCGGCAGAAGCCACCGTCTTCCTTTTCCAATGAAGAGCATCATCGCTGAATCCCTCCTTCCTGCCGACGATTGTAGCGGATCGCCTGGGAGAAAGAGAAGCAATCTCCCCTTTCGTTCCCGTCATTCATTAGTCGAGCCATCCCTCGCAGCTCTCTTCTCACTGAGGTCGCCACGAGCAAGTTGCCAGGGCGTCAACGACTCTGGTCCATAAAGGCTGGTTGATAGATTCCGGTTGATTGATCTATATTACTCGTAGAAACAACCCAAGTAGCTTAGGCGAAAGGGCGAAGGGCTGTGCCGCAAGGGACAGCCCTTGCTGCCAAAGTCCATCCGCGCCCAGGTGATCCCGGCCAACCTACACGTCAATCGACTTATCTACGGGCACTTCAAACCCTGCCGAATCTTCAGATTATACTTGGGCACTTTCTTACACACGCGGTCTGGATGCCGCTAGAAGTAGCAGTTCCAGGGCATATCTAAACCTCGCCACGCATCTCCTGGTGGATGCGTTCGACAACGCCTTCGAATGCGCCGTGATAGTCAGCGGCGATTCCGATTTCCGCGCTCCCGTTCAGATAGTTGCAAATCGTTTTCGTAAAATCGTTGGTGTCCTCAATCCGCAGAAAATTCCTTGTCAAGCACTTCAACACACGGCATGTTTTTACAAACACATACGCAAGGCAGCCCTTAAGGCAAGCCAGTTTCCTCCCATATTGAAAGATAGGCAGGGTACTTTCCACAAACCGTCCTCATGGTAATGACCCCAGCCATTTTGTTCATAAGCTCGCGCAACTACTTCGCCAATCGCGTCTTTGATGGCTTTGATGCTGCTACCGCGCAAGCCGAAACTGGCTTGGCAGAGAGGCGGCAAATAAGCTGGCAGCCCGCCAACTGACCAACTTGCCGTGGATTAGTGCCATCTTGAAAACGTAATGGAATGAAGGGGGTAACCTGCCAGCCCGTGGCAGAGCCTTGTCGACCCCGGGACCGCCGCACCCCAGTGCGGCATTCCTGGATGTTGTGCTCCGCCAGGGAAAACCAATGATCCGAGACTTTGTTCCCTTCAAATTGTTTTACCCACTCAATATGAGAAGGAGCCTCTTTGGTTCCTTCTCATTTCAAGTGGGTAACCTAACCGCTTGCGGCAGCATGTCTAGTCGAGCTTCTCTGTAATCAAGGCGATGATGATCTAAAGAGTCTTTTCGGCCCTGGGACCGCCGCACCCCAGTGCGGCTCCTGTTCTCATGGATCCACCGAGCTGCATCGTTCTTCTGCGACAATGCGATCTTCACCCAAGAGAACCCCTCAAGAGGTTCGACGAATTCCCCCGGCAGGGTGTTCTCTGACATGCTGCCGCAGGTTTCACCGAGCCGAATTGCCTCCACCCTCATGGCGTTCTGTGTCGAAGTGGGGCGTACTATCTTCGTAGTGGCTGCTCTCCAGGGCGGGTTGTCTACCCTCTCGTCACCGCAGATGCCGCACTGGGGTGCGGCGGTCCCAGGAAAGCCGATGGTCCCAGAGACATTGTTAGCTTCAGTTTGCCTCACCCACTCATTTTGAGAAAGAACCGGATTTGAACATCCCTGAGGCTCCACACAAGTTGTCGGGTGGTTTGTGCAAATCAGACTCTTAACTTGTATTTTGCACACCAGGAGAGTATCGTTCCTCTATGATATCTCGAGACATCTCAGCAGAATTGGTCCGATCCGCCGCCGAGTATCCTGTGGTGACCATCCTGGGCCCCCGCCAATCGGGCAAAACCACTCTGACTCGGATGACCTTTCCCGACAAACCATACTTTTCCCTGGAGGATCCGGATCTTCGGATGGCAGCCGAAGCTGATCCACGGGGATTTCTCGACCAGATGGAAGGTGGCGGCATCCTGGACGAGGTGCAACGTCTCCCGGCTCTGCTATCCTACCTCCAGGGGATAGTCGATAAGAGCAACAAGCGCGGACAATTTATCCTGACCGGTAGCCATCAACCGCAACTTCACGAGGCGATCAGCCAGTCGCTGGCGGGTCGCACCGCCATTCTGACACTGTGGCCCTTCTCCCTTCATGAACTTAGCCGCTATGGATCCACACAGGAGCCCTTCAACCTAATCGTGAGTGGATCTTTCCCACGTCTTCACGAAGAGGGACTCGAACCACGCAGATTCTTCAATGGCTACCTGCAAACCTATGTGGAACGCGATGTGCGTGCTTTGATCCAGTTGCGCGATTTGTCGCAGTTTCAGAGGTTCCTTACGCTTTTAGCGGGACGGGTAGGACAGGTCGTCAATCTCGCTTCACTATCGAATGATGTGGGCGTCTCCGCTACGACCATCCGGAATTGGCTCTCTGTGCTTAAGGCCTCGTATGTCTTGTTTGAACTGCCGCCATTCTTTGAGAATGTCCGAAAGCGTGTGATCAAGTCCCCCAAGATCTATTTCACGGATGTGGGTCTCGCCGCCTTTTTGCTGGGTATCCACACGGCAGAACAAGCATCCCACGATCCCTTGCGCGGCAATCTCTATGAGAACCTCATCGTTGCGGACATCGTGAAAGGCGCTCTTAATAAGGGGATCAGGCCGGAGATCTACTTCTTCCGCGATTCCCATGGCAACGAGGTCGATTTGCTGATCAGGGAAAGCGGCGTGCTCAAGCCGGTCGAGATCAAGTCCGCAGGCACCTTTTCCGTGGATTTCATCAAAGGGCTAGAGCGTTTTCAGGCGTTGGGAATCAAACGTGTCACCGCAAGCGCGGTCCTCTACAACGGCCAGCAGCAATTCAATGTTCGAGGCGTCCGCATTTTCAATCCATTCCTTGTCGAAGAGATCTGGGAGACCCTGACTGCGCCTCTGGAGCTTGGGGAAGGTTAGTTCAGGGACGTTAGTCAACAATTGAACAACGTCCCTGAGGGCATTAGACGACGATGTTAGCGATCTTGTCCGGAACCACGATCACCTTCCGCACCGGCTTTCCCTCCAGGAACTTCTGCACCCCTGGGGAATCCAGGATCAAACGCTCGGTCTCTTCGGCAGTAAGGCCTTTCTGAACCTCCAGGCGGTCGCGCAGCTTGCCGTTGACCTGGATCACCAGGGTGGTCTTTTCCATCTTCAGGATGTCCTCATCCCATACCGGCCAGGGTGCCCGGTGCACGTCGCCTGTTTTTCCCGCCCGCTCCCACAGCTCAGAGGCAATGTGCGGTGCGAAAGGAGCCAGGAGCAAAGTGAGAGTCTCCAGCACTTCCATCTCAACAGTTTGGTTGCGTTCGTAGGGAGACACAGCCTGGTAGTCCCCCCAGGCATTGACCAGCTCCATCATCGCTGAGATGGCCGTATTCAGGCGGAAACGCTCCTCGATGTCCTGACTGACGCGACGGATGGTATCGTGAGTCTTGGCCCGCAAGGCCTGCTCGCGAGGGCTCCAGGAGTTGCTCAAAGTCGTTTGAATTTCCAGGAAGCCCAGGCTCTGCCGCCAGATCTTGTTGAGAAAACGGAAGATACCCTCCAGGCCTCGTTCGCTCCACTCGGCGTCCATCTCGGGGGGGGAGATGAATAGAGGGTAGAGGCGTGCCGCATCGGCTCCGTATTTCTCGATGGTCTCGTCAGGCGCCACTACGTTTCCCCTGGACTTGGACATGGCGCTCCCCCCGAGGGTGACCATGCCGTGCGTGAA
>JAPLHW010000091.1 GCA_026389425.1 Coprothermobacterota bacterium
GAATCAAAAGAACCCCCTCATCTTCTTGTACTCACATTGACCGCTATTGTAGCAGCCGGGAGGAGAGGGAGCGACACGAGAGACGATTCCCCTAACCGCGCTCCTCTCCGCAGAAGTGCATAAACAAATCGGCAAAGATCAGGGATGCCGGCAAGAGCTGGGAAATGTCGATCGACTCTGTGGGGGAATGCGCGCTGGAGAGCTTGCCCGGGCCCAGGATCACGGTGGGGATCCCACCGTATGCAGCCAGAAGGCCGCCATCGCTCCAAGCTGGGAAAGCCCCAAAAGCTTTTTCTTTCCCCAGAACCCGCGTGCCGCTCTCCTGGGCGCAGCATGCCAGGGGTTGGCCGGGATCCATCCAAAATGCCTCGTGCACCATTCCCTCTTCCATCCGGCTGCTCTCCATGATCCGCAAAGTAACGCGGAACGATGGATCCTCCTTCTCTAGGCGGTCGAGGAGGCCTTGCAGTTCCGTCAGCACGCTCTCCCGGGACTCTCCCGGGATCCAGCGGCGATCCAGTTGCAGGAGGCAGCGCCCCGCCACCGTGCTTGGCTGAGTTCCCCCCTCGATCCGTCCAAAATTCAGGGTCGACGGGCCCAGCCAGGGGTGACGCCGTTCTGCCAGCACATTCAGCAAGTCTGACTCAAGGCGGTGCAGGAAGCGCCCGGCCAGGGAGATGGCGTTGACCCCCTCTTGCTGGCGGCCCCCGTGTACCGGAACGCCCCGGAACTCGATCTGGAACCATTCCAAGCCTCGGTGCCCCAGGCAGGGCGTCAAGCCGGTAGGTTCCCCAACCACCGCTCCATCCACCCGCAAGCCGCTGCGAAGCAAAGCCCTCGCGCCGGCGTTTCCCCCTTCTTCGTCGGTCACCCCGGCGAAGAGAACCTCCCCGGAAAGAGAGATGCCGGCTCGTTTCAGTCCGGCCAGGGCGACCATTGCGCAGGCCAGGCTGCTCTTCATATCCACTGCTCCCCGGCCAAAGAGGCAACCCTCTTTCTCCTCGCCTCGAAAGGGATCTCCCTCGTATTCTCCTGGCGGAACCGTATCGGTATGGCCGCACCAGAGGAGGGTCGGCCCGTGCCCCTCGCCCAGGCGGGCGAAGACGTTCGGGCGGCTTCCACGAGGCAGCTCCAGCCAGGACGAAATGCCTTCTTTCTGAAAGAAGCAGCGGATTGCCTCTGCTACATTTCGTTCCTGACCTCTTGTTTGTGAGTGAGAGGGGATGGCGATCAATTCCTTGGCCAAGGCCAGGATTTCTGCGGCCGTAATGTTCTGGACCACCCGCTCCCATGGTTCGACGGTCACTCAGCGTCCTCCCGGCGCTGGTGGAAATCCAGATAGACTTGCTCTCGCAGGATGGGATCGCTCCAGAATCTTGCCCCCACTTCAGCCAGAACTCGCACCATGGTCAGGAGAGCCTTCTCTCCCACTGGTGTTACGGTGGCCGCGGCGAACTCGCGGGAATGGATCTCCACGCTGGGAGGGGCGCAAGCCACGAAGGCATAGGCGGCGGGGACCGCTTGGCTTACGTTGCCGAAATCGGAGGAGCCGGGGTAGGGGTCTTCGGGCAGGATATCGCTCAGTCCCTGGTCGCGCATGCTCTCTTCCAGTGTT
>JAPLHW010000134.1 GCA_026389425.1 Coprothermobacterota bacterium
TGCCTACTTGACTTGGGAACAAGCCCGCATCATGCAACAGGCGGGGATGCGCTTCGGTTCACACACGGTAGATCACGCCGACCTCAATCAACTCAGCGATGAGCGGCTGCGTTGGGAACTGTCGGAAAGCAAGCGCGTCATCGACGCGGAGTTAGGGAAGCCGGTTACCAGTTTTGCATTCCCCTACGGTTACTATGCCCGGGACTATTTCCCTTACCTCGCCGAGGCAGGGTATAAGACAGCCGTTACCGAGGATCGTGGATTGGCTACTTCGCAGGATCTCTTCCGTATTCCGCGCTTGATCGTGGGCCCTAAGACAGACGTACCGTTACTGCTCTCCATGGTGCAGAAAGTGATGGCCTGGTAAGACTTGTTAGATCGTCACCTCAAGGAGAGCCACTTCGGATTGGCTGGTCAGGCGAAGGCTTGCTCCCACCTCTCCCGCACCCTGCGTCACGAATACCTTCCCGCCTCGCTCCTGGTATAAACCACGATCGAAAAGATGGCTGATCCGGCGAAGCCAGGGTGGGATCACCTGTCCCCCATGGGTATGCCCACACAGCCACAGCGGGGGGTGTCGCCGGTTAGCTGGGAATAGGCCGTTTCCCTCCAGGGGACCCTCCGGATTCATCCTGACGACCGTTTCTGGGTTGTGCGCGCAGATGATCCACTGACTCTCCAGCGGAAGATTGGCGCTGGCTTTGGCCCAATTAGAACGCTCGGTCCATAGGTCGT
The DNA here is from genome assembly GCA_026389425.1 of Coprothermobacterota bacterium. GTDB lineage: Bacteria > Caldisericota > JANLFM01 > JANLFM01 > JANLFM01 > JAPLHV01. The sequence continues at coordinate 736 of JAPLHW010000134.1, forward strand.
CCAAGCCGAGCAGATAGAGGCCTTCCTCTAACAGTACGGCCTCGTTATACAGCACATCGACGCCATACTGCGGCAGCAGTCGGGCCAGAAGGGAGGACTGGTCCTCCCCGTGAGGGACACCGTAGTCATGGTTGCCGAAGACGGCATAGACACCACGACGGGCTTGAAGGTCTTTAATCGGCCAAAGCGTATGGCCGAGCCGTTCAGGGTCCGCTTTGTAGACGAAATCTCCGGCCAAGAGAACAAGGTCCGGGTTTTCCCGGTTGACGACCTGTACCAGGTGAGTCAACCATTCCCGGCCCTTCAATCGTCCCAGATGCAGGTCGCTCACCAAAGCGATGGAGATCGTGTCCTTCGGCGCTTCGCCCGCTGGAACCAACGAGATGGGAACGCGCCGTACTTGCAGAAAAAAGGCCGTTTGCGTGCCGGCGGTCAGGACGGCGACCATCACGCAGAGCAACATTGGAATGAGAACGAAGAGCCATTGACCCCAGAATTGGTGAACCACTGAAAGCACGCACCAGAGAAGGAGAGAGCCCACCACCGCTGCGTACGCCTTGATGACTGTATGCGGTGGAATGCCTCGCCGGGTGGCGCTTATCGCCTCCGACCAATCGATATCGAGATCGTTCAGTTCCAAGGAACTCTTATCCGGACGGATCGTATTTGCTTCACGTTCGCGGAAGCATACACCTTCCAGGGGCGTTTGTCTCTAAGCATGCAAAACAGATCCAGTGAGCCTGCGCTTGCTGAATTCACCCCAATGAATCGCAAAGACGGCGATTCACCGGGGACCCCGCGAATTCACCCCAATGAATCGCAAAGACGGCGATTCACCGGGGACCCCGCGGAGCCCGTTCACGGACTTAGCCAAGCAAGCGCCTCAGGGTGCCTCCGGCGAGCTCAAGTCGGTTGTCACGGAAGGTCAACGATGGCCGACGATGAACAACTGATCGCCTGCCTATCTCTGGGACGACGAATAAGTCAGCTCGAAGATGACGATCTCCGGAACGGTCAAAAGACGGACCGGGAGACCCACCTCGCCCGCGCCCTGGGTTACATAGATAGGTCCCCATTCGCTTTGAAAAAGACCTCGATCATAGCGCAGGGTGGTAGGCAAGGCCAAAGAACCGATGAACGGCAGCCACACTTGACCGGCGTGGCTGTGGCCGAAGAGCCAGAGGATGCGGGATCGAGTGGATTCCTGGAACTGGCCAGGAGGACCTTGGGGGAAAGGCGCCGCAAGAATATCCGGGTTGTGGGCCAGCAGGAGGATGAGCCCAGTTTGGCTCTCGATTTCGCTCTCGATCGGGCGGAAGTCGGTTCGACCGGCCCAGAGGTCGTCCATCCCGACCAAGCGCACCCCTCCGCCCAAGTCAACGGCTTGATTGTGGAGGACCTCAACACCTTGGTTGATCAAATCCCGCTCCAGCGCCGCTGAGTAGTCGATGCCGGGGAAACCGTAGTCGTGATTGCCCAATACGGCGAATGAGCCGAGACGAGGATGAAGCTGAGATAGGGGGTGGAGATCTTCTGCCAATTGTTCGGGTGAAGCTCGGTAGACGAAATCCCCGCCCCAAAGGATCAAGTCTGGGTCCTCCTGCTGGAGAATTTGAACCAGTCTCTCCGTCCATTCGCGTCCTTTGTAAAGACCGAGGTGAAGGTCGGAGCAGAAGGCAACCCGCAACCTCTCCCCCCCTTGACTCTCCCCCAGTGCGATAGCCACCGGTTGTACAATTGGCAAGCGAGTAGCGACAATGCCGCCGAGGAAAAGGCAAGCCAGCAGAAAAAGAGTAAGCGCCAAAGACAGCCCCCACCAAGCTCGTTTGCCGAAAGCCCTGATGATGAGCCAGACACTGACCCCCAAAAGAACCAACCCGACTACTAATAACAGTATTACGAGTGGCATCATTTCATTGTACGGGAATCATTCATCGGATGGACGGTAGCAGAGAACCTGATTCATTGACTACTTGTCAAGACTGCCATACTTCAGCTATTCTATTTCTATCTTTGTGTGGGAAAGGGGTACAAAATGGAGTATGCACTTCGTAAGAATACCATGATGGGTGTGAAGAACTGGTGGGCTCTCACCATCCTAGGAATCCTTTTTATGCTCATCGGTATCGCCTGTTTCATCTGGCCGATCGGGACGGTGGCAACTATCATCTACGTCTTCGGCTTTTTCGCTCTCATCTCCGGAATCTTCAACCTAGTCGGGATGTTCAGCGCCGGCCCGCATTGGTGGGTCTTCCTCCTGAAGGCGATCGTCGGCATTGCTGTCGGTTTGATCGCCCTCTTCGCCCCAGGCGCTTTAGCCTTCACCGCTTACTGGCTGATTGCCATCTGGGCGATTATTTCCGGCATCGCCGAACTGATCGGGGCGATTGCCTACGGCGGGAAGATGGGCGGCGGCAGCGCCTTCCTGGAAGCCATTGGCGGGATCATCAGCATCATCTTCGGCGTCCTGTTGTGGACCAACGTCCTGGCCGGCGCTATTGCCATCGTTATCATTCTGGGAATCTACGGTTTGGTCTACGGTATTTTCCTGATCGCTTTCTCGCTGCAGGCTCGCTCCGTCGACAAGGTCGCGCACTAACTGACCTTCCGCTGTTCTTCCCTCAAAGGGGCGCTTCCAAGGAAAAGAGGGAGGCGCCCTTCTCTTTGAGCCAACGACGGCGCTCGCGCCAATCCGGCAAGAACACAGCCACCAGAGCCCAGAAACGGGGAGAATGGTTAGCTGCCTGCCGGTGCGCCAATTCATGCACGACGATATAGTCGATGATCTCCAAGGGCGCCTGAATCAAACGCCAACTGAAACGCACCCCTCGGCGCGAGCAGGACCCCCACCGGGTCCGCGCGTTGGAGAGGGCGATTCCTCCCGGGTCAATCCCCATCTGCGTGGCATAGAGCTGCACCCGCATTGGGAAGAGGGTCTTGGCTTGGTTCAGGTACCATTGCTGCAGTAAGGTCGGACCCTCACCCGCTCGTTCCTGCCTGAGCAAAAAGCGGCCCTCGTCGAAACGCAAGGGAAGGCCGGGACCGGATGACCAAGCCAAGGGCACGGGTTTTCCCAGGAAGAAGAACACGGTCCCCTCGCGCATCGCCGGCGCTTGCGCTTGGCGATTTCGCTCCTTCACCTGGGCCAATCCAGTGAGAACCCAATGGGCTTTGGCCCGCAGAAAAGCGTCGATGGCGGCGCGCGTCGTGCGTGTCGGCGCCCGGACGAGCAGGCGGGCGTCACGAGTAATGACCAGAGCTAGGGTGCGCCGCCGGCTATAGCGTACTTCCGCGATGGGAAGGTCCACTTTCTTCGCCAAATGGACGGTCCAACCCGTCCGCACCTGAATCCTCCCTTTTCGAGAGGGTTGTCGTGTCCTCGGCAGTTTTGGCTGCAGTGGCAGTGGAGGCGGCATGGGCGGAGGTGTAGGAGCCGGAACCTTTGACAGCTCCGGGAATAGCGGCAAGTTCGTTGTACGATCTTTTTCTTTTGCTACTCTTTTCATCTTCTCCTAGCCTAACAGGACATGCTGCCGCAGGCTATCAAGCTGCCGCAGGCTGGGGCGAGTGGCTGGAGCATTCAGCGCCTCAACAGGCTTGGCGACATCCAGGGCGGCTATCCCCACCGCAGCCAAGCCGGCTTTGGTAGGGACGGGTTTCAAGCCCGCCCTCAAGCCTCGCAGCGAAAGAGAAAGTTCAAGAGGATGACAACCCCCTTTTGTCACCCTGAGGAGCCCTTCGCTTCGCTCAAGGGTAAAAGCCGCGACGAAGGGTCTGGCCTTGAGGCTAGAACCAAGACGAAAAGCGAGATCCTTCGGCTACGCCTCAGGATGACAAAAAGAGCGGTCGGGATGACAAAAATGGTGGTCAGGATGACAAAAAGGGTGGTCAGGATGACGTTCCCCTTTGTCACCCTGAGGAGCCCCGCGACGAAGGGTCTTGCAGTTGGTCCTAGACCAAGACGAAAGGCAAGATGCTTCACTTCGTTCAGCATGACAAGTGCCGCTAAAGGCCAGATCCTTCGGCTACGCCTCAGGATGACAAAAAGAGCGGTCGGGATGACAAAAAGGGTCACGCAGCATGACAAAAGGAGGTCGGGATGACGTTCCCTTTTGTCACCCTGAGGAGCCCCGCGACGAAGGGTCTGGCAGTTGGTCCTAGACCAAGACGAAAGGCAAGATGCTTCACTTCGTTCAGCATGACAAGTGCCGCTAAAGGCCAGATCCTTCGGCTACGCCTCAGGATGACAAAAAAAATGGTGGTCAAGATGACAATAATGGTGGTCAAGATGACAAAAAGGGTCACGCAGCATGACAAAAGGAGGTCGGGATGACGGAGGGGGGGCGGGATGGATTGCAGAGGGAATTTGGTGGAATGCCTGCCAATTTGCCTACCTCGCAGAAATCGAAACCGGTCATCTCGGCGTCAGGACGTAATGAAGGTGCTACACTTCATGGATGCGAGAAGGCCATGCGGATGAGAAACTATCAAACCATGCACCAATGAACCGAGAAGCGAGTCTCGGTTCAAGTGGAGAAACGCAGGACAGTCCGATAGAGGGGCTGCCCGCGGAGCCGGGGGTGACGAAACAGCCTGCGGCAGCATCTTCACAGTCACTTGCTCCAGAGGAGAAGCCGCTGGAAGAGTGCCGGCAAGTCGAACTCGATCGACAAACCCACGAGGGCGAGTTTTCCGAAGCTCCTTGGCAGACATTGGCCCTGGAGCATATGGTTTCCGCCATCTCGCGCCGTTTCCTTGCAGCTTCCCCGGAGCGCCTGGAGGAGGAGATCCTGCGCGCCATCCAAGTGATCACACAGTTCATCGGGGCTGACCGAGGGTACTTGGCCCTTCTCGACCCGGAGGGGTTGATCATCGAAAGCATCTATGAGTGGTGCGGGCCTGGACTCCAGCCAAACCGCGGTCGGCTGGAAGGATCCTCCGTGGCCGAGATGGGTTGGGCTTTCGCTCGATTCCTGGCCGGGGAAGCCATCCATGTGCCTCAACTTGCCGATCTGCCTCCTGAAGCGACGGGTGATCAGCGGGTTTGGCACGAGTTGGGAATCCAATCCTTGTTGGCCTTTCCTCTCCTCTTGAAGGGCAAGCTGCTCGGGTTTCTCGGGCTCATTGCGGAGGGCCAGGAGCGTCAATGGTCGCCGGTAGATATTCGCCTGATCCGTCTAGTCAGTGAAATCTTCACTTCCACGCTGGCCCGGTCACGCATGGAGGAACGGGCTTTCCGCTTGAATCGCTTGTATGCCTTCATTTGCCGGTCCCAGGAAGCCATGGTCCGGGCGGAGGACCGTTTCTCGCTCTTTTGCCAGACTTGTCGCGTAGCTGTCGAGGAAGGCGCCTTTCGGATGGCCTGGATCGGCCTGGTCGACCCCGAGGGGTTGGTGGTTCCAGTCGCTCACTGGGGAATGGAAGAGCGTTACCTGGACTCCATCCGCATCGACGCGCGGACCTGGCCGACCGAGGGACCCACCGGGACTGCACTGCATACCGGCCATCATGTCCTGGTCCAGGACATCGCTACCAACCCGCGCACGGTATCGTGGCGTCAGGATGCCTTGAAAAGGGGGTATCGAGCGATGGCCGCTTTCCCGATCGGCCAGGGAGAACGACAGATCGGAACCTTCAACCTCTATGCCGAAGTTCCTCATTACTTCGATGAGGAGATCGTCGCCCTTCTCGACCGCCTGGCGGAGATGCTGTCGTACGCCATGGAGCGGTTCGCCGCCAAGGAGAGTGACCGCGCGGGCAATGGTTCATGCCCAGGGGAGAGCTAGCGGCATTCGGGCGTCATCCCGCGATCATGGCCGCTTGTCTTACCGTGTCGGGAATCTTCAGCTTTGGAGCTTTCATGGAGGGAGCTGCCGGCTTTGGGACGCCGGAGGCCTTCTCTGCAGCGGTGCTTGTCGGCCTCGGCTTTCGTCCACTGCAGGCGGCCATTTTGGCGTTAGCTGGAAACACCGCACTGGCGGTTTTGGTCGGCATGGTGGTGCTGGCCATGGCCACCCTCTGGCCTTCCATCATACCCTGAGCGACCGGCTAGAAATCGATCACTTGGGAGGGATGCGTACGGGTCAGCAGCTTTGTCTCCACCTCCGCCGAGCAGATCCGCTCCAACCAGCCGGCCAGCTCGTCACGAGCGGCCAACAATACCGCGGTAGGCACGATCTCGGCGCCATCGACATTGATGACCACGCCTTCGGAGCGCTCGGTGATCTTCGAGAAATCTCCATTCCGCCAATTCCATCGGCGACACATCACTTGCCGGCTGGCGCCATCGTAGTAGATGACCTCTCCGGGGAGAGGATGCTCCTCCTCACTTCCGCCCAGGGGGAGAAACCGTTCATCTCCTTTGGCCAAGCCCAGGCACAGGTCGCCGCCGATTGCGGCCAGGTCGTCCCCACCGCAGGGCAGCAGGTATTTCAAAGAGACCACATTGAACAAAGCCACGACTGTGTTGACGAAAGGGAGCTGATCCCCCTTGCCAACTCGCTTGAGGAGAGATTTTATCGAGGGTGGAAATTTGTTGGGATTGGAGCCAAAACGGCGGTGTATCTCATCCCAGGCTAGCACGGCGGAGTCTTGAAGGGTTTCTCCGCTCACGCGGCGGATCCTTTCCTGCTCCAACAATTGAGCCACTTCATCCTCCACAACGGGATTGCGCATACTTCGGACTATCAGGATCCCCCTTCTGAACGAGGGATACTTCTCCCAAACTTCCGGTTCCACTATCACTTGACGCATCGATCAACCCTCCGTATCTGTTACCGTGAGATTATAGGTTCTTTTGCACTGCATGGCTTGCCCTCGCTACCCTCAAAACTCCATGTGGTTGGCGGGAAAGAGGTTAGAATAGGGAGCAGATTTCAAGAGAGAAAGAAAGGGATTGCTGATGAACGAAAAGACAGACCATCTTCTGGGTACACAAGCCGAAACCGGCCAGTCGCTCGATTACGCCGCCCGAGCCTATGTCCGGCTCTGCTTCGCTTTGGAACGCCACTTGCCCGACTATGTAGACAGCTATTTCGGCCCCGATTCATTGAAGGAAGAGGGGAAGCAAGGAGGGAAGACGCCGGCGCAGGTAGTGGAAGAAGCCTCCTCTTTGCATGTAGAGGTCGAGGCTTTAAGTCGAAGCGGTCTGGATGAGGTGACGAGTCGGAGAGCCATTTCCCTGGCCGGTCATCTGCGCTCGATGGCCGCTGCCAGCCGGATGCTGGTTGGAGAGAAAAGGACCTTCGACGAGGAATCCCGGGCCATCTATCACGCCGTCTGCCCTCCCCTACCCGCCGAGGAACTCAGCTGCTCGCTTTCCCGTATCGCTACCCTGCTGCCGGGGACAGAATCTCTCGCCCGGCGCATGGAGAGATTTCGTCGCCAATTCGAGGTCCCCAAGGAGAAGCTGGAAGAGGTCCTTCGGGCAGCCATCGACGAGGCTCGACGTCGGACAGCCGAACACATCCCTTTGCCTGAAGGAGAGAGCTTCTCGGTTGAGCTCGTCACCGGGCAGCCCTGGTCGGGCTACAATTGGTTCCAGGGAAATGGTCACAGCTTGATCCAAGTGAACACCGACCTCCCGGTAGGACTCGACTTGGTGGTGTCGTTAGCTTGTCACGAGGGATACCCGGGGCACCACTTGCTCAACCTCCTGCACGAACGGCTCTTTTACCATCAAAAAGGATGGGTAGAGCACGCCATCTGGCCACTCTTCGGCCCCGACGCACTGCTGGCTGAGGGTAGCGCCAACTTCGGCATCGAGGTAGCTTTTTCCTCGATGGCAGAACGCATCGCCTTCGAGCGAGATGTGCTCTGTCCGCTGGCCAGCCTCGATGGCACGGAGTTGGAGCTTTACCACGAGATCCTCCGTTTAAACGCTCGCCTAGGCTACGCCGAGGTCGACATCGCTCGGCAATACTTGGACGGTCAGCTCTCCCAGGAAGAGGCTTTGCAACGCTTGATCGAGGATCGCCTTTACAGCCTGCCTCGGGCGGAGCAGCAGCTGGAGTTCTTCCGTTGCTACCGCGCTTATCTGATCAGCTACTATCTGGGCTGTGACTTGGTCAGAGACTGGGTGGAAAGCCAAGGGGGCGGACCCGGCCAGGTTGATCGTCGCTGGCAGCTTTTCTACCAGCTATTGACGTCTCCGCTTCTACCCGAAGACTTAAGGCGACTCACCTAAAAAGAGCCGTCTAGGAAAGAGTAGTGCCCTCGGCAGGTGGGACAACTAGCTCGGGTCGCTAGGACAATCTTCTCATAGTTATGGTTCCAGGGATCCACTAACAACAACCCTTTGTTCAGGGAAGGATCGCCCACCAATAGCTTGACTGCTTCCGCGGCTTGAATCGCCGCGACCATCCAGGGAACCGCATTGATCACACCGGCGACGGTACAGTCTAGAATGGTGCCGGGCGGTGGGAGCTCGGGGTGCAGGCAGCGAAAGCAGGGAGTCTGGTGCGGCAGAAAGGTGGCAGTCAACCCCACCGTTCCTACGGCCGCACCGTAAATCCAGGGGATGCCAGTCTTCCAGGCGACATCGTTGAGGAGAAAACGGCTCTCGTAATTGTCCAAACCGTCGAGCACCAGATCAACCCCTTCAACCAGAGAAAGGGCATTCCCAGAGCTGAAGTTGGTTACGATCCCCTCCACCCGGACCTGGTGGTTCACCTCTTTCAGCGAACTCTCGGCGGCTATTGCTTTGGCCAAACCCATCCGGGCGTCGGCTTCATCGTAGAGAATCTGCCGCTGCAGGTTATGGAGAGCCACCACGCCCCGGTCGATCAGGCGCAATCTCCCCACGCCTGCCCGAATCAGAGCACTGGCCGTCAGACAGCCCAATGCCCCGCAGCCGAGGATCAAGACATGGCTTTCCCCTAGTTTGCGCTGCCCCTCTTCACCGATTCCCGGCAGGATCTGCTGGCGGGAATAACGTTGCACCAACTCCCAGTTCTGCATCACCCAACCTCCGTCTGATCGATCTTTGTGCTTC
>JAPLHW010000195.1 GCA_026389425.1 Coprothermobacterota bacterium
GCGGGCTTGCCGGCGATAGTGACCTCGAACAGGCCGCGCAAGGGATCGGGGGCCGTGCTCTTCTTGTGGATCGTCCTGATCACCGGCGGTGAGTCAAGGGTGGGTTTGAAACCCGCCCCTACGAGGGCCTTGATTTCCTTCGGGGTATAGGCGTGGCCGGAATTGATGCCCTTGAGGCGCAACGGACGTTCGACCGTCACCTTCCAGTAGCCGAAGGCGGCGTTGGGGAAGATCTTCGACTGCTCACTTTCCTCGAAGGCGAGGAAGGTTTCGCAAATGCGCTGAATGTCCTCTTCCGACAGCTCGCATTTTTTCTTGCCAAGATTCTTGCGCAGTGGCTTGAACCACTGCGTGGCGTCGATGAGCTGCACCTTTCCCTTGCGATGCACGGGTTTGCGGTTGCTGAGCACCCAGATGTAGGTGGCGATGCCGGTGTTGTAGAACATATTCAGCGGCAGGGCGACGATGGCCTCCAGCCAGTCGTTTTCAATGATCCAGCGGCGGATGTTGCTCTCGCCCTGGCCGGCGTCTCCGGTGAAGAGCGAGCTGCCGTTGTGCACCTCGGCGATGCGGCTGCCGAGCTTTGCGCCTTGCTTCATCTTGCTTAGCATGTTGGCCAAAAAGAGCATCTGGCCGTCACTTGATCGGGTGATAAGCGAGTACTCGGGGTCGCCGGTGTGTTCGATAATGAAACGTGGGTCCTTGATGCCGGCCTTGCCGCCCATGCGCTCCTGGTCGCTCTTCCAGCTCTTGCCGTAAGGCGGATTGCTGAGCATGAAGTCGAACTCGCGCGAAGGGAAGGCGTCGTTGGCCAGGGTCGAGTGCTCCGGTCCGCCGATGATGTTGTCCGCCGCGTCGCCTTCGCCCTTCAACAGCAGATCTGCCTTGCAAATGGCGTAGGTCTCGGCGTTGATCTCCTGGCCGTAGAGATGAGTAGCGACCTGCTTGCCACGTTCCTTGGCCAGTTGCTGGACGGTCTCCTCGGCCACAGTCAGCATCCCGCCGGTTCCGCAGGCACCGTCGTAGAGCAGGTAAGTGCCCGATTCGATCTCCTCAGCGATGGGCAGGAAGACCAACTTCGCCATCAGCTTGACGGTGTCGCGCGGCGTCCAGTGTTCCCCCGCTTCCTCGTTATTCTCCTCGTTGAAGCGTCGGACCAGCTCCTCGAAGATGGTCCCCATGGCATGGTTGTCCAACCCTGGGTGCTTCACCGAGCCATCGCCATTCAGTACGGGGTGGGGACTCAGGTTGATGTCCGGCGCGAGGTACTTCTCGATCAGCGTCCCCAGCGCGTCGGCCTTGGAGAGGCGCGGGATCTGGTTGCGGAACTCAAAACTCTCCAGGATTTCCTGGACATTGGGCGAATAGCCATCGAGATAATCCTCGAAGTCAGCCCGGAGCTGCTGCTGGCTGGCGCGGTTCTTCAGGTCGCGAAACGTGAACTTGGAGGTGTTATAGAAGGCCTGGCCGGCGATCAGCCGTAAAGCCTTGTCCTGATGGATAATACCTTCCGCGTCAAGCTTAGCTTTCATGTCGAGAACGGCCTGCTTGGTCAGCTCCAGCACGGAGTCCAGTCGGCGCAGGACGGTCATTGGGAGGATCACGTCGCGGTACTTACCTCGCACATAGAGATCGCGCAGCACATCGTCGGCGATACCCCAAATAAAGTTGGCGATCCAGTTAGGTTG
>JAPLHW010000249.1 GCA_026389425.1 Coprothermobacterota bacterium
TACCAATCGAAGCACCCACCCCCCATAGCGGATGCGGCGAGCCAGGAAGACAGCCAGGGCGAGGCCGATCAGGGCGAAGAGAGCGGCCAGCCCCTGCACTGCCGCCACCGCGCCGCCCAATAGGACGAAGGCGAGAGAGGCGCCGAAGGCGGCTCCCTGCGAGACGCCAAGGAAGCCCGGCTCTACCAGGGGGTTGCGGAAGAGCAGTTGAAGCACCGTACCCGAGGCGGAAAGAGAGGCGCCTACGAGTACGGCAAGTAAAGCGCGGGGTAGGCGCAGGTTCCAGACCAGGCTCTGGGCGACTCGATCATCAGCCAAGAGGCTGGGTGGCAGCCAAGGAGGGGAAGGGTAGCGTCCCAGGAAGAGAGCCAAGAAGAAAGCCAAGACCAGGAGTGCCGACAAACCAAGCAAGAGCCGGCCGTGACGGGCCTGATGGAAGGGTTTTCGTGGGCCGGAAGCCTTGGGAGTGGAAGTCGTATTCGGCATTTTTGTGGTTTAGATTGTAACCTCTTTCTTGCTGCAGTACACGCTGCCGCGGGCTATCAAGAAGTGATTTGGGCGGGTTTGAACCTGCCCTCGAGTGAAACGAAGGGACCCCCCCTACTATAAAAGTGATTGCGCACCCCAGCCCGGCATGGGAGAATGCGAGCCGGAAAGATACGCCCGATGCCTCATTTCCCTGATTTTCAAGACATCACCCTGGAGGATCGAACGATCCTCAGCCCCCTCCTGTGGACCTATCAGCCGGAGTCTTCCGAGCTGAGCTTCACCAACTTGTTTTGCTGGAGGGCTCACTACCGTTTCCGTTGGTCGATCTACCAGGATTGGCTGTTGGTCATCGGGGAAGTGGAGGGCCGCTCCTTCGGCCTTCCACCGATTGGACCAGGGGGACGCGCTCCTATCGTCCAGCTGCTGCTGGAGCGATTGGTCCAGGAGAAGGGACCCCAGCCTTTCCTCTGGCGCGTGGACGGAAGGTGTGCCGAGGAGCTAAGAGGCGCTCCCGGCCTGGTCATCGAGGAAGATCGTGATCAGTTCGATTACCTTTTCCGTACCCCCGACTTGGTTGAGCTTCCTGGCAAACCCTATCACGGTCAAAAGAATCACATCAATCACTTCCGTGCGGAGCACGCCTTCCGCAGCCGGCCGTTGGCAGAGGACTTGGTCCCGTCTTGTCTGGAGATGGTCGGCGCCTGGTGCACGATGCGTCGATGCGAGGAAGATCTAGGGCTATTCGACGAGTGGGAGGCCGTTCACCAAGCCTTGACTCATTTCCGTCAGTTGGATTGCTCCGGCCTGGCCATCGAGGTGGAAGGGAACGTGGAAGCCTTCTCGCTTGGAGAGTTGCTCAATGCGCAGACTGCTGTCATCCATTTCGAAAAAGCCAACCCAGCCATCCGTGGTCTCTACCCACTGATCAACCAGCAGTTCGCCGCTCTTCACTGGGCCGAGACTTCTTTCATCAATCGCGAACAGGATCTGGGGGAAGAGGGGCTGCGCGCCGCCAAACTCTCCTACCATCCGGTTCGCTTGGCGCCGAAGTATCAGGTCAGAACGGCGTAGCCCTTGGCTGGGATGAAAGTCATGGAGGTTCTACTGGAGAGCCTGGAGCAGGATGCCCTGGTAATAGACCTGCGCATTGGCCCCTTTTGGACGGCGGTAGTAAGCACAGGCTGCGGCCTGGCAGCAACCGTGGCAGTCCACGGCCTGGAAGGCGACCCCCCGGTGGTTGAGGCGGGTCACTTGACTGGGGGAAGCGCTCGCCGAACGGCACAACTGGCGCTCTCTTCCAGCAGCTTAGAGCGCTCCATCGGGGTGGCGGCGATGAACTCGCTGATTTCCCCGCCTGAGGATGGCTTAGAGATCAATGCCCTTGATCTTCTCCTTCGCCTAGGCGCCGGCAAGCGAGTCGTCTTGGTGGGGCACTTCCCCTTCGTTCCTCGACTGCGAGCGGGTGTGCGTACTCTCTGGGTGTTGGAGAAAACACCGTTACCCGGGGATTTGCCGGAGGGTCTGGCCGAGGAGGTTGTGCCGTTGGCTGATCTGTTGGCGATCAGCGCTTCAGCGCTGGTCTACGGGGGGCTGGACCGATTGCTCGCCTTGCGCCGGCCTGGGGCATTAGTGGTGCTGCTAGGGCCCAGCGCCCCCCTCACCCCTCTCTGGTTCGATCTCGGAGTAGACATCGTCTCTGGAAGCCGGGTCATTGATATCCCCTGGGTTTTACGCCAACTAGGCGAGGGGGCCATCTTCCATCAGTTGCGGCAGCAGGGGGTTCGTCTCTGCACCCTCGTTAAGCCGGGGGTGGGGCTCTGACGAGACCTGCAGAAAACGCAGCGAGAAACCTTTTATTTTGGATTTCTGATTTTGGATTTCTGATTTTGAGGAATCAGGCGGACACAATCCGAGTTGGTTTTACTGGGGATTGTGCTTCTGTTCATACATAGAGTGGTCGGCCTGCTCCAATAGTGAGTCGAGAGTGGTCGTCTCGCTGGGTGGAACACTGGCACTTCCAATGCTTAGGCTCAAGTGGTACGGACGGGGATTGCGATCGGTGAAAACCTTCACCGCATCCGCTAACCGCTGACCGGCTTCCTGAGGGAAATCCTCTTCCTCACCGATAACCATCACCACGAATTCATCTCCACCGATGCGGGCGACGATGTCGGAGGCTCGGAATGCATTCCGCAGCACGCTGGCGACATCCTTCAAAGCCTGGTCCCCGACGGCGTGGCTGAGCGTATCGTTGATCTGTTTGAATTGATCGACATCCATATAGAGGAGAAAGACCCACTCACCCGAGCGTTGGGCTACTCTCAGTTCATGGTCGCCTAAAGTAATGAAAGCCCGCCGGTTGGGAAGGCCGGTCAGCTCGTCCGTCAAGGAGAGGTGACGCAACTCTTCCGCCTGCGCTGCCATGCGATGCTGGGCTTCCATCAATTCCTCGTTGACCCGTTGCAACTCGTTGATGATAAATTCCATGGCGATCCGCGAGGGCTCTTCCTCTCTCAGAGTTTTGTGAGCCAAGATAGTGCGAACCCGTTCCAGGAGATATTCATTCTGGTACGGCTTGGTGATGAAATGACTGGCCCCGGCCGTCAGACCCTGGATGATGTCCTTGGGGTCGGTCGACGAAGTAAGCAAAATAACTGGGATGGGGCGTGTCTTCTCGTTGCTCCTTATTCGCCGGCAAAGCTCGAAGCCATCTATCTCCGACATCGTGATGTCGGAGATGACCAGATGAGCGGGGCTGGCGATCAGTCTCTCCAAAGCTTCCTGCCCTCCTCGGGCTACCTCCACCCGGTAGCCATCCCTCGTTAAGATGTGTTCCAGCATGGCTGCCTGGGTAAGGCTATCCTCGACGACCAGAATTTGGATGGTTTTCTTCACCTTGATTCCCTCAACGCTCAGACATGGATTGATAAGCCAGGTTTTCCAAGGTTGTGACGATCTGCTCCGGGTCCAGAAGAAAATCGACGGCTCCTAAAGCTGTTGCTGCACCGGGCATGCCGAACACGGCAGAGCTTTCCGCACTTTGGGTAATCATCACCCCGCCCTGCCGGCGGATTTCCCCCAGCTCAAGCGCGCCGTCGCTGCCCATCCCGCTCAGCAGTACGCCGATGCTCTGCGATCTCCAGTGCTTGGCTATGCAGCGGAAGAGGAAGGAGACTGAAGGCCGAAGGCTGTTCTCTGGAGGATCCTTGCTGAGGGTGACGCGATCTGCGGCATCCAACCCGAATTGCCAGTTATCCAGCTCAAGATAGACATGGCCCGGCAGAAGAGAGGTGGCCTGCTGTGCCAGCTTGACAGAGAGGCGGACGGAGTTTTTCAGCTAGTCCACCATGGTTCTGCAGAATCTTGGTCGATGAACAGGTCCCTAGAGGTTGCCGAAAGAAAAGAGACCTCGTTGAACCTATCGCAGCTCTTCAAAAGACACAAACGATTCAGGAGGTCTCCAATGACAAAGGTCCTGCAAGAGCTGTACACGGGCAAGGATTGGGAAGGGATCGTCACAGTTTCTGGAAAACAATGATGAACCTCCAGGGCTTCGTCGATCACCTGGGTCAGACGGCGTGACATCGTTCTGGCGACGAGGAATTGATCCCCAGGGGAGAGGGGATGCACGGGAAGGTCCAGGACGAGCGGAGATCGATGATCGGCAAGACCTCACCTTGTATGTCGATCATCCCCAGGACTGTCTCCGGCAAATGAGGAAGCGGTGTCACCGCTGCTGCTCGCACGACGCGTTCCACTTCGGCCAGGGATAGGGCACAGCGACGATCGCCGATACTGAAGACCAACAAGAAAGCTCCGGTCGCCACCCCGCCGACTTCCGCAGACGGGCTGTCCCTCCACTGTGAGTTCATCCCTTTATTTTCCATCAATCATTTGTAGCAGAAAAGCGCATCTTTTGGCTATTTTCCAGATGGGCAAACCCGTGTTGACGCTCTTCCTGCGGAATCAGGTAGCGGAATCAACGGAATAGGCAATCATTACAATTTGTGCCTTTTTCTCACCTAACAGACTTCCTGGGCTCTAGAAAGGCAGGAGCTCAAAAGCGTCAATATTTCCAAAATCCTTGCAAATTGCACCTGATCATTTTATCCATGCGCCCACTGAGTAAATTCAGGTGGTTGACAAAAGGGCATATCGGACTACTATAAAAATAATGGCCACTATTTGCGTGGTTGAAAGGGATAGTAAGGCAGGAGATATTTGAGGTGTCAGGTAACCCGGTAGCGGGTGTCCCTTAACTCTTCAAAAGGTTAAGGAGGTTGCTTTTATCCCCAGCGGTGACACTGCATTTGGGGGAAAGGAGGTTACAGATTCCGTATTACAGGTAACCCGGTAGCGGGACGTGTATCGCCTAACTCGGAAAATTTACCAGAACTAGTGAAGAGCGACAGCAGAACTCGTGAATATTGCGGATTAATTCTTGGAAAGGTTAAGGAGGTTGCTTTGATCCCCAGTGGTAACACTGCAATTGGGGGGAAGGAGTTTGGAAATGGTAGATACCGCATTATTTTCTTCGGCATTGCTTTCTATGTCTTGGGCCGAATCGGCTTGGGGCGTGGAAAACTAGGAGAAGGTGGTGTTGTTCGTACCTGCATAGGGCTTATCAATGCGATAATAGGCCTTCATATTGCTCTTGTAGGAAATGACCCCCTTACGAGCACTTTGGTGTTTCTTTTTGCCATTATCTGGCTGACCGCGGACTGGCCAGTAGTTAAGGAATACGGGCTCTTTCCTGCTCGGTTCTTGCTGGCTGATATTCCACTTCCCTAAAGAAAAGTCCCTCCGACTCGTCTTGCTCCCTCGGGGACGGACGAGCGTTAGGGTGCGGGGAGCAATCCCCACGCCTGCCGTATTTGCAAAGGAGGTTAGAAATGGTTGGTTAAACTGTTTTCTGTGCAAGAGGTAAAGCGAAAGGAAGATAACAGATGTGGATCTTGCGACTGAATATGGCCGACCGTACTTATCGCCTGGATGAGGTTCCAGAAGCCTACAGGCTCCTGGGGGGACGCGGATTAAGTTCCACCATGATTCTTGATGAGGTCCCTCCATTGTGTCACCCCCTGGGTCCCAACAACAAACTTGTCTTCGCCCCTGGCATCGTTACCGGCACCCCTGCCCCCTCTGCTGCCCGTGTCTCGGTGGGGGGTAAATCCCCACTTACCGGCGGTATAAAGGAAGCCAACGCCGGCTCGTCTTGGGCCCCGACACTAGCCAATCTTGGGATCAAAGCTTTAGTAGTTGAGGGTCAACCTAAAGAGAAAGGGAAGTACTGGATGGCGTACCTTAGCTGGGACGCTTCGGCCAGTAAACCAAAGGTGGAATTTCTCCCGGCCGATGAATATGTGAGCCTGAGCTTCTATGATGCTTTTCCGAAGCTGTACAAACGGTTCGGGGAACGAGTGGATATCGCCGGATGTGGTGTAGCTGCTGAATATGGGTATGCCAATTCAGGGATAGCCTTCAACGACATGTTCAAGCGTCCCAGCCGCTATGCTGGGCGAGGCGGTCTCGGGGCAGTGCTTGCCAGTAAAGGGCTTAAGTTTATCGTGCTAGGCAAAACTGGAGGACCAGGAGTTCCCATCCTGGACAAGGCTCTCTTTGAACAGGGGCGTGCCAAATTGGCGGATGCATTGAGGACGCATCCGATCACTAGCCCAAAGGGGGCTCTTAATACATACGGTACCGCTGTACTGATCAACCTCCTGAATGAGGCAGGCGGATTGCCTACTCGCAATTTTTCAAACGGGCGCTTCGAGGGCGCACCCAAGATCGCAGGAGAAGCCATCTTTGAGATCAACAAGCAGCGACTGGGCAAGGAGCTGTATAACCACGCTTGCAGTCCAGGTTGTATCATCGAGTGTTCCAACACCTTTTTTAATAAAGATGGATCGGAGCACACTTCCTGCGTGGAGTACGAGTCTGACTGGGCTTTTGGAGCCAACTGCGGCATTGACAACCTGGATGACATCGCCGAGATGGTTCAGCTGTGTAACGCCTACGGCCTGGACACAATCGAAGCCGGAGGCACCCTGGCTGTAGCCATGGAAGCAGGAGTGATCCAGTTTGGAGACAGCAAGGGAGCCATCAACCTGATTGACGAGATGGGCAAGGGCACGCCATTGGGCCGGATACTCGGTGGAGGCGCAGCCTTCACGGGCAAGGCCTTCGGCGTGGTGCGAGTGCCTGCAGTAAAGGGTCAGGTCATGCCTGCCTATGAGCCCCGTGCTGTGAAAGGAATCGGCATCACCTTTGCCACCAGTACGATGGGTGCCGACCACACTGCCGGCTATACCATTTGCCCAGAGATCTTGAGCGTAGGCGGCAAAGCGGATCCTCTTAGCACTGAAGGCAAGGCGGCGCTTAGCCGTGGTTTCCAGGCAACAACAGCCTTCCTTGATTCCACTGGACACTGCTTGTTCATCGCCTTTGCGGTCCTGGACATCCCCAGCGGTTTCGAAGGGCTGATGGAGGAATGCAACGGCATGCTGGGCACCAACTGGAAGCCAGAGGACGCAGCCAAAGTTGGCGGGGAAATCCTGAAGAAGGAGAGAGCCTTCAATGAGGCGGCTGGCCTAACCAAGGCGGATGACCGGGTGCCTGAGTTCATGAAGTACGAGCCGCTTCCGCCGCATAACCAGGTCTTCGATATACCCGATGAGGTCCTGGATGCCGTCTATGGAGAACTATAGGCATCTTCCGGCAGCCTCGCCCAAAAATTAAATCTGGGGAGGATGAGACTCGTGCGGACGGGACATTGTTTGTCCCGTCCGCAATCGTCCAAGAAGAATCATGCCCAAAGTTAAAATAGACGAACATCACAGATTGACCCTGCCCGCTGAATTCCTTCAGCCCAGGCATCTTGCTCCCGATACCGAATATTGGCTGGAGGAGCGCGAAGGGGATTTGATCTTTCATCCCCGCCTCCCAGACGTACGTAAGATTTACATCGAGCCAACCACCTCCTGCAATCTCAGGTGTAGCATCTGCATCCGCAACGTCTGGGAGGATCCGGAAGCCGAGATGTCTATGGACACATTCCAACACCTGGTAGAAAGCCTGGAGGAGCTGCCCAACCGGAATCGCGTTATTTTCACTGGTTTTGGCGAGCCTCTTACCCACCCTCACATCTTGGAGATGATCCAACAAGTCAGGGAGAGGGATCTAGCTGTAACCCTCGGCACCAATGGCCTCCTTCTTGATGGGGAAACTGGTCTTCGGATCGTCGAATTGGGCGTCGATCGATTGGTGGTGTCTATGGATGGAGTAAAGCCGGAGACCTACGCCGGAATTCGAGGAGCGACGCTCTCCCAAGTCCTGGACAACATCCGGACCCTGAATGAGGCAAAAAACAAGCAAGGGTCACTTTTTCCCGCCCTGGAGATTGAGTTCGTTGCCTTGAAAAGCAACTTTCCTGAACTGGCCGAGCTGGCCGGCCTTGCCATACGGTCGAGCGCCGCTCGTGTCCTGGTCAGCAATGTTCTACCCTACAGCGAGAGTATGAGAGGGGAAATCCTCTATGGCTATGAACCGATCCCACCATTGAGCGCGTGCGGCTGGCCGGTGAAGGCTGATGCCTGGTTGACGTGGGGTTCCATGGAACGGCCTCGTATGCACTGGGGCGCAGAGCGGCGCTGCCGCTTCGTACGAGACCGAGCCCTTGTGGTGGGATGGGATGGTGGCGTATCTCCCTGTTATGCCCTTTCGCACAACTACTCATATTTCGCCGTGGACGGGAGGAAAAAGCAGGTAAGTCGCTACATCTTGGGGAACATCAACTCTCAGTCTTTAGGAGAGATCTGGATGTCTGAGGAATATGTGCGTTTTCGCAGCCAGGTGCTGCATTTTCGCTTTCCCTCCTGCCCCGATTGCGACCTGCGGGAAACCTGTGACTTTCGAGGACGCAACGAAGGGTGTTGGGGCTGGAACCCGTCTTGTGCTGATTGCCTATGGGCCCAAGATATCATACGATGTCCGTGAGTTGAGATGCGGATTCGAGTGAAACTTTTCGCAACCTTGAGCAGCCATCTAGATGGTGTGGCCCCCGGGATTCCCTTCGAAATGGAGCTACCGGATGGTGCAACGCTGGATAATCTCGTGGATCAGTTGAAATTGCCTTCAAATGAAGTCAAGATTGCCTTCGTCAAAGGACAAGCCCGTGCGATGGATTGGCCCCTGCAACCCGGCGACGAAGTGGGCTTTTTTCCTCCATTGGGGGGTGGATAGATTGCCAAGTATCACCGTTGATCTGTGGCTTTATGGAGCTTTGGCGCACAAGGTGGGTGAGGCTGATCAAGAAGGCTTCGCAAATTTGACGGTGAGTCTTCCTGCGGGGAGCACCATGGCCGACCTCTTGATACACGTAAGGGTGGGTAGCCAAGAGCGAGGGATCACCTTCATCAATGGGCAATTGAGTGCCATGCCCGGCCTCTGGCCAGATCTGAACCATGTCTTGAGCGACAGCGACCGGGTGGGCATATTTGATCCCAAGAGCATGTGGCCTTTCCAGTACCGCCTGGGCGCGGCGACGACCGATGAGCTGGCTCAGGCCATGTTGACTCTGAAGGACGACGGACTACACCACACATACTCTTAGATCCCAATGGTCAGGGCTTGGGGGTCTGGTACCTTCGGAATCACATGGCGGAATCAGCGGGATAAGCATTCATTAGCTAAACTGACATCACGCGGCTGAAGAGGTACAGAAATGCATGTTCTGCAACTGAAAACGCAACGAAGGCAGGAATTACAAGAGATCACGAAGCAGATCCAACAGGCGGTCCACGCCCTGGGTTTGAGGGAAGGAGCAGCGCTGGTTTATGTTCCTCATACCACGGCCGGCCTGGTGATCAACGAGAACGCGGACCCTTCCGTAGCAGAGGATCTCTTGGCTTACTTGGAACGGCTGGCGCCGACAGTTGGGTCCTATCGTCACAGCGAGGGGAACTCGGCAGCGCACATCAAGTCGGCGCTGACCGGGGTCTCCCTGCTGGTTCCCGTTAGCACGGGGGAGCTGGTCTTGGGAACCTGGCAAGGGATCTTCTTTGCTGAATTCGATGGTCCCCGCTTGCGACAAGTATGGGTACAGGTACTCACGGATGGGGGCGCAACGAAAACGGCGAAGGAAGCTAGAAGCTAAGGGATAAGGGCGGAGAACCAGTGGGCCAACGGCAAACGGTAGAGGCCGAAAGCCAGGCCGGTCAGAAGAGCGATCGTTCCTCCGGTGGCGAAGCCGGCCAGCACGTCGGTGGCGTAATGAGCGCCAAGATAGACGCGGCTGAGCCCCACTAAAAGAACCACAGCCAAGGTGAAGGCCATCAACAACCAACGCAATTGGGGTGGCACGAACTGATAAAGGACAAAGGCCAGTAGCAGGTAGAAAGCGGTGCAGCTGTTAGCGTGACCGCTGGGGAAGCTGGTGCCGAAGGTGCGGACCTGGCAGTCCCCGTCGGGGCGAGGTCGGCTGAAGACGAGCTTCATGATACCTACAGCCGCAGCACTAACAAAAGCGACGGTACAGATCGCCAAGGCTTCCCATCTGGCACCGGCCAGGAAAAGGGCGCCTCCAGCGAGGAGGGCGATCAGACTGAAGACCACGTTCTCTCCCAGGGAGGAAGCCAGGCGCATCAGGCGGTCTTTGTTGCGCGTGGGATTGGCACGTATCCAACTGGAGATCTCCAAGTCGAAGGACTCCAGCTCTTCCCGAAACAGATTGCGCGCCGGTTGAGAGGCAGCGAAGAGGCAAGTGACAGCGGATCCCAGAGTGAGGAAAAAACTATAAAGCTCCAGGATAAACTTGCTGGCTAGCGTGACTCTTCTCGTTCTCATAGACCCTGCATACTCTGCGACTATTCTACCTGAAATTCATGATCTTTTCTTCTTTTTGAGATCTCTCCATCCAAAATACACGTTAATAAGAAGATGCGATCCACGAGCGCATGAGATGTGTAGTCGTTCCGTCTCGACTGTGCCTGCTTCACCTGTTTGGATGCCTTCGGTGGATGGTGCAATCGTGGTCGTCAGGACAATGAAGAAGTGAGAAAATGAACCTTGAGTTCAATAGCCAGTTGCGTTGAGAGCAATGTGAGGGTTTTAACCAGGGCGGCCAGTTGCTTTATTATGAAAGTACTTGACTTATAGATACCATTTTCGCATAGTGAGGGCATAGCAAATTGGAAGGGGGTACCAACGATTGCTGCATTATTCTTTCTGTAAGCCCGGGCACCTTATCGAAGCACTTCAGGTCCTGAGCGAGTACGGCGGTCGGGCTCGTATCGCAGCCGGCTGTAGCAACCTTTTGCCTGACCTCAAGGCTCGTCACCTGCAGGATTGCCTGCTGGTGGATATCAGTGAGCTGGAGGGGCTGCGGGGGATTCAGGCCGAAGGGGATTGGGCCACTGTCGGCAGCTTGACGACCATCGCCGAGCTGGCTGTCTCACCCCTCCTCCGCGAGGGAGCACCGCTTCTCTGGCAAGCCTGTCAGTCCTTCGGTGACCCCCTGGTGCGCAATCGTGCGACCCTGGGTGGCAATCTGGGTCATGCTTCACCGGCTGCCGACACCGCTCCTCCGCTGCTGGCCATGGAGGCTTCGGTGGCTACCGAGAGCTTGTCGGGGGGGAGACGAGAGTTCCCTATTGCTGAACTCTTCGCTGGCCCTGGTAGAACCAACCTGAGACCAGGCGAGCTGATCCTCTCCTTGCGATTCCCTCTCTTTCAGGGGAAGCACGAGGCATTCGTTAAGTTCGGTCTCCGTGATGCCATGGCGATCTCACTGGCTAGTGCGGCTCTCTCCCTGCGCTTGCATGACGGGTTGATGCAAGATGTCAGGTTAGCCTACGGCTCGCTGGCTGCCACCCCATTCCGTGCAACTCGCACTGAGGAGTGCCTGACGGGCATGCCGTTCAATGAAGAGACGCTCTCTCTTGCTTCTGCGCAAGCGCAGGGGGAAGTGCGACCGATCACCGATGTACGTGCTTCATCTTCCTATCGGCGCCAACTGGCCGGTGCACTATTGCGTCAAGCCGCACGGGCGGCTTTATCTTGAAGGAGTGGATGATGGAGATCCAAAGCGACGTGAAAGTAAAGATTCGAGTCAATGGAACAGCAGTAAGCGCTACTGTCCAGGCCGGAGACTCGCTGCTCGACTTCCTGCGGAACCAAGCTCGCGCCACAGACGTCAAGTGTGGCTGCAATCAAGGCGATTGCGGAACCTGTACGGTGATCTACGACGGGAAAGCGGTAAAATCCTGTTTGGTCCTCGCTGCTCAGGCCGATGGCAAGGAAGTGCGTAGTTTGAGGGGATTGATGGAGGACCCTCTCATGCAGAGTCTGCAGAACGCCTTCGTGGAGTGTGGTGCCGTGCAGTGCGGTTTCTGTACCCCTGGAATGCTGGTAGCTTCCTGGAGTCTGCTGCAAGAGAATTCCAATCCAACCCGGGGAGAGATGCGTCAGGGGATTTCGGGCAATCTCTGCCGCTGCACCGGCTATAAAAAAATCATTGACGCCATCTCATTGGCCGCTGCGCAACATGTCGTCACCGATGGCACGGCGAATCTCGCCGACCTGGCTGATCGTCTGGATGGCCAGGCACAAGCGAAAGCCAACTATCTCCTGTTAGGGGGTGGCTAAGATGTCGATTACTATCGGCAAAGGAATCCCCAAAGTCGACGCCAAACACAAAGTTCGTGGCGATACCATCTACGCCGACGACTATTCCGTTCCCGGCATGCTCTACGGTAAGGTGTTGCGCAGCCGCTACCCTGCCGCCCGGATCCTGGCCCTGCGCACCGCGCGAGCCGAGCATCTGGAAGGAGTGTACGCGGTGATCACGGCCAAGGATGTGCCGCACAACGAACTCACCGCAAGATTCGGACAGTCCACCAGCGTGGGGGTGCAGTTCGAGGGGGTTTACCGTGTCTTGGCTGACGAGGAAGTACGTTACTTCGGTGAGCCGATCGCCCTGGTGGCGGCAGAGTCTCCCGAGTTAGCGGAGCAGGCTTGCGAGATGATCGAGGTGGAGTACCAACCACTGGAAGGCATCTTCGACCCGATGACGGCGATGGAGCCGGGAGTTCGCCAGGTCGCGGAGAAGCAACGCAACATCGCCAGCCATTTCAAGATTCGCAAAGGGAATGTCGAGGAAGCTTTCGCTCATGCGGACGTCATTGTAGAAGGCACATATCAAGTTCCATATCAGGATCACGCTTACCTGGAGCCGGAATCAGGAGTGGCTTGGGTGGACGAAGATGGGACCATTAACATTCGCGTCTCCAGCCAGGTCATCGAGCACTTCCGGGAAGTAGCCGAGGTGCTGAACCTTCCCCATAGCCGCGTCCGCTATCTGGGCACATGGATCGGAGGCGGCTTCGGTGGGAAGGAAGACATCACCGTCGAGTCCTTCCTGGCTCTCTTGGCATGGAAGACGCGCCGGCCGGTGAAGTTGACCTACACCCGCGCCGAATCCTTGCTTACCCACAGCAAACGCCACCCTTTCTTTATGGAATACAAGACCGGCGCCACCCAAGACGGCCGGATCGTAGCCGTACAGGCCCGCTTGATCTCCGACGCCGGTTCCTACTCAGCCCTCTCCCCCTGGGTATTGCTTTATGCCACAGTCAATGCAGCCGGACCCTACCATGTGGACAATGTCTGGGTGGACTCCTATGCAGTGATGACCAATACACCCATCACCAGCGCCTTCCGCGGTTTCGGTGCCCCTCAGGTCAACTTTGCCTACGAATCGCAGATGGACGAATTATCCCGCCGCCTGGGGATCGATCCCTTGGAATTGCGCCAGCGCAACTTCCTGCGCCAGGGCGATTCATTGGATACGGGCTGGGTCTATGACCGGCCGGTGGCCATCAGCGAAGCAGCGGAAAAGGCTTGGTACGCGCTAGGTCCGAAGCCTGCCCCTGCGAACCCACAGGTGGCGATCGGGCACGGCCTGGGAGCAGGGATGTGCAGTTACGGCCGCCTGACTTTCCTGCACGACACCTCGCGTTCCTATATCAAATTGGAGTTGGACGGCTCGGCTGTTATTCGCTGCGGCGTGCCGGACCTGGGCGGGGGCCAGGGACATATCCTCTGCCAAATCGCCGCCGAGGAACTGGGCTTGGCCATCGAGCGCATCAAGCTTTATATCACCGACTCTCAGTTGACCCCCTTGGCCGGCACCACCACCGCCACCCGCCAGCTGTATATGTCGGGCAACGCGACCTTGAAGGCGGCCCGTGTATTGCGAACCCGCATGTTGGAGAAAGCCTCTGGAATGCTAGGTGTGCCGGTCGAGGATCTAGAGGTGCAACCGGGAAAGGTCCTCTCCAAGAGCCAACCGGAGAAATCGATCGGTTTGGTTCCGTTGGTCAACCGTATGTCTACGGAAGGCGAAGAGCTTTTCGTGGAGTCCCAATTCAACGCGCCTTTCACTTCCATTCCGGCCAACGAGGTGATCGAAGGACAGATCCACCCCGACTACACCTTCGGTGCCTACGCGGTGGAGGTGGAGGTGAACCGGGAAACCGGCGCCTTGCGCGTACCGCGCATAGTGGCCTGCTTCGACGTCGGCAAAGCCCTCAACCCGGTGATCGTGGAGGGGCAGATCGAAGGTGGCGGGATCCAGGGTTTCGGTTACGCCTTGACCGAGGACATGAAGATCGAGAAGGGGATCATTCAAACTCCTTCCTTCGCTGAGTATCTAATCCCCACAGCCGTCGATGTCCCCGATTTGGAGACGATCCTGCTGGAATCTGAAACCGGCCTTGGACCTTACGGGGCCAAAGGCATCGGCGAGCCGCCCATGGTTTCCATTGCTCCCGCTCTTACCAACGCCATCTATGATGCGGTGGGGGTGCGAATCACCTCTTTGCCGGCAACACCGGAGAAAATCCTAATGGGCTTGCTTCGCCATGTGGAGAAGGAGGGCGGATGATGGATCCGGCTTTTCACTCCATCGGCACTGACACACCTCGCAAAGATGGGGTGGCTCGCGTCACCGGAGCTGAACAATACGCCTGCGACATCGATTTACCGGGGATGTGGGTTGCTGTCACTCTGCGCAGCCCATACCCTCATGCTGAGATCCTGCGCGTCGAGACTGCTGCTGCTTGCGCGCTGGGAGCCGTGGTCTTAACCCCCGATGATGTACCGGAGGTCTATTACAACGAGCGCGGTGTCTCCGTGCCGGCCAAGACCTACCGCGACCGGCGGGTCTTACCGCGAAAAGCTCGCCATGTCGGGGAAGTGATCTCGGCAGTGGCTGCTCCTACCGAGGAGCTGGCTTTCAAAGCTTTGCGAGCGCTCAAGGTGGAATACCAATCGTTGCCTCCTGTGTTGGACGCCGAGCAAGCGATGCTCCCAGAGAGCGCTCCTCTGTACGACCGCGTTTTTTTCGGCGAAGAAGAGCAGGAGGTCAAGGCCAACATCGCCTGCGAGCGGGAGATCCATGTCGGCGATGCCCAGGCCGCGCTGGCTAGCTCGGATTTCGTCTTCGAGGAGACCTTCCAACTGCAGCGCATCTATCACCACCAGATGGACACGAAGACTGCTGTGGTCAAACCGGAGCCGGACGGGGGCCTCACTGTTTGGTGTACCACCCAATCTATCCACAACGTACGCATCCTGCTGGGGCGCATCTTCGGCATCCCCCTCAGTAAGATTAACGTCAAAAAGACAGCGCTCGGTGGCTCCTTCGGCTCGTCCATTCAGATGAACTCGGTGATCCCCATCGCTGCCGCCTTGGCCTTGAAAGCCAAGCGACCTGTGAAGTTGGTCAGCTCGCGCGAGGATGACGCCTATGATCACACCAATTACCCGGGGCAGATCCAACTGAAGGTGGGGGTCAACCGAGACATGTCCATCACTGGTGTGGATTGTCATGTCTTAGTCGATATCGGCGCCCACCAGATTCAGGCCTACCCACTACTGGGAAGCACAGCTGGCTGGCTGGTTTCCCTTTACCATTGGAAGAACGTGGACTATTGGGCGAAGGCTGTCTACACCAACAAGGTGCCGGCTTGCGCTATGCAAGGGTACGGCAACCCGCAGATGAATTTCGCGGTGGAGTCGATGGTGGAGATCATCGCCGAGCATTGTGGCTTCGACCCCATCGC
>JAPLHW010000176.1 GCA_026389425.1 Coprothermobacterota bacterium
GGAGCAGAAACGATCGAGCGGTCCGGGTAAATCAGCAGCTGCGACGCTCAACCAGATCACCATTCCAGGGACTGGGGACTTCGGAGCTACCATAGGCCCTCACCCTGGAGGGAATCCACGACGGCCAGTCCCTGGTCTCTACAGGGGCGATTCCCGATCACTGGAACAGTCCATGCACCGGGGGAGTATGATTGAGGATATCCTTTCACCAGAGAGAATAAGGTTTCACTACGAAGAAGATCGGAGTATCGAATGAGGGCTGCACCCTCCTCGTTTAGGGAGAAGGTCGTACTTATCACCGGAGCCTCCCGCGGCATTGGGCGCTCTCTAGCCCTCCGTTTGGCGCGAGAAGGAGCTCTTCTGGCGCTGGCAGCGCGGGGTAGGGAGCGGCTGGAAGATACGGCGGCAGAATGTCGCGCACGAGGCGCCCAAGCGATGGCGTGGGTAGCCGACGTCTCGCACCAGGAGGAGTGCCGGACCTTGGTGGAGCGGACCCTGGAAACCTTCGGCCGACTGGAGATGCTGGTGAACAATGCCGGCTTCGGGGTGCAAGCCGGACTGGCCGAGCTTCCCGACCCGCGCTCGATCGCCCAGGTGCTGGCTGTCAACTTCCTTGGGGCAGCTACCTGCACCTTCTACGCATTGCCCCACCTGAAGCGCAGCAAGGGGAGGATTGTAGCCGTCTCCAGCCTGAACACGCTGTTGCCTGCTGCGGAGGGAGCTTCCTATGTGGCCAGCAAAGCAGCCATGAACGGGTTTTTCGACTCGCTGAGGCTTGAACTGAATGGCACAGGGGTCAGCGTCACCGTCGTCTGCCCCGGCTTGGTGCGCAGTGAGTTCCACGAAAGCATGCAGGATGCCCGAGGTCTCCCCTACGGCGCCCGGGGCCGGGCAATGTACGGCGAGCGAATGATGCAGGCCGAGATGGCTGCTGCCATCATTCTTCGGGCGGCTGCCCAACGGCGGCGGGAGGTGCGCTTCCGGCCTGGGACACTGCTGGCCTGGCTGCGGCTGCTGGCTCCCGGCCTCTTGGATCGCTTCATCCTCCAGGCAGGGCGCAGAAGAAACGGGGCGGCCAGGGGCGACTAAGCAGCGGCTTTGACTCCCACCACGGTGAAAAGGGCGTCTCCGTTTTGCGCAGGATCACGGCTAAATCCGCTGTAGGCTCGAATCGGGTCAAACCCTGCCTGGTGATAGAGGTCCAGTGCCTGATCCTGGGAATACTCGCGGGTAGCGGGCGAGCGGCGATGACGCTCCTCTTGGATGACCCGGCCCGCGAAAGTCACTTCGTAGCGGTCTTCAGTATGCTCCAATTGGGTAACAGGGTCGTAGCGGGAAGTTGACCAACGCCGGACCATAGCCCCATCCTCAGGCCGTGTCTTCTCTTTGGCCAACTGCCAATCCTGAAAGTCTGGCTCTCCCGCTTGGCGCAACACCATGAAGGGCATCACCAGGGCGCCCCCGGGGAGCAAGTGCTGGTGGAAACGAGCCATCGCCTGTAGAGCCAGCGAAGGATCGGTCACCAGCTGGAAGGAACTGGAAGGGACCAGGATGGTCCGGTACGGGCGATGTGGCGACAGCGCCTCCATTTTTTGTTGAGCGAGGGAAGGGGACAGCCCCAAGCGTGCCGCCTTTTCCCGGCAGAGGGTCAGCATCTGGGGGGAGAAGTCTGCCCCGTCGATGTCGATCCCCAATGCTAGGAAGTCGAGTAGAATCCGCCCCGTGCCGCAGCCGACGTCCAGCACCGGCTGGCCCCACTCGCGCACCAGGGAGAGGAAAAGGAAACGGTCCTCCCAACGCGAAGTATCGCCGCGGAAGAGGTCCCAGGTTCGAGCCAAGAGGCCGCTGTACTCATATTCACTTCGGTGCAACGAATCTTCCATCATGGTTGACATTATTCTAACCGCACAGGGATCGATCAAGGATTGGGCATCTCTCGAGGAGACGGAGAAGGAGCCCTATCCCCACAGGTCCGTGCTGAGGTACTTCAGGCCGGAATCACATAACAGCACGGCAACTGTTTTGTCTCGATAAGAGGTCCCAAGCAGACGGAGGGCCGCCGCCACGTTGGCTCCCGATGAGAACCCGGCAAAGATCCCCTCCTCGCATGCCAAGCGGCGCGCCAGGTGAATCGCGTCCATGTCGGTCACTTTGATAAAGCCATCAATCTGTTCGGGTCGCAGTAGCGGCAGGTGAGCCATCCCATATCCGCCACCCTGAATGCGGTGGTTTGGATAGGAGACCAGCTCACCTGCTAGCACAGCTGCGCCTGCTGGTTCCACCACAAAACATCGGATCGAGGGGTCATGTTCTTTGAAAGCTGCAGCACATCCAGCAAACGATCCACCGGTACCGACGAAATCGCAGAAGGCATCGATCTTTCCTCCTGATTGTTGGAGAAATTCGGGTCCAGTGTGCAGGTAGTGCGCCCGGAAATTGCCCGCTAGCTGAAATTGATCGGCACGGAAGGCGTTGCGTTCCCTGACGATGCGCTGTGCCGCATGTTCAACCAGTTCCAGATCGCCGCCCGAGACTTGTCCGGGTTGGGAGCTCGGCAATTGATCGACGAGGACCACTTCCGCGCCCAGCGCCGCCATCATGCGCGCTCTCTCCGAGGAATTTCCCCTGGACATCACCGCTACGAAGGGATACCCCTTGATGCCGCAGACAATCGCCAGGCCTGTTCCAGTGTTGCCGCTGGTCAGCTCCACCACCGTTTGGCCTGATTTAAGACGGCCTTCAACTTCTGCATCCTCGATGATTTGGCGGGCAATGCGGTCTTTCTTGGAGAACCCCGGATTGAGGTATTCAAGTTTAGCCAGAATTCGGCCGCCCAGCCCTCTTGTCAATCGGGACAGTTCAACTAGAGGCGTGTTGCCGATCGTTTCGATGGTTGAAGCGAAGGGTCTCTCCTGTCGAGTCAATGAGCCGTTCCTTTCCAGTTATCTACTAGACATGCTGCCGCAGGCTGGCTACTTCAAGAATAGAGGATGCTGGCAATCATTGCACAAAGTTCGGGTTGTCTAACTATCCCCCATCGTTCTTAACTGCTCCCGCCCTTACTGCACCTGTTCCTCTTTTTTTCTCTACTGAAGACTGACGGGTTTGGAAAGAATCGTCTTCGTTTCTTGTTGATCTGCGCGTGGGGAATCCTTCCTGCGCTACAATGGGGGAGGTCGAATGGGTAACAAACGGAGCATGTCAGAGCGCGTCAAGGTTGAGGACCTCCGGGGCGAGGGTGGCCTGCAGTGTCCGGGAGTGAGCTGATTCCTCCGCAGGAGAATCGTGTCCTCACCTAACCTGGTGTCGCCGGAGGCGCGCAAGCCGGTGGTTGCTCCCGATCCAGAGCGTGTGCATCGGCGGCTTGAGGCTGCTCGCCGTAACCTGCTCGATTTGAGCCTGCGCAACCGCCTGCTGAACTACCGCCCCTCGCGGGCCAGCGGGGTGGAGGCAGTGAAGGAGGATCCCGCCCAGGTCTACAGGCTGCTGGTGCTGGAAGGGCGAGCGATGGGTTTTCTCCCTCGCCAGGATCCCCCTCTCTCCACCTCCTTGGCTCTGGTAACCCTGGAGCAATCCCCGCCACCCTTTCCCCAGATAGTAGAACCTACCGACCGGCAGGATGCCTTCCTGGCCACCGCCGAGGATACGCCGGAGCTGCAACGGCGCCTGCTGAAAACCTGGCGCGACGCCCAGTCCAGCCTGGAGGAGCAAGGGGTCAACGTCCTCTTCCTAGCGCTGGGGATGCTGCACTGGAGCGATCCGGCCTTCTCGGGGTCCCCCGATCAGAGCTCCGGGTCCAGACCGCGTCCCCAGGCTGAAACGCACCGCGCTCCCCTGGTGCTGGTCCCGATGCTAATGGAGCGTTCCTCAGGCAACCGCTTCCGCCTGCGCTACGAGGGCAGCGAGGTAGGAGAGAACCTCTCCTTGGGGGCCAAGCTGCGCGAACTGGAGATACAGCCACCCCCCTTTCCCGAGGATGAGGAGTCGCTGGACCTGGAAGCCTACTTCCAGGCTGTGGCCGCTGCCGTCTCCACCCAACCGGGCTGGCGGGTGGAGCGTGAGGCGGTGGTCCTGGGCTTTTTCAGCTACAACAAGTATCAGATGTTCCGTGACCTGGACGGCTCGCTTTGGCCAGAGGAGAACAAGCCGTGGCAACACCGCATCCTGGGGCGCCTCCTGGATACCGGCTTCCCCGAAGGAGAACTTCCCTTCCCGGAGGAGGGAGATCTCGATTCGCTCCTCCCCAAGGAGGGACTCTACGAGGTAGTCGACGCCGACGGCTCGCAGACCATGGCCATCCTCCAGGCAAAGAGCGGCAGCTCGATGATCATCGAGGGGCCGCCGGGGACGGGCAAGTCACAGACCATCACCAATCTAATCGCCCAGGCAGCGGGGGAAGGGAAGAAGGTCCTCTTCGTGGCCGAGAAGCGGGCCGCGCTGGAGGTGGTGCAGCGCAACCTGGAAAGGGTCGGGCTGGGAGACCTGTGCTTGGAGCTGCACAGCAACAAAGCCGGCAAGCGAAGTTTCTATGCCCGCTTGGAGCACACCGTGCAATTAGGCAAGCCGCAACTGCCCCCCTCCCTGGAGGAAGAACAGAGCCAGCTGGCGGAGGCGCGCGAGATCTTGAACGAGTATTGCCGGGCCGTACACCAGCCACTGCCGGGTCGCGAGCTCTCCCCCTACGAGGCGATCGGCGCCTTGCTCTCCTTGGGAGAGGGTGGAGAGAGCCTCCCCGGGGCACCCTTTGCGGCGATGAAAGATTGGCGGGAGGCCGACTTCCGCCGCCGACTGGCGCTGGTGGAGAAGCTGCAAGCTCTGCTGGAGGAGATCGGCCCACCGCCTCTAAACCCCTTCTGGGGAAGCCGCCTGACCCTGCTCTTGCCCGAGGACCGAGCCGCCCTTTCGGCCCTTCTTGGACAGCTCGTGCGTGATCTCTCCACCTTGGAGACGGAGGCGTCGTCCTGGGCGATGGGTCTTCCCACTCCCCTTTCCTTGCACCAAGTAGATGCCCTGGCACATGCTTTGGCAAAACTGGCCAGCCGGCCGCCGCTTCCTTCAGCCTCGCTGGCTCAAACCGATTGGCTGGCTGAGGAGCCGCGCCTACAAGGGGCGATCCAAGCCGGCGAGAGGTTAGCAGCCCTCTCCGCGAAGCTTGCTCTCTTTCGAGCGGAAGCCTGGAGCACCCCTTTCCTTGGCCAGGACCGCGACAATCTGGCTGCCCTCGGCGACAAGTTGACCCGCTTCCTCAGCCCCTCCTACCGCGCTGCCCAGCGCCGCCTGCAGTCGCTGCTGGCTGTCCCCCTGCCCAAGGAAGCAGCGGAGCAGCTCTCTTTAGCTGACACTTTGCTAGAGGGACAGGCTTTGCGCCGTACGATCATGGAGGCTGCCCCGACGGCTCGACGATGCTTCGGTCCGCTCTGGCAAGGGGAACGCTCCGACTGGGCGGCTTTGCGCCGTGCCCTGATCTGGGCGGTGGACCTGACTCGCCAAAGGCAAGCTAATCAACTTCCCCCCGCCATCCTCGAACTGCTTGAGCAGAACACCCTGCCGGGAGCTGTCAACTTGCCGCAAGAAGTCTACCCGCCACGCGACTGGGCGATTGGGGCACAGGCACTGGCCACTGGGGTGATGGAGGCTCGTTCCTCCCTCCAGCGCGTCCTCGCCCAACTGAAGGGGGAAGGGCTGCTAACCGACTTCCCCACGCTTCCCTTCGATGCCCTGCGCGCCTGGTTGGGGCGTTGCCTGGAGCGACCCGAGGATTTGGAAGAAGTCGTTCGCCTCAACCTCTTGGCTGAAGAGGCTGCTTCCTTGGGAATCGCCGCTCTGTGCGAGCAAGCGGTCCTGTGGCTGCAGGCGCAGGCGAACGCGAACGCCTCTCTTAGTGAGGCATTCCGCCGTCTTTGGTATGGCAGCGTGCTGCGGGAAGCGGTCCAGCTTCGCCCCGCCCTGGCTCGTTTTCAACGGACCAGCCATGAAGCGACCCAAGCCGAGTTCCGTCGCTTGGACCGCCTGCTCTTGGAGGCCAACCGGGCGCGCGTGGCCTTGCGCCACTGGGAAGGGGTGCCGCGGCACACAGCTGGGGGGAGCTTAGGCGCACTGCAGCGGGAGTTCGCCAAGAAGTCTCGTCACAAGGCCATCCGCCGCATCATGGGGGAGGCTGGCGAGGCGATCCAGGCCATCCAGCCGGTCTTCCTGATGTCACCCCTCTCAGTAGCCCTCTTTCTACCGCCGGACGGCCCTCATTTCGACTTGGTGATCTTCGATGAAGCCAGCCAGGTCCGGCCGGAGGATGCCTTCGGCCCGATCCTCCGCGCCGACCAGGCCATCGTGGTGGGAGACAGTCGGCAGATGCCGCCGACCAGTTTCTTCGAGAAGCTGACCCAATCGGAGGAAGAGGCGGAGGGGGAGGAGGACATCACCAGCGACTTGGAGAGCATTCTCGGCCTGATGGGAGCCCAGATCGCCCCGGCCAGCCTGCAGCGGCGCGACTTGCGCTGGCACTACCGAAGTTTGCACGATGCCCTCATCGCCACCTCCAATCGCCTCTTCTACGGCGAGCGGCTGCTGGTCTTCCCTAGTGCCGACCAAGGTTCGGGGGAGAACGGCCTCTTCTTTCACCACCTGGAGGGAACCGCCTACGGCCGCGGCGGCAACCAGCGCAACCAGGAGGAAGCGCGCCAGGTTGCTCTAACAGCCTTGGAACACGCGCGCTCCCGCCCCCAACGTACGATGGGCATCGCCGCCTTTAGCTTGGCGCAACAAGAAGCCATCTTCGAGGAGCTGGAGAAGCTGCGTTCAGGCGACCCCTCCCTCGACCAGTTGGATCGCCTCCATCCCAACGAACCCCTCTTCGTCAAGAACCTGGAGAACGTCCAGGGCGACGAGCGCGATGTGATCCTGCTCAGCGTGGGCTACGGACGTGACGCCTCGGGGAAAGTCTCGATGAACTTCGGCCCTTTGAACCAGGCTGGCGGGGAGCGGCGTCTGAACGTGCTGATCAGCCGCGCCCGGGCTCGCTGTGAGGTTTTCTCCAACCTGCGCTCAGCTGATTTGCGCCAAGCCGAGGGTCAGCCCCCCGGCATCCAGGCGCTGCGAACTTTCCTGCACTTCGCTGAGACTGGCGAGATGGATCTGCCGGTGGCTGCCAAGCCGCCCCCCTCTCCCTTCCAGCTCTCGCTCCAGGCGGAGTTGGAGGGGCTCGGAGTGCCTGTGCATTCGCAGTTGGGGACAGCCGGCTTCTATTTGGACCTGGCCGTGGACGATGCGAAGACCCCGGGGAACTACCTCCTGGGGGTGGAGTGTGACGGCCTTCAATACGCTGGAGCGGATAATGCCCGAGATCGCGACCGCTTGCGGCAAGAGGTGCTGGAGCGGCGCGGTTGGCGCCTCTACCATGCCTGGAGCGAGGACTGGTGGCGAAACCGGGACAGCGAGCGGGAACGGCTGCGTCAAGCCGTGTCTGGTGCGACAAGCAGCCAGCCCGCGGCAGCAAGACAGCCCCTGGCAGGGTGTCCTGTTGATTCACCACCGTCTTCCCCAAGCGACCCGTCGAACCCTTCCTCGAGCGAATCGCCAAGGCCTTCATCCGCCAACCCGCCGCTGTCTTCCGACGTTTTACCTACGGTGAATTCGGCGCCTCCGCCTGGCGAAGAAGTACTGCCGCGACGTCAGGAGGAGGCGCCAAGCACTGTCCCGGCTGTCCTTCCCTACCAATTGGTTCAGTTGAAGATCCAACTGGGAGAGGGGGAGCTGCGCGAGGTGTCCTTGCCCCGTTTGGCTGAATGGGTAGCCGAGGTAGTGCGGGTGGAGGGGCCGGTCCATGAGGAGGAAGTGCTACGCCGTATCCGCGAAGGAGCAGGATTGGCTCGTTTGGGCAAAGCGTCACGAGAGGCGCTGCTGCGTGGGGCTGAGCTGGCCGCCTCACAAGGGCGACTCTTTCGTCGTAGCGCCTTCCTCTGGCCGCCCCCTCCCTTCATTCTTTTAATGCGCGACCGCAGCGCTCTTCCGGCTGCTTCCCGCAAGCCGGAGTACCTCCCCGACGAGGAGATCGAGGCAGCTCTTCGCTATGGGGCAGAGGTTTCCTTCGGCCTGAGCCGGGAAGAAGCGGCCACGGCTGCTCTGAAACAACTAGGTTTCGAGCGCCCCAATGAAGTGGCCCTAGCTCGGGTCCAAACTCTGATCGACTCTCTCCTCATTGCCGGCCTTTTGCAGGAACGTAACGGCCTGCTGAAGCC
>JAPLHW010000173.1 GCA_026389425.1 Coprothermobacterota bacterium
CTGGGTCAACCTGCGCTGGGGGTCTTTGGCCGGCAGTTTCTTCTCGATCGACTGCACCGAGAGCGAGATGATGAAGAGAGGGTTGCGGATCTGATGGGCGATGCCAGCCGTTAGTTCCCCGGTGATCTTCTTGGCTGTCTCTTGCTCAAGCCGCTTGCGCGCTCTGATGTCGATCAAGAAGTTGAGCGTGGCTGGTCGTCCCGCCCGCTGGATCCGGACGGTATTCAGTTCCACCCACTTGATATCACCGGAACGGCTGATCACCCGAAAAGGATAGCGGCTGGGGAGCTCGACACCGCCCAATCGCACCATATGACGCTCCATGACCAAGGCTCGGTCGTCCGGATGGATGAATTCCACAAACGACCGGGAGAGCAGTTCCTTCGGGGTAAGGTCAATCATCTTGGCAGTCATCGGGTTGGCGAATACCAGCTTGCCGTCTTGGGCGACAAAGATGGCCTCATTGGCGTTCTCCACCAGCAGGCGGTATTTCTCCTCGTTATCCCGCAAGGCCTTCTCCGCCTGCTTGCGCTCAGTGAGGTCGGGCCCTTGGGCGATCGTCGCCTGTAAGGTGATGCCATCTTCCGCATAGATGTTGGCGGAATTCTACAATGCCACCCGGATGGAGCCGTCCTTGCATTGAATGGGGATCTCCACTATCTCCCAGCTTTCGCCGCCACGCGAGTGCTCGATCTGCACCAACGATTCGCTGCGGCTATGGGGCGGGAAAAGGAGCGAGAGGTTTTTTCCGATCACCTCCTCGGCCGTGTATCCGGTCAGCCGCTCGAAAGCAGTATTGAAGCGCACGATCTGAAAGCTGGGGTCCCAGACGATGATCGGTGCGTTGGCATAGCGGAACAGCTTCTCCAAGTAATCACGGGTCTCCCGGGGTGCTTCCTCCGCCCGCTTGCCCCCGCCGAGCCGATCAGACCGTTTCTGTTCTTCGCTCATCGCTGTTCCACTTTCATCGTTCGACCTTATCCATTCTCACCGCTTCGTATTCCCAGCGCCAGCCGGGAAAGGGGCAGGGCGATCTGGAAAGTGGTGCCGTGGTTCTCCCCTTCTACTTCACTCTGGAAGGTCAGCCGTCCGCCGTGCTCTTCGACGATGCGTTGACAGAAGACCAGCCCTAATCCGGAACCCGACTCTTTGGTGGTGGAGAAGGGAATGAAGATCCTCTCCTGAACGGCTTTGGGGATGCCGCAACCGCTGTCCTGGATGCGCACCAGTAGTTCATTGTGTTCCTCATCCAAGCTTGTCTCCACAGTCAGAAGGCCTCCTTCCGGCATCGCCTCCAGGGCATTGGTGAATAGGTTGGCGAAAACCTCGTCCATCGCCGCTTCGTCAATCCAGGCTCGTGGCAGATTTAGACCATAACGCCGGACAACCTTTACCCGCTGGGCGTTGGCCGGGGCTCGAATCAGGATCAGGGCCAGCTCCAATCGTCTGCGCAGGCTGGCGTTGGTGGTGTGCAACTGGTGGTATTTGCCCAAGTGAACCAGATCGGCAGTGACCTCGTCCAGCTTGTGTACTTTGTCCAAAATAGCTTGGGTCAACCTGCGCTGGGGGTCTTTGGCGGGAAGCTTCTTCTCGATCGACTGCACCGACAGGGAGATGACGAAGAGAGGGTTGCGGATCTGATGGGCGATACCGGCCGTCAACTCCCCGGTGATCTTCTTGGCTGTTTCACGCCGCAGGGCTTGCTCGGTTCTCCGGCGAGCGCTGATATCCAAACCGCGAAAGAGGGCGCAACGGGCTCCCCGAAATTCCACTCCTTGGAGTGTGCCCTCGATCGGCACTTCTCCCCCATTGGCTCGGCGCAAGATCAATTCCAAGGGCTCCCCTGTCTTTTGGGAATGGTTTTGATAGCGCTGTAGGGCGGAGGAAACCTTATTCTTGTCTGCTTCGACGATATAGTCCACTAAATCCCGCCCGAGAACCGACCCTGGGCTTACCTCACCCAATAGGCGGGCCAGGTTTGGGTTGGCGTAGATGAGCTTTCCGTCCTGGATAAGGCCGATGTCCTCGCTGGATTCCCGCAACAGAAAAAAGAACCCTTCCTCTTTCAGCTGTTCGTTCTCTTGTTCGATCCGCTTGCGTTCGCTGATGTCGCGGGCGAAGAGGGCCAAGCGTGAGACTCCTTCTCCCGCGTCGAGGATCGGGAAGATGCGGAACTCGATGTCATGATCGTCGATCCTTTCCTCGAAGGCTACCTGGTGACCGTCTAGGGCAGCTGTCTCAGCCATTTTGCGGTATGATTCGGGGACCACAGAGGGAACTATGCCTTCTGTCTTTTGCCCACTGATGGGTTGAGGTTTCTTGCCCAGGAAAAGGTAGGCCTTGCGGTTGGCCGCCAGGATCGCTCCACTTCGATCGATCAGAGCGATTATATCTGGGGAAGTGTCAAGGATGGCGCGCAAATCGGCTCTACCTTGCTGGAGTTCCCGGACCAACCACAATTCCTCGCTGATGTCCTCTTGATACAAGACCAGGCCATCCACCCCACCGTGATGAGGAAGAGGGAAGAGGGTGTTGGTGAAGACCTTGGCTTCCCGGGTCTCCTGGTATCGGATCGGCTGCCGGTGAGTGTACGTCTCCTCCAAGATCCGGCGCTGGGTTGCGGCCGCATCGGCACTGAGGAAGTCCCACAACGATCGGCCGATCAGATCGTTCCTCGACAGGCCGAACTGGTCTGCTCCGGCTTGGTTGGACGACAGGAGTATCCCCTCCCACGTCAGCAGGTATGCCGGGCTGGAAGAGGCGTCGAGCAGGGAGAGAACCATCTCTTGAGCGCCTCTGGCGACCGCAGACGGTCTTGGTGCGCTCGCCGCCTGCGGCATTTCCTCCTCCGCAACGTCGGGGGTAACCTCGGAGAGGCGCAACAAGCCCGATAATGCTTTTCTCCTCGCCAACTCGCGCTCCACCTGCTGATGGAGTTTGGTATTACCCAAGGCTTGTCCCAAGAGCAGGCCGACGGCCTGAAAGACGGAGAGATCCTGCCCCTGTGGCGTCCAGGCTGGATGAAGGCGAAGAAAGAGAATACCATGGCAGGTCTCCTCGTAGAGCAGGGGTACGCTGACCGAGGGCTGGAGCTGATCTCGCAGAGACATTGCCACGATTCC
This sequence comes from Coprothermobacterota bacterium, assembly GCA_026389425.1. Lineage (GTDB taxonomy): Bacteria > Caldisericota > JANLFM01 > JANLFM01 > JANLFM01 > JAPLHV01. The sequence goes on from JAPLHW010000173.1 coordinate 3,123, forward strand.
CGCCAGCGATGAATCCGCTTGGATCCAGGTTAAGTCTTGGCTGACAACGACGCGCTTGGCGGCACTTTCTCCCCAGCGAATCATGGAGAGGATCCGCACCATCTCAGGGTTCCAACCCTGTTGAGCCCGCAACCGCAGGGTTTCCCCGTCCGGCTCGAAGAGGAAGATGGCTCCCGCTTCCGCCCCCAAAACTTGCAGGATCTTTTCCAGGGACAGGACCATGAGGCGCTCTTGGTTTAAGGTTTGGCTGGAGGTTTGGGCGATGGAGTAGAGAGCGAAGAGTTCCTGATATTTCCGAGCGAGTCGTTGTTTCGTCTCGATCTCTGCGGTCAAATCCTGAAGGACCCCTTCGAAACGAGCGATCTTCCCTTCTTCGATCACCGCTTCCGCTTTATCCGATAGCCAGCGGACAGCCCCTTCCTGTTTGAGGATGCGGTATTGGCAGTAGCTCCGCCCCCCTTGCAGCAACTTTTCGTGCGCTTCCTCCCAGATGGCCTGATCTTCCGGGTGGATGATCGAAAGCCAGAACCGGGCATCGAGAAATCGTTCCAGCGGGTATCCCAGCAGGCGAAGGAAAGAGCGAGAAGAAGGTGAGTAGGTCGCTTGCTCCGTGCGAACATCTACCCTATAGAGACAGATCCCCAAGGAGCCTAAATCCAGATAAGCCGGGAGATCCTCCCCGCTGGACGGCGGACTCGGCGCCAAATCAGGGAACGCTGAACCCCTGCCGTCCTCCTCCACTGCGCAAACCATCCAGTATCCCCTCCTTTCGCACCTCGATTCCCCGCAAGAGCTCAAGCGACCCCACTCAGGCGGACGATCACTCGAGGATGTGAGGTATTTTCATTGTACACTCATTCCACACAAGGGAAAATGTGAGGTTATCTCTCTTGGCCCTTGTTCCGAATCATGCCACAGCCGATGAGAATCCGTTACCGACCGCTTCCGTCGACAACCCAGGAGAGGGGAGGGCAAACGGGGCTCTTGGAGGTACAATGGTAAAAAACACCTGGAGAAGAGGAGTGAGCTTGACTCGATCCGATTTTCTGCGACGCGTCTTGGGACACGGATTATTGGGAGTCGCCGCTGGGATTGCCCTGGCTGGCGCTTGGTTGGCCTATACGGCTACCCATCCACGCAAGTTCAAGCCGGAGGATTTCGCGGAGAACAATGACCCAGCGCGACGCGCGTTACGAGAAGCCTTTACCCAGTTCGCCCGGGAGGAGGTGACCATCCCCTCTCCCTTCGGCTATCCTCTGCACAGCCTCTACCTGCCAATGGAGGGCGCCCCAGTGACGGTGATCCTCTGCCACGGCATCGGCTGCGACTTGACCTTCGCCGCCCGGTACTTGACTCTCTTCCGGCCTCGCGGCTGGAATGTCCTCTTGGTCGATCACCGTCACCACGGGCAGTCCGGCGGCCGCAACACCACCTTCGGCTATTATGAGAAGTACGATCTGCTGGCTTGGGCGAATTGGGCTCGCACTCGTCTCCCGCCGGAGGGAAAGATCGGCGTGCACGGCGAGTCGCTGGGGGCAGCGGTGGCCCTGCAGTATGCCGCCTTGGACTCCCGGCTCGCCTTCTGTATCGCCGACTGCTCCTACGCTGATCTCCCCGCCCTCTTCACCCTGCGTCTGCGTCAGGACTACCACCTCCCGGCCTTCCCCTTTTATTTCGTCGCCGACCTGGAGAGCCGGCTAGTCCTGGGGATGCGGTTTAGCCAGGGTTCCCCCCTGCGCAGCATCAAAGAAGTGCAGGCTCCCGTGTTTTTCATCCACGGCCAAGAGGACGACTTCATTCCACCTGTCCACAGCGTGCAGTTGTTTAGCGCAAAACAAGGGGTCAAGCGGCTCTACCTGGCTCCCGGGGCAGGGCACGCCCAATCCTTCTGGAAGGACGAGGCCGCCTATCGCGCTCAAGTGGAAGCATTCCTCCAGGAGTGTGGGTTGCAGCAATGGGGACAGATTTCAAATCTGTCCCCATTGCTGCCAGAGGCGGGCGACGAGCTTAGGCATTGAAGCCGGGCCAGCAGCCGCCCTGGCGCAGCAGTTGGCCGAATTGATCGACCGCCAGCGGCGGGCTCAGGAGCGTCCCCTGGAAACCATCGCAACCCATCGCCAAGAGCGCCTTCAACTGTTCAGGTTTCTCCACTCCTTCGGCGATGACGATCAGGTTGAGGCCGTGGGCGATCTGCACTATCCCGGCCAGGAGGGCTGGGTTGGGGGTTTCCCCATCGGTAGGGGAGATAAAAGAGCGATCGATCTTAATGGCAGCAATGGGAAAACGAGGCAAGTAGCTGAAGGCCGAGTAGCCGGTGCCGAAGTCATCGAGAGAGAGGGCCAAACCCATTGCCCGCAGCTCACCCAGCGTCCGCAGGTTCACCTCCAGGTCGCGCAAAGCCAGGCTTTCGGTGATTTCCAGGCCCATCGCGCTGCCGTCCAAACCACTGTGTTTCAAGGCTTGCCTGACTTGCTCCAGAAGGACCTGTGGCTGTTGTAGCTGGCGAGCCGAGAGGTTGATGGAGATGCGCACTGGGTTGGCGCCTTCGCGTTGCCAGCGGCGGATCTGCGAGGCTACCGTTTGCAACACCCATTCACCGATGGGGACGATTAAGCCGGTCTCTTCCGCCAGGGGGATGAAGCGCTCTGGTGAGATCTGCCCCAGGGTGGGGTGTTGCCAGCGCAACAGTGCTTCCGCCCCAGCCAAACGGCCTAGACGGTCGGCCTGGGGTTGGTAGTGGATGGACAACTCTTCCCGCTCGAGGGCATGCAACAACTGGTTGCGCAACTCGACGAATTGGGTCACCTCCAAGTTCATGGCTGGACGGAAGAATTGGCTGTGATTGCGTCCTTGGCTTTTTGCTTTATGCAGGGCGGAGTCGGCATATTTCAGCAGGGTCTCCGGATCGGCTGCATCGTTGGGAAAGAGAGCGATGCCGATGGAAGAGGTGATGGTCAGCTCCTCGTTGTTCAGGGAGAACGGCGCACGTAGGATCTCTTGAACTCCTTCGGCTGCTTTCAATGCTTCAGCCGGGCTAGTTAAACTGGGCAAGAGGAGGGAGAAGGTGTCACCCCCCAAACGCGCCAGTTCTCCCTCCCCCAGTTGCCGTTGCAAGCGCTCGGAAACTTGCGTCAGCAGGCGGTCCCCGGCTTGGTGGCCGAGGGTCTCATTGACGTTGCGGAAGTAGTCCAAGTCCACCAGCAGCAGCGCCAAGTAGGTTTGCGCTTGTCGTGCCGCCTCGATCAAACGGCCCAGCAACTCGCGCAGGTAGAGGCGATTGGGCAACCCAGTGAGGGGGTCGAAGAAGGTCATCTGTTCAATGCGCGCGGCTGCCTCCTTGCGTGGTGTCAGGTCGCGAGCCACAAGGCAAAGGACTTCCTGGCCGCTCATCTGGAGGAGGCTGACCGACACTTCCACCTCCACTTGGCTACCGTCCAACCGCCGGAAGGATTGATCGGCCAAGAAAGCGCTGCGCCTAGCCAGAACTTGGCTGACCAGCCCATCCACGGCACTCACTTCCAATGGCAGGATCTCATAGAGCGTGATCCAAGCCGGCGGATCCTCCTCCCCTCCCATCAGCTTCCAAAAAGCCCGGTTTCCCTCCAAGAGACGTTTATTGGCGGGATCGACCAGCAGGATACAGTCTGCGATCTGCTCGATGACGGCATGGTATCGCGTCTCTTCTTCTTGTCGTATATCTTGGGCAGCCTGCACTGCATCCAGCATACCGTTGATCTCTCCGGCCAGGGAAGACAGTTCGGCGCTCTGGCGGATGGGTTGAATGCGTGCATCCAGCGAGCCGGACTGCCCCAGAGCATGTACGCTACGGCTGAGACGAGCGACGGGTCCGGTGACATTGCGCGTCAGCAGCAAGGCCAAGACCGCTGCCAGGAGGATTCCGAAGGCAACCAGGGCGACAATCACGACAGTTTGGCTTCCCTTCCCCTGCTCGAGGGCGGTTCGTGGCAGCTCCACCTGTAAGGAGAGGCCAGGCTGTCCCAGCAGGTTGGGCAATTGACCGATCCCCCGGATAGAATCCGGTTGAATCTCGATGGCGATAGTAGCAGGAATGCTCCCTTTCACATTGAGGGGGGCAGGTTTCCCTTCAATCCGCTCGGATGATCCCTGGAGGCTGAGGTTGAGCTGGGTCTGGTCGGCCAGGCGCTGTAAGTGAACGCCATCGAGGGGGCGGCCGAAGACCAGGAAACCGCGCGGGGGGCCCTGCTCCAGGCTAGTGAGGATCGGTCGGGCAATCAGAAGCCAGGGCTGTCCCTGCCAGTCGAAGTAACCGCTGTGGCTGCCGTTCTCCTCGACCCGCTTGATCAGGGGAGTCGCACGGATTGCCTCTACCAGGTCCGGAGGGAAGCTTTGGTGAAGTCTCGCCTCATTTTGGTAGAGCTGCCCGTAGAACAGCTCGCTGCTGGGGGAGAGGAAGAGCACAAAGCCGATGTCTAGGCGTTCAAGGGTGGCATCGACCAGGTTGTCTTGGACATAGCGCGGGTTCTGGTCCTTGGCGAAACGGTAGGTTTCGTCCCAGGAAGCCCAGTCATGGAGACTTCGGTCCAGGTTTTCCCGTTCGTTGTCCAAAGCGCGCAAAGCTCGTTCTACGCTCGCTTGCGCATTGGCCTGTTCCAGTCGGGAGAAACCCTCGAGGAGGAGGTTGGGTGATAACAGGAGAAACAGAACCACCCCGCCGAGAATGGTTCCTCCGATGATCAATAGAGTTTTCTCTCGCAAGCGCACTAGTGCCAGACCGTCTGCCTTGATTCTACCCGATAGCCCCGAGGAGCGGAACGAGCGCCATTAGAAAACGCAGCGCACGGTAATGGAGAATCGGTCGGCGAGGCCGGTCAAGCGATAACGGAGGGCTAGGGCGAATGCCGCCTTGTGGTTCCTGTACTCTTCCCAGAGCGGAAGGAGATGCGGGTAGTGCCGGCCGAGGACCGGTTTCAGTCTTCCCCAAGGACGTGGGTAGAGCTGCAGGGTATCGACCAGAACCTCGCTGGCTCCCGCCTCCTGCGCCCTCCGAAGGACTTCGCCTAGTGCTTCTTCCCCATCCGAGATACCGGGGAGGCAAGGCGAGAGGAAGAGCCAGGTGCGGACGCCGGCTGCCGACAAGGCGGCCAGCGCTCTCAGCCTCTCCTCGGGGGAGGGGGCTGTACCGTCGAAGAGGCGGGCTAGAGCGGGGTCCAAGGTAGATAAGCTGATCCCGACCTCTAGCTGGGGCATGCAGCGTAAAAGATCCAGATCGCGCACCACCAGTGGCGATTTGGTTAGGATGGAGACTGCCAAAGGGCTCTCACGCAGGAGCAGGAGGCAGGCGCGGGTCAGGCCGAAGCTGCTCTCAGCGGGCTGATAGGGATCGGTCACCGAGGAGAGGATTACCCGGCCGCCCTTCACCCGGCGCAGCTGTCGGGCCAATACCGCCGGCGCGTTCGTCTTAGCGTCGAGGAAAAACCCCCACGGCTCGCTGTGACCGGTGAAGCGCTGCATGAAGTCGGCATAGCAATAGAGACAGGCATGGGTGCAACCGACGTAGGGATTGATAGTATAGTCCAAGCCGGGGATGCCGCTTCGGTTGAGAATGGAGTGTGCCGTGATCGGCCGGGTGGGAATGGGGTGGATCGAGCCTACAAACTCATAAATCCCCTCTTCAGGAAGCGAGAGGGAGATTGGGAAGAGAGTGCCGGATAGAGAGGGATCGGGCTTCAGCTAGTTGGCCATCTCCGCCCAAGCGGGCATCGCTCGCATGTAGGAAGCGGCACGGGCCAATGCTTCGATCTCATCGACCCCCGGTTGCCAACCCCGTAGCCACTCGGCGATCCCTCGCTGGACCTGCTCGCGGGGCAGAAGTTCGCCTGACTCGTCAGTGCAGTACTTACAATAGTCTTTCGCCAGTCCCTGGACATCAGGGCCCTGCAGGGGCATCCCGCAGGAATTGCAATACTTGGCCATCTTTCTACTCTTTCTAGTCTAGAAAGTCCTTCAGCTTGCGCGAGCGGGAGGGGTGCTTCAGCTTGCGCAAGGCCTTGGCTTCGATCTGGCGGATCCGCTCGCGGGTCACGCCAAAACTGTGCCCTACCTCCTCCAGGGTGCGGGGGTGCCCGTCTTCCAAGCCGAAACGGAGGATCAGGACCTTCTTCTCACGGTAGGTGAGGGTACCCAGGATGTTCTGTACTTGGTCCCGCAAGAGGCTCTGGAAGGCAGCGTCAGAGGGCGGGGTGATCTTCTTGTCCTCGACGAAGTCGCCTAGGTGGGAATCCTCTTCCTCGCCGATCGGCACTTCCAGCGAAACCGGCTCCTGGGCCGCTTTCTGAATCTCCCGCACTTTTTCTTTGGTGGTGCCCAGTTCGGTAGCGATTTCATCTTCGGTGGGCTCGCGGCCGAAGCGCTGCATCAGAGAACGAGAGCATTTCACCAGCTTGTTGATGGTCTCCACCATGTGCACCGGCACGCGGATGGTGCGGGCTTGATCGGCCAGCGCACGGGTGATGGCCTGGCGGATCCACCAGGTTGCATAGGTAGAGAACTTGAAACCGCGGTGGTAATCGAATTTCTCGGCCGCTCGGATCAGGCCCAGGTTGCCCTCTTGGATCAGGTCGAGAAAGAGCAGGCCGCGACCGACGTACTTCTTGGCGATCGAGACGACCAAACGCAAATTGGCTTGGATGAGGGCTTTCTTGGCATCCAAGTCGCCGATCTCGATCAGCTTGGCCAAAGACACCTCTTGCACCTGCTTCAAAAGTGGGACCTTGCCGATCTCTTTTAGATACAAGCGGACCGGATCATCCACATCCACCCCGGCCAGCAGGTATTCGTCCTTCAGCTCCTCCTCGGGCGGCTCGATGATGTGGCGGTCTTGGATGAGGATCCCCTGGATGGTCATGTCCTGGTACATCTCATCGATTTGTTCAGGGGTCATCGGGATTTTTTGCAGCGCGTCCATGATCTCTTTGTAGGAGAGAGACCCTTGTTTCTTACCGCGGTCCAGCAAATCAACCACCGACTTGTGGTCGATTTTTCTCTGAACCTCGTCAGTAGCCGCGGTAGCCGATAAAAGGTCGGGTGGCGGTTCGACGAGACTCACCAGCACTTCCTCCAGAGGCGAGTCAGCAACCGGAATAACAATTTCGACATCAATCGCTGGAATGCCCCCCGCTTTCACAAGGTCAAGCTCCATCAAAAGGTCAGGGTCCATCACAGGGTCAGGACCCATCACAGGGTCAGGGCCCATCACAGGGTCAAGGCCCATCACAAGATCAGGACCCATCACGGGGGAGGTCTCCGTAACACTATCCGTCGTTGTCTTCTTCTTTTTCTTCGCTGTGCTCAAGGTTCGCTCTTTTTCCAAAGGCTCCAATCCTAGAGATGATAGGCTGCCTATCTCGCATTATTAAACCGATGTCAAGCCCTCTTTCTTCCATCCATCGTTGGCGCCCCCTTCTCTTTCAACCGGCAGAGGGCTTGGTATTGCTGCAGTTTGAGGCGCAGAGGCTCGCTAGGGCCGGTTTTCTCCAAGACGGAGATTTCCTCTTTTAGACGATGGAGTTGGCGGGAAATCTTCTCCAGGTTTAATCGTTCCAGGCACAGGCGGGCTTCCTGGTGTATGTCCGGGACGTTCAGCGGTTCGATCAACAGGCGGGCCGCAAGAGGAGCGGCAGGGTCCTCCGGAGAGAAGGTCGGAGGCCAGCTACCTTCCTGGAAAGCTTCCTGGCAAGCAACCAGCAGGTTACGGCAAGTAGGGTTCTGAAAATCTTCCAAAGCCAGCTCCTTAAGCTCGCTCGGCAGGACGTGCTGCCGCAGGCTGTCATCCTGCCGCAGGCTGTCGAGACCACTTTCGGCCAACAAGGTGGGCTGTTGTAGGATGAGATGCAGCAGGCGTACCTCCAGCACCGGCAGTGTACGCTCGGCACGCCGCAGGTCCTCCAGGGAAACTGCCACACGCCGCCGGCCTCCCCGGGTGGGGGTCGGTGCGCCAAGGCGATTCAGTTCGTTGACCAGGATTTCTTCTCCCCAGCCCGACTCCAAGGCCAGCCGTTTCAGGAACTTCTCTTTCTCCAAGGCGGAGGGCAAGCGGGCTACCAGTTGGACTAGGATCTCGCGGATGGCGCGCGCTTTCTCTTCCTCCACCTGCCAGTTGTGTCGCTGGGCAATCTGGCGATAGATGAATTCCTCCCCGGGCAGATAGTCGATCAGAGCACGCGAGAAAGCCTCTGCCCCCTGTGCCCGGAGCAGGCTGTCTGGATCCTTGTAGCCGGCCATCGAGGGTACCCGCACCTCGATTCCCTGCGGGCGGAGCAGGTCGAGCGCGCGCAAAGTGGCATTGATCCCGGCCGCGTCAATGTCATAGGCCAGGTAGACCCGCTGGGTGAAGCGGCTCAGCAGGTGGGCTTGATCCGCGGTGAGGGAGGTGCCGAGGGAGGCGACGGTGTTGGCGAAGCCGTGCTGGTGCGCTGAGATGGCATCCATGTACCCCTCTACCACCACCAGCGCGCGCCGCTCGGCCGCTGTTCGCCTGGCCAAGTGCAGCGCGTAGAGGGACTGGCCTTTCTCGAAGAGGGGGCTTGCTCCCGAGTTCAGGTACTTTGGCTGACTTTGCTCGTCTAAAGCCCGTCCGCCGAAAGCGATCGGTCGCCCGCGAAGGTCCATGATCGGGAAGATCAGGCGGCCTCGGAAGAGGTCACTGCCGCCTCCCCGCTCGCCGGCCAAGCCCAACTGAACCAACTGGGGGAGAGAAGCCTGAGCCGACAATTGAGTCACCAGGCGGTTCCCCTCCGGGGCGAAGCCGAGGCGGAAACGGCGCCAAGTGGGGGTGTCTACGCCGCGCCGGGCGAGATAATCGCGCGCCACTTTGCCCTCCGGCGCCTCCAGCATCCGCTCGTAGAAGGCTGTAGCCTCCTCGTAGAGCGTCCAGAAGAATTCTTTCCGTTCCTTGCGCTCTCCACCCCCTAGGCGCTCGGGCAGGGGCAACCCCAGCTTCTCGGCCAAGAGGGCCACCGATTCCGGGAAGGTGATACTCTCCACCTTCATCAGGAAAGTCAAGGCATCGCCGCCGGCCTGGCAACCAAAGCAATAGAAGATGTTGTTCTCCGGCGAGACAGTGAAGGAGGGGGTATTCTCCTGGTGGAAGGGACACAGTCCGACGTAGTTCTTCCCCGTGCGACGCAAGGGAACGTAGCCCGAGACCACTTCCACGATGTCGACCTGAGCCTTCAGCTTTTGTAGAAAATCATCCATCCCATCGAAAGGATACAGGAATTCCGATGGAGGAGACAGCCGCCAACGGGGTCACATCTTCAGATGACAGCAATTATCTTCTTGACAATGCCCTCCAGATCTCTTTCCGCCTCCAAGTAATCCTGTCCCCGTTGAAACATTGGTCAAATCAGTCTCATTCTTTTCCGCTTTAGTGTTTTTGCACTGGCCGCATGGCTCTTCGCCCGTTTTGTCCCGCTGGCAGAAAGGCCAAGGCAACGGGAACTATCATCCAGCCATTCTTCTTTACGGTTGCCGATCTTTACGCCATAGCTGAACCATCGGCAGTCAGCGGGATTCGCGAGGAAAAGGGCTTGCCTGCACTCAATAAATAAATCTGTCCCCTTTTACTCCTTCAGCAGCCACGAGGCTATTGGTTGAATATGAATGGTCATGTTGCCTGACTGAAGGGAATCTTCTCCATTTTCCGTTAGAATCAAGCCTTCCTGTAAGTTCAACGACGACATGGCCGCTGTCAACGCCCTTATTTCCCTTTCCCTTGTCTGCTCCTGATGCAGATTTTGAGCGACCTGGATCAACAGACCCGCCTGGGGTAGATAAAAATCTACCTCATAGCCTTTCTTGGGGGAAAGATAGTAAATGTCCCGTTCCTGGCGTCGTAAGGCAAGGAAAACGAGATTCTCTAACAATCTGCCGCGATTGGAGGAGAAGGCAAATCCCACGGTGTGGACTAGACCTGTGTCTATGGCATATATCTTTTTCGGGGCAATCTGCTGCCGCTTTATGGAGAAATCAAAAACATTGATGGCAAACAGCAGCCAAGTGGCTTCCAGGTAGGCGATATAGTTCTTCACTGTATTGACACTACCCAATTTAAGTTGTCCTTTAAGTTTATTGAAAGAGATCATGCCCCCCGGATTGCTTATCAGAAAGAAGGCCAGTTCTTTCAACGCTCTCAGATCCTCGATGCGATAACGCGCGGCAATGTCACGGTACAAAATGTCGTCGTAGAGCACACGGTGCAACGGAAGATTGGGATACTTGATCGGTTCGGGGATACCGCCCAGCTCGAGGTATTCATCCAGCCGGCGATGCAGGAGGGATTGTTCAACCGTGGTCAGGCGATTTAGATCGGGTACATCATATCCCTTGAAAGTCAGGAACTCGCTAAAGGAAAACGGCAGTAACTCGACGGGCAGGTAACGCCCAGTCAAGCGGCTTCCCAATCCACCGCTGAGCAAGGAGGCGTTGGAGCCGGTGATGTAGAACTTGAACCCCATGTCCATAAAACGGCGGACAAAGTGTTCCCAGCCGACCACATTCTGGATTTCATCGATCATGAAGACGGTTTTCTCACCGAAGACTTCTACCAGCACCTGAAAAAGGGAATTCGCGTCGTCTGCCTGGAAACCAAGGAAGCGCTCATCTTCAAAGTTAAGGTAATAAAAGGTATTTTCTCCCAGATGATGAGCGATCTGCGCTAACAGGGTTGACTTCCCAACTCGGCGAAGACCGGAGATGATCACCGCGTGGGGCAGTGCGGCCGCTTTCAGCAGTTGCTGGAGTTCTTCTCGAACCACGCCGGTTTCCCGCTTCCAAAATGTCTGGAACTGCTCACGGAGCATGGCCCTGATCTGTTCCTTGGACCACTTAGTTTTCCAGTTGTTTTCATTCATGGTGAAATAATACAGCCAAAAGACTTCATTAAAAATGAAAACAATTCATGACAAGAGGTTACGATGAACCGCTGCTCTCCTTCAGCCCTCCCACGGTTCCGGGACACCTAATGGGGACAGATTTGAAATCTGTCCCCATTAGGTGTGGGACCGGTGCTATCCCTGGGACCGCCGCACCCCAGTGCGGCATCAGCAGTGAAGCGACAGAAACCAACGGGGAATGACTCTCCCAGAGCCGCAAGACTCTTTAAGATCATCATCGACATGATTACAGGGAAGCTGGACTGGACATGCTGCTGCAGGCTGGTAGGGCGCCCACTTGAAGTGAAAAGGAACTATTATGTCCCAATTATTCCCCCTTCAACCCTCCCACGGATCCGGCAGGAAGAGGTCGGAGAAGGCCTGCGCAGCGAAGCGATCGGTCATCCCGGCGACGTAGTCTGTCGCCGCCTGCTCGCGGGTGGGCAGGTCAGCGGATCGATCCAAACCCAGCAACTCCTGATCCTCCAGGTAAGTGTGGAAGAGGAGCTGCACCATCCGGCCGGCTCGGCTCTCCTCCCGTTTGGCGATGGGGTCGCGGTAAACCTGGCGGAAGAGGAAGTCATTGAGGGCGTCCAGTTTGGCGGTCAGTTCCTCTCCCAGGAGGATGTCGGGTCTGTCACGGCTGCGCTCGATCACGTCTTGGACCACCACATCGATCAATTGCGAGGCGCCGAAGCCGAAGAGCCGGCGATCGGGGAGGTCGTCTGGTTGCAGGGTACCGGCGCGGAGGGCGTCATCGGTGTCGTGCGAAAGGCAGGCCAGGCGGTCGGCGAGGCGGACCAGTTGCCCTTCCAGGGTGGAAGGGCCGGCAAGATTGATATCATCCTCCCCTTTGGAGTGGTGGAGGATGCCATCACGCACCTCCCAAGTCAGGTTCAGCCCGACCTGCTCACTGCCGTCGGCTTGGAGGAGCCGTTCCAACAGATCCACTACGCGCAGGCTCTGTTCCTGGTGGAGGAAGTGGCGCTCTGGGAGGACTTGACGGATCGCCTCATCCAAGGCGAAGGCGCCGGCATGGCCGAAGGGAGTATGACCTAAATCGTGGCCCAAGGCGATGGCCTCGGCTAGATTCTCGTTCAGGCGGAGGCCGCAGGCCAGGGTGCGGGCAATTTGGGAGACCTCCAGGGTGTGAGTCAAACGGGTGCGGTAGTGGTCCCCGGTGGGGTTGGGATAAACCTGTGTCTTCCCTTTCAGGCGGCGGAAGGCCTTGCAGTGGATGATCCGGTCGCGGTCACGCTGGTAAGCGGTGCGAACCGGGCATTCCTCCTCGCTCCTTTCTCGACCCCGGCTGGTGCGGGCGAAAGAGGCGAAGGGGGAGAGGGTTTGACCCTCCAACTCCTCCAACTGCTCTCTCACCCGCATCGGGGCTAGAACCTCTTCTTCCGGGGGGAAGACCCCCCCTTATTTCTTCTCTTTCAAAGTGGCTTGAGCGGCGGCCAGACGGGCTACCGGCAAGCGGAAGGGGGAGCAGGAGACATAGTCCAGGCCGATCATATGGCAGAATTCCACCGAGCTGGGCTCTCCGCCATGTTCACCGCAGATGCCGATCTGCAACTCCGGCCGGGTGGACTTGCCCCTGGTCACGGCCATCTTCATCAGCTCGCCGACGCCCTCGCGATCCAACTTTTGGAAGGGGTCGCTGGGGTACAGCTCCAGCTCGACGTAAGCGCCCATGAAGCCCTTGGTGTCATCGCGTGAGATGCCGCAGGCGGTTTGGGTGAGGTCATTGGTGCCGAAGCTGAAGAACTCAGCATACTGGGCGATCTTGTCGGCCACCACGCAGGCGCGGGGCAGCTCGATCATGGTACCCACCAGGTAGTGCAACTGGATGCCGGCGCGAGCGATGGTGGAATCGGCGATACGGCGCGTCATCTCGGCGAAATACTTCATCTCTTGCGCGGTGCCGACCACTGGGATCATGATGTCCGGTTGCACCGGCAACCCTTCATTGGCCACTTCGCAGGCAGCTTCAATAATCGCCCGGATCTGCATCTCGGAGATTGCTGGGAAGGTGACACCCAGGCGACAACCGCGGTGACCAAGCATCGGGTTGTTCTCGTGCAGGGCCTCGATGCGCTCTTCGATCTCCAGCTCAGTGACACCCAGTTCCTTGGCGATCTGGCCGACCTTCTCCTTGAATACGTCCGGCTTGAGAGCCTCGCGGGAAGGGAGGAACTCGTGCAAGGGAGGGTCCAGCAGGCGGATGGTCACCGGGTAGCCCTTCATCGCCTTGAAGATGCCGATGAAATCCTCCTTTTGCATCGGGAAGAGGAAGGAGAGAGCTTTAGCGCGCTCCTCCTCATCCTCGGAGAGGATCATGCGGCGCACGTAGTGGATACGGTCGCCCTCAAAGAACATATGCTCGGTACGGCAGAGGCCGATGCCCTGAGCCCCCAGCTGGATGGCTGTCTCGGCCTGCTTGGGGGTGTCGGCGTTGGCCCAGACTTCCAAACGGCGGTACTTGTCGGCCCAGCTCATCAGGGTGGCGAATTGCTGGTAGATCTTGGAGTCTTCCGCCTTCAATTGGCCGGATAAGACCTGCTGTACTTCACTGGGGGTGGTCGGCAGGATGCCCGCGATCACTTCAGCGGTGAAGCCGTCGATAGAGAGCCAATCCCCCTCTTTGATCACTTTGCCGGCTACTTCCATCTCGTTCTTCTGGTAGTTGATATTCAGATCGCCGCAGCCGACGATGCAGACTTTTCCCATCTGGCGGGCTACCAGCGCGGCGTGAGAGGTCATCCCACCCTGGGCGGTGAGGATCCCCTGGGCGGCGTCCATGCCGCGAATGTCCTCGGGAGAGGTGAACTTGCGGACCAGCAGGACCTTCTCCCCCCTGGCTTTCCAGGCCTCGGCGTCAGAGGCGTTGAAGACCACCCGACCGGAGGCGCCACCCGGACCGGCCGGCAACCCTTTCGCCAATACCTGGCCGTCTTTGACGGCTTGCGCCTTGGCTTTGCCGTCGAAGATGGGGGTCAGGAAGGCAGCCACGCCGTCGGCTTCCGGGCGAAGCACGGCTTCCTTCTCGCTGATCAGTCCCTCGGCCTCCATGTCCACCGCCATGCGGGCGGCGGCGAAGGGGTGACGCTTGCCGGTGCGGGTCTGCAGCATCCACAGCTTCCCTTCCTCGATGGTGAACTCGAAGTCCTGCATGTCGCGGAAGTGAGACTCCAGCTTGTTTCGGATCTCCACCAACTGGCGGTAGGAGTCGGGCATCACCGTCTCCAGCTCACTGATCGGGCGGGGGGTGCGGGTACCGGCGACGACATCTTCACCCTGGGCGTTCATCAGGAATTCCCCGTACATGCGGTTTTCACCCAAGGCCGGGTCGCGGGTGAAGCCGACGCCGGTGCCGGAGGTGTCCCCGCGGTTTCCGAAGACCATGGTTTGGACACTGACAGCGGTGCCCCAACTGGAGGGAATGTCGTAGAGCTTGCGATAGGCGATGGCCCGATCGTTCATCCAGGAACCGAAGACGGCGCCGATAGCGCCCCATAGCTGTTCCCAGGGGTCTTCGGGGAAGTCGACGCCCAGCTTGCTCTTGATCTCCGCTTTGAACAACTTGACCAGTTTCTGCAGGTCTTCGGCGCTCAAGTCAGTGTCGAAAGTGGCATGGGCCTCTTCCTTCACTTCCTCCAGGATCCGCTCGAAGGGGTCCTCCTCCTTCTTGTCGACCGGTTTCAGCCCCAGAACGACGTCGCCGTACATGGCCACGAAGCGGCGGTAGCTGTCCCAGGCGAAGCGGGGGTTGCCGGTGATCTGGGCCAGGCCGACCACGGTCTGATCGTTAAGACCCAGGTTCAGGATGGTGTCCATCATGCCGGGCATCGAGGCGCGAGCCCCGGAACGGACGGAGAAGAGCAGGGGATTGGCCGGGTCGCCGAACTTGCGGCCCATCATCGTCTCGACTTTCGCCAAGTCTGTGTGCACCTGCGCGTCCAGCTCCGCGGGGTAGCTCTGTCCGTGGTCATAATAATAGGTACATACCTCGGTGGTGAGGGTGAAGCCAGGGGGAACCGAGATGCCCAGATTGGTCATCTCCGCCAGGCCAGCGCCTTTGCCGCCCAGCAATTCCCGCATCGTGCCGTTCCCTTCGGAAAACGCGTACACGTACTTTTCCATCAATGATCCTCCATACTATTAATTGGTCTTCTGATGCCGCACTGGGGTGCGGCGGTCCCAGGGAGAGGTTTCTTTCATGCCACCCTCAATAGGGCAAGGCTGAGAAGTCGCCGAATGCGCCATAGAGCTCACCTAGCTCGGCCAGCAGGCTGAGACGGCTCTCCCGGCGCACTTTCTCCTCGGCCATGACCAGCACCCGGTCGAAGAACTGGCTGACCTGTGGGGTAAGCGCCAGCAGCACGGCGAGAGAAGCTTGGGGGGTGTCGCGGTCCTCGCGTTGAGCCCAACGCAGCGCACTGTATAGAGCAGCCTCCGCTTCCTCCATCCCCAGTTCGACGATGTGCCGGCGGAACGGTCCGGCACTCTTCCCGATATTCTTGATCCTTTTAGCGGAAAGAGCCAGAGCGATCAGCTCCGTCATGCCCAACTGGGCGCTGACCAGCTCAGCCTTCAGGGCGGCTTGTGCCGGGAGGAGCGGGCTGGCGCCGATGGCGCAACTGATTACCTCGAAACTGGCACCGCGCTCCTCCAGGAGGAAACGCAGGCGGCCGGTGAGGAAGCTCAGCAACCGCGACTTGCCCTCTGCGGAGAGAGGAGCCAGCTTGGAGACGGTCTCGGCGCCCATCGTTACCAGCTCTTCCAAGGAGAGAGGCAGCTCTTTCTCCACCAGGATAGCCAATAGCCCCTGGGCGGCACGGCGCAAGGCAAAGGGGTCGGCAGAACCGCTTGGCTCCATGTTCTTGGCGAAGAAAGCAGCCAGGGTGTCCAGGCGGTCTGCCAGTCCGGCCAGGGTACCGGCCCAGGTGGCGGGTAACTCCTCCCCCAAGGAGCGGGGCTGATAGTGCTCGGCGATCCCCTGGACGATGTCCGGCTCCTCACCAGCAAGTCGTGCGTATTCCCGCCCCATGATCCCCTGCAGCTCGGGTAACTCGCTGACCATGGCCGTGGTTAGGTCAGCTTTTGCCAGGAGAGCCGCCCGTTTGGCCCGCCGCTGCTCCTCGGGGGGGAGCTGCAGTTGTGTCGCCAATCGGCCGGCCAGGGACTCCAGGCGTTTCGCCTTCTGAGCCATCGAGCCCAGCTTCTCGTGGAACTTGATCCCACTAAGATCAGCCACTCGATCCGCTAAAGGCTTGGCCTGGTCCAGGCGGAAGAAGAGACGAGCGTCCTCCAGGCGGCCCCGCAGCGCCTGCTCGTTGCCCCGCACGACGATTCCCTCACCGACTGGGGGGCCGTCACGGAAACAGAGGAAATACGGCAACAAACGCCCTTCGCCGTCGCTGATCGGCACCTGCTTTTGGTGGTGGCGCATGACGGTGGTCAACACCTCGGGGGGCAAGTCCAGGTAAGCGGAGTCGAAGCTGCCACGGAAGGCGGTGGGGTATTCCAGCAGGTGGACCAGCTCCTCTACCAATCCTTCCGGGGTCGGGACCTTCGGTCGCCCCGTAGGTCCTTGCCCCAGAGGCGCCCAGTACGGGGAGCCTCCCACTTCGGCTGCCAAACGAGCGCTCTCTGCCTCCAGGCGCGCGCGGCGTGCAGCCGGGTCAACCAGGACGAAGGCCTCCTCCAGTTTCCCGGCGTATTCCGCGGGATGCCCGATCGTCACCGGGCCGCCGAAGAAGCGATGACCCTGGCTGATGACACCAGTCTCGACCCCCAGTAAGCTGAAGGGGATATGCTCATCGCCATACAGGCAGAGGGCCCAGCGAGCCGGCCGGACGTAGAGGAAGTCGCCTTCCCCCCAGCGCATCAGCTTGGGAAAGGGGAGGTTGGCCGCTACCGGAGGCAGCAGCTCAGCCAAAAGCTGGGCCGGTGTTTTCTCGCTCTTTTTATTAATATAAATGTAGCCGTCCTCGCGCTGCACTTGCTGGAGGGTGGCCCCCTCCTTGCGCAGGAAGCCGAGCAGAGCTGGGGTAGGCTGATCATCGGCGGTGAAGGCGACTTTCTCGGAAGGTCCCTTCTTACGGGTGTAGGCACGGGACTCGTCGAAGCACAGTTCCTTGGCGAAGAGGGTTAGACGGCGCGGGGTGGACCAGGCAGTGAGGTCGCTGAAGTGGAAGCCGGCATCCTCTAGCGCTTTTCCTCCGCGCTCGGCCAGTTCCACCGTAGCAGTGGACAGGAAGCGGGCTGGAATCTCCTCGACCCCTAGCTCAAAGAGCAGGTCCGGCATTCTCTCTCTCCAGATAGAGGCGGGCGCTTTGTCGCACCACCTCGCGCATACGGGCAATCAGCTCGGTTCGCTGGGCGACCGAGGTCGCCCCCCGTGCATCGAGCAGGTTGAAGGTGTGGGACATCTTCAGACCGTATTCGTAGGAGGGCAGCACCAGTTTCTCCTTCAGGCAATGGCCGGCTTCCTCCTCGTAGAGGCTGAAGAGCTGCCAGAGGCGGGAGGTCTCGGCTACTCGGAAGGCGTACTGGCAGGATTCCACCTCGGCGTCGCGGCTGATCTCGCCGTATCGGATCCCCTCGTTCCAGGCCAAGTCAAAGACGTTGCTTACCCCCTGCAGATACATAGCCAGCCGTTCCAGGCCGTAGGTCAACTCAGCGGCGATCGGCTTCAGGTCGAAGCCGCCGGCCTGCTGGAAATAGGTGAACTGGGTGATCTCCAGGCCGTCCAGGGTGACCTGCCAGCCGGTCCCCCAAGCGCCCAGGGTAGGTGACTCCCAGTTGTCCTCCTCGAAATGGACGTCGTGCTGGCGTAAGTCCAAGCCGATGGCCCGCAGGGATTCCAGGTAGATCTCCTGCACATCCGGCGGAGACGGTTTCAGGATCACCTGTAGCTGGGTGTGGCGGAAGAGGCGGTAGGGGTTCTCGGCGAAACGGCCATCGGCCGGCCGGCGGGAGGGCTGCACATAGACGGTTCGCCAGGGGCGAAGGCCGAGCACGCGAAAAAAGGTGGCCGGGTGCATGGTGCCGGCCCCGACTTCCATATCGTACGGTTGCTCGATCACGCACCCCCGCCTCGCCCAATACTGTTCTAAAGTTAAGATCAGGTCCTGGAGGAACATCGCTTTTTTGACCCCTTAGCTTACCCCGCAGGGGGTGCCGCGTCAAAATCTGAAGATGTGACCCCAATTCTTCCCGCCTGTTCTCGTGAAATGCGGGCTGGAAAGTATCTTCTCTCCGCCCCTGATGCTGTCCAGGCTCTCGGGAAGGGCGGTCCATCTGAGCGCCAATCTAGCCCTTTTGGGCTGATTTTGGATGAGCTCGACCTGCCCAACCTTTCTCTTCTCCCAGCTCTTCTTTTAGCCATCTTGATTATCTCTCTTTGTCCTCAAGGAAGGATGGGGAGAGTCGGGTTTAATTTAGGAGGATGACAAAAAGGGATTAAGGATGACAAATATGGCGATCAGCATGACAAATATAGCATCATGATGACGAGGGAGGGTCGCCTCAGAGCGACGGAAAAGGAGTGTTCAGGATGACAGGAGAAGGGTGCTCAGGATGACGAGAGGGGCTGCCTCAGGATGATATGAGGAGGCCCCTCCACTAATAGGTATTATGTCCCCAATGAATTAGGGCCTACTTTAGGCTTTTCCCAAGGAGGCGGCGTAGGCGCGGGCGATTTTCCCGGCCAAACGCGCGTTGGACTCGGCCAAGGCGATGTTGGTGATAGCCGTCTTGCCATTGGAGGCTTTCTCCAAGTAACTGAGGAGGAAGGGGGTGAGGTCCTTACCGCGTACCCGCGCTTCCTCGGCTGCGGCCAGCGCGTTGGCGATCAGTTCCTCCACCATGGAGACTGGTAGCTCTTTAGCCCGCGGCGGAGGGTTGGCGATGAGGATGGCCGTCTCCAGCTTCAGCTCGTCCCAGGTGGCATGCATCACCGGCACGATCTCCTCGACCACATCGACCGAGGGGATTCGCAGGCCGGAGTGGCGCGTGTAGAAGGCCGGGAACTCGTCGGTGCGGAAGCCCAGGGTAAGGATGCCCAAAGTCTCCAGCCGTTCGACCGTTCGCGGCAGGTCGAGGATCGCCTTGGCGCCCGCGGAGACGACCAAGATCGGAGTTTTGGCTAGTTCGGTGAGGTCCTCCGAGATGTCGAAGGT
>JAPLHW010000273.1 GCA_026389425.1 Coprothermobacterota bacterium
CATATAATCGTCCCCTTCGCAGAGGACGGTTTATCATTGTACATTCCCCCCTTCCTGTCAAGTGCCATTTCGTCTTCAGCAGACTGAGAAGAAGGAGTATTCACACCATCCTCCTCATTTTACCCGGAGTAGGCCATTGCGTTTCAGTTCCGCTTCGAGGATCGCGCAAAGCTTGCTACAGAGCGGGAATAGTTTTCAGAAATCGAGTCTTCGAGATGTCCAGGGTGCGCGGTCAGGAACGAGTACCTGCTATGATCAGGGAAATTCGAGAAAGGAAAAAAGCCATGGAGATACAGTTTCAAAAAGATCAGGAGAGCGGTTGGCTGGTTGTACTGCCGGAGGGTCGGCTGGACTTGACCACGGCGACCGAATTCGAGGACCGTTGCGCTGCGTGGGTTGCGGAGGGTTACGAGAAATTGCTGCTCGATTTCAGTGCGCTGGAGTTCGTCGCCAGCGCGGGAATACGGGCTGTCCTCTCTTTGGCCAAGAAGCTGAAGAAGTCGGGCGGCGCCTTAGCCCTCTGCGGCTTGAAAGGTGTGGTCCAGGAAGCGATCAAGATCTCCGCCATTCATACCATCATTCCCATCTACGAGAACCTGGAAGCCGCGCGAAAGGCACAGCCGTAGGATCGGAAACCCTTACGGTCGAATGACCGCGGGGGGAAACGCGAAGAAGGCCTGGCTTCGATGCCATGAAAAGGGATCGCTTTGCCTGACCTTCTTTACGATTTCAGATAAGAAAACGGAGCTAGTTTGGGACCTGTACCCGATAGGTTATGCGTTAGCCTCCTTGGAGGCGGCGGCACTCTCTTGCGCATGCAGATAGATATCCACTTTCTCCAAAAACTCGGCGCAAGCCGCTTCTTTGGACATCCCCGACTTGTGACGGAAGTAGATGGGGATCAGGGTCCCGTCGCCCAGTAGGTCATCCAGGCTGACTTTGAAGTAGGTAGCGAGCTTGGCTGCTTTGTCCAACGAGAGGGGCACCCGCCCATTCATGATGTAGTAGAGTGTGCTGGGGGTGACATTGAGTACTGTGGCCAGCTTACGTGTCGTAATCCCCTCGAAGAAAGCCAGCCATTTCAGCCGGCGGCCGATCTCCTCGTTCAGTTTCGTTTTCATTCAAACACCTCCATTTTGAAATCAATCAGATGAAACGATAATATCAGATTTTCCATGCCATTCCAATAAAAAACGGGGACATAGACAAAACTGTTTCTAGGTCAATTGTGATAGGCACCACAGCCAATGATTGCGCGTATCTTTCTTCCAGTTTCACCCCACTTGCGTTGCTAGGTTTGATGAAACGTCAACGGTGCGCAGGAATTCGGTCCGTTCTACGTCAGCCGTTTTCCCCAAGTGGCAGGTGGCAAGAAAGAGGGAAGGGCGGTGCGATCGGCGACGGGATCAGGAAGGCTTCGCCAAGAGGGAGGCCACCCACTCCCGGTTGGCCCACAGGGCGCATCCGCCAGCCATCTCCGACAGTTTGTCATGATTCTCCCGGATCTGGCGAAGGAAGTCCGAACGCAGCGCCTCCTTCAACGATAGTTGTAGGAGGGAGGAATCGGAGTAGGGAGCAAAGGGGCACGGCTCCAGGGCGCCGGATGGGCTGAGGTGGACGAACCCCCGGCCTGCCGAGAGACAGCCGCCGAACTCCGCCTCGTCGCCCGGGAAGGCGATGAAAAGGCCGGGCAGCTTCTTACGCAGATCAGCCATCAACTGGCGCAAGGCCAGGCGTTGTCCCTCGGTGGGGATCAGCTCTTCGCTACCCTCCTGCACCGGCACATATTCCACGAAGAAGAAGACGCGCGCCCCGGAGGAGATCAGATCCTTCAGGAAGCCTTCCTCGGTGACTATGTCGAAGTTTTCCCGGGTGACGGTGAGGGAGACGCCGAGGAAGATGCCCCTTCCCTCCATCCGCCCGATGATTTTGCGCAGGTGGGCGTAGACGCCCTTGCCCCGGCGTTCATCGGTGTCATCGGCGTAGCCTTCCAGGCTGATCACCGGAACTACATTCTTCTGCGCGGCGAAACGCTGCACCAAGGCATCGTCGATCAGCAGGCCGTTGGTGAAAAGCGGGAAGATGATTTCCGGGTAGCTGGCGGTGATCTCCATCAGGTCCCGCCGGACGAGGGGCTCCCCCCCGGCCAGCATGATGATGGAGATACCCAGTTGATGCGCTTCCTCGAGGATCGAGCTCAGTCGTTCGCTGCTCATCTCCTGCTCTTTCTCGCGGTGGAAGGCGCGAGCCAAGGCATGAGCGTAGCAGCCCTTGCAGTTCAGGTTGCATTGGTTGGTCACCGAGGCGATCAGGAGGGGCGGGACATGCAAACCATCCTTCTCCCACGCTTGCCGCTTCTTTGCCGCTTTCTGCTGGGCGCGCACGGTGCGGAGGAAAAAGGGCGCCAGGGATGGATCCTGGAGGGTGATCCGCCAGGCATCCCGAAAGAGCGTCACGATTTGTTGGTCGAAAAGGCGGGTGTAGAGGGGAGCTTGTTCTGCCAAGGGGAGCTTATCCTTTCTATCGATTACTTTGCCCCTTTATCTTATCATAACCCCTGTTCCCCATGCTCTACCGCCTATTACCTACCTCAACCAGCTTTTCACCTCTTCGAGGGTGGGGATCCGGCCGGCGACCTTCACCACGTCGTCCACGGCCACCGCCGGGGTGCTCATGATCCCATCCGCCGCCATCTGCTGATAGTCGTGCACGTTCAGCAGGGTGGCTTCGACTCCGGCCTGCTCCATGGCGATTCGCACGATCTGTTCGGTCTGCTTGCAGCGGGCGCAGCCCGGCCCGTACACCTTCACTGTTTTCATTTAATGCTCCTTTCACATCACCAAATTAAAGAGATACCCGACCATTATGATCCCCAGGGCGACGACGCCCAGGAAGACACCGATCAGACGGGGCTTCAACACTTTGCGCAGGATGATCGTCTCCGGCAGGGAGAGGCCGATGGTAGCCATCATGAAGGCCAAAGTGGTCCCCAGGGCAGCCCCTTTTTCCAGCAGCGCCTGCATCACCGGGATAAACCCGGCGGCATTGGAGTAGAGGGGGACACCGACCAAGACGGCCAATGGAACCGACCACCAGGCGCCCTTGCCCATGATCGAGGCCATGAAGGACTCCGGAACCCACCCATGGATGGCTGCTCCCACGGCGATTCCCAGCAGCACATAGGGCCAGACTTTACCGACGATCTCCCGAACTGAGTTCAAGCCAAAGCGGACTCGTTCTTGCCAAGTGGGCCTTTCCTCCGCTTGAATGCCGAGATGAGCTTTGTATACCCAATCCTCGACATACCGTTCCATCTTCAGCCTTCCGATCACCCAGCCGGCAGCAATGGCGATGATCAGGCCGGTCACGACATAGAGCACGGCTACTTGCCAGCCGAAGAGGCCAAAGAGGAGGATCACCGCCACTTCATTGATCATTGGGGCGGCGACCAGAAATGAGAAGGTGACGCCCAAGGGAACCCCAGCGGTGACGAAGCCGATGAAGAGAGGCACTGCTGAGCAGGAGCAAAAAGGCGTGACGATCCCCAGTGCGGAAGCGAGGATATTCCCGACGAACTCTCGCTTGCCGGCCAGGAAAGTCCTTGTCCGCTCTGGGGTGAAAAAGGTGCGGACCACTCCCACGGCAAAGACGATGAGGGCCAGAAGCATCAGCACCTTGGGCGTGTCATAGAGAAAGAATTCAGTGGCTGAAGCCAACGGCGTCCCCGGGACCAGGCCGAGGAGGCGATAGGTGAACCACTGGGCAAAGGGCTCCAGAAAAGTGTAAAGGACGCCCCAACTGGCCAGCGAGAGGACTCCCACCACAATCGCTTGAAGGACCGACCAATCTTTTCGTTTTGCCACTTTTGGAGGTGCAACGGTACACAGACATGCTGCCGCAGTCTGCTCTGTTCTGTCATGACCGCTGTTCTCATCGACTGCTTCCGAACAGCAACTCTTACTTTCCATGGTTTTTGCGAACTCCTACCCGGCGAGTAGACGATGGAGGCGGTGTGGTGGATGTGGCGCAATGGAGAGAATCGTTTGGCTGAACGGTAGAATACTTTGCTTGATCGGCGAGAACGGCGTCGACGCAATCGAAGAAGCGCAAGATGCAGGGCACACGCAAGCGGTAATAGACGTAGAGCCCCTCTTTGCGGTTGGCGAGCAATCCTGCCGCCTCCATCAAGGAGAGGTGCTTGGATACGGTGGAGAGGTCAGAGCCAACCAACACCTGCAATTCGCAGACGCACTTTTCTCCCTCGGCCAAGGCTTCTATAATGAGGAGACGGCTTGGATGGGCCATGGCTTTCAGCACGCGAGCCTTGCTTACGATGAGCGGATCTGGTTCAATCATAATGCTTGGTATTTTAGCCAACTATTACCCTTTGTCAAGGAAGCGCGCTATGAGTACGCTGGGGACAGATTTTAATCTGTCCCCATTAATTCCAGTCAATCTGCCCCCATCAGTGTGCAAATCTGTCCCCATTGGCACTTCTCATTCCGGCGTCAGATTCAAGGTTATCGTCGCGCCTAGCGAGCCGAACAGCATCAGGTAGGCCACCTTGCCAGAAGACGTGAAAGAAGGGCTGGTAAGGTTGCTGGGGAAGATGGGATCATCAGTTATTCTCGCGGTTAGGAGCGAGGCAGCGGGGTATTGAAACCTCCACCGGACCTGCGCGAAGAGCCGCGTAAGCCGGTCAATTCAGACGTTGGGCAAGGAGGACAAGAATGGAGAACATGTATTCAAAGACAGCGCGATACTACGATAAGTTGTATGCCAGCAAGGACTACGTGGGCGAGGTTCAACGCTTGATCTCCCTGCTGGGCGTGGAATCCGATCAGAAGCAGTTGACCCTACTGGACGTGGCCTGTGGAACCGGTCTTCACATTGAGCACCTGCGCAGGCATTTCCATGTTGAAGGCTTGGATATCTGCCCCGAACTACTGGAGGTAGCTCGAGAACGGAATCCCGATACCCTCTTTCATCTTGGTGACATGATAGAGTTCAATTTGGGTAAGCAGTTCGACGTGATTACTTGCCTCTTCAGCTCCATCGGCTACGTCAAGACTCTCGACAAGCTGCGTTCCGCCGTGCGCAGCATGGCCGCCCACCTAAAGCAGGGGGGAATGCTGGTTATCGAGCCCTGGTTCACTTCGGAGAACTGGCACCCTAACACCGTTCATGCATTGTATATCGATGAGCCCGAATTGAAGATCGCCAGAATCAACACAAGTTTTGTGAAAGACAGGGTGTCCGTATTTGATCTGCATCACCTTGTCGGGACTCCCGAGGGAACAGAGCACTTTGTGGAGCACCATGAGCTGGGCTTATTTGCAGTCGAGGAGACAATATCGGTCATGGAGGAAGCAGGCTTGGCAGTCAAATATGACCCCGATGGTCTCACAGGGCGAGGTTTGTACATTGGCAAACGAAAGGGACTGCCCAACAAGCCGGATGCAGGCGACGGCAAATAGCCGCGGCTGATATACACCGTTGGGCGGCTTCGTGCTTTTCGGGGAAATGATTTAGGATAATCAATGACTCCCGATAGGGATGTACTTGAGTGAACCATGCTGACCATACTGCGTCATTCGATATCTATCCTGCTCCTGCCATTCCTAGTTGTAGTCGTAGTGCCATATTGGCTTCTCACCGCTTTTACTGCAAGCGACAGTCGTTGGGTTGATAGTTTGACGATCGCCTGGTTGTCCCGGTTTGTCGGAGGGGTGTTTTTCATTGTTGGACTCGCGTTGTTTAGTTGGTGTGTCACTTTATTTGCGCGGGTCGGTCAAGGAACGCTGGCGCCGTGGGATCCAACTCGAAATATGGTGCTTGTGGGTCCTTATCGTTTTGTCCGCAATCCGATGATAAGTGGTGTAGCGCTGATGCTGATGGGCCAAGCCTTATTCTGGGGCTCTTGGGTGATGGCGATCTGGGCTGGCATATTTGTCTTGATCAACCACGTATATTTTGTGCTATCCGAAGAGCCAGGTTTACAGAGAAGGTTTGGCGAGCCTTATCGTCTTTACAAAGCAAACGTCCCACGATGGCTTCCTCGGATAAGACCATGGACAGGCAAGTAGACAGGCGGCTTCGCATTCGCGCAGCACCTGATTTTGGTCGTTAGCTGTTCTATCGAGGAGGATCATGCGTAGCGAACGAGAAATGATGGAGCTCGTCGTTGACACCGCCAGGAATGATGAGCGGATCCGGGCCGTGATCATGAATGGTTCACGCGCAAATCCAAACGCTCCGCGAGACCTGTTCCAGGATTTTGACATTGTCTACATTGTGACCGATGCCGCTTCCTTCAAAGACAACCCCGATTGGATCAAACGCTTCGGAGAGATCATGATTTTGCAGATGCCCGAGGACATGCAAGATCCACCTCCGAGACATGATTGCGCTTTTTCCTATCTCATGCAGTTCGTGGATGGCAACCGAATCGATCTTTGGATTTACTCGCTTGCCAAACTCAACGAACGTGAAAAAGACAGTCTGAGCCTGCTGCTCCTGGATAAGGATGGGATCATTGAACCATTTGCGCCTGCCAATGAAAGCGACTATCTTCCACGACCGCCAACTGCCAAAGCGTTCTCTGATTGCTGCAACGAGTTTTGGTGGGTCTGTCCCTACGTTGCGAAGGGGCTGTGGAGGGAAGAAATCACTTACGCCAAGTACATGCTCGACCAGGTGGTGCGGGAGCAACTGATGAAAATGCTGACATGGCATATCGGCGTGAAGACCCAGTTCTTACGAAATCCCGGGAAACATGGAAAATACTTCAAGAGGTTCTTGGAGCCAGAACTGTGGAATATGCTTCTGAAAACATACGCTGATGCTAGTTATGAGAAAACCTGTGAAGCACTGTACACGATGTGCGATCTCTTCAGGATCTCAGCGCTTCATGTGGCCGAACACTTTGGTCTTGACTATCCCCACGGCAATGACGAGAGGGTTCGTGCTCACCTGCAACGTGTGAGAACACTGCCCAGGGATTCGAAGGATATCGAAATAGTGCAAAACGGGATGGAGTCTCTTGTGAGCGAGACAGCACAAGATGGGTAACCAAGAGCAGAGAGCGATCATGAATAGCAGAGAGGCGAAGGACCCCGAATCGCTCAACTCGACAATGATCGCGCCTTGCGGAATGAACTGCGGGCTTTGTATTGGTTACCAGAGAACAAGGAACTGCTGCCCGGGCTGCCACGGCGATGACGCCAATGAACCAAAGCATTGTGTCGTGTGCCGGATCAAGCATTGCAGCGAGACAGATGCTCGCGAGCAGAAGTTTTGTTTCCAGTGCGCTAAATTACCCTGTACTCGACTACGGCAACTGGACAAACGCTATCGAACGAAATACGGCGTGAGCATGATTGAGAATCAAAAGTGCATACAAGAGCTTGGATTGGAGGAATTTGTCAAACGGGAGAAGGATCGATGGAAGTGTCCGCAATGCGGTGGAGTTCTCTGTGTCCATCGAAAGGACTGCATGTTCTGCGGTCATGCCAGGAATAGTTGATTTGAAAACGCCTGAGCCAGGAAGGCGAAGAAGCTAGACTTGGTGCTCAATCCTCGCGACATCGAAGAAAAGCTCATCTCCAAACGTCATAATTTGTTGTTCAAGACCAACGCAGCCAGCGAGTTGATTGGCACCAATGAGCCGGTAGAAGCGGACACTGAACCTGCGCCAGCAATCTACGTCTGCTACGCGAAAGGGCGCTTCCTTCTCAAACATGGGACTGGGGTACCTGAGAGTTGGATCAAAAACCTCAAGGACATCCTTAGCCGTGTGAATGGGACTGCTAATGTCCCTCACACAGAGGTAGAAGCGCTCATTCGCAAATCGGCTCTTGGTCATGTAGAGATAGCGGAGATTGAGAGTGGCCCAGCCTTCTACATATCTCAGATGCCCGCTACGACCTCGGATGTATTTGAGATAACTCAATGGAATAGGGAGGTATTGGAACCCCATTTTGGATACACCCATGGGCATTTGGATCAACTTCAGCCATGCATCGCGAAAGTCATTGATGATAAGGCTGTAGCCATCTGTAGAACTGTCAGGAGATCGTCGCTTGGGCTAGAGGGCGGAGTGGACACCATTCTGGAGTTTCGCAAGAGAGGCTTCGGGGCCGAGACAGTAGCCTTCTGGGCAGCAAAGGTCTGGGCACTAGGATTGATCCCATGCTACAGCACGCAGTGGGAAAACAACGCTTCTTTGGCGTTGGCACGGAAACTGGCAATGATCCAATACGCAACAGACATCAATGTTTCGTTGTAATTCTGTCTCGGCGGTGCATGCAGTTCCGAGTTCCATGCGGCGGCGTGCTGATGCGGCGGGGCAACTCAGCTCCATGTTAGCCACCATCAAAAGAACACAAAACCAATGAGAGTTACGAAGCCCAACCGTGTGACACGGACCTTTGCTCAAAAGCTTGTAGCTGAGTTGTCGAAAGTATTCCCGTTGCTTTGGACTTTTGCGGGTGAATTATGACAATGCTCGTTCCGAAAAAACACCACCGGCGTTCCATGCGCCTGGTGCATTACGATTACGCCGAAAAGGGGTCGTATTTCATTACCGTTTGCACCTACGATCGAGGATGTCTGTTTGGTGATATCGTTGGCATCGAGATGCAGATGAACCGTTGGGGTGAAATCGCGGATGAATGTTGGCAGGCAATCCCGATCCATTTTGGAAATGTGGAATTGGATGCGGTCGTGGTCATGCCGAACCATGTTCATGGAATTATCATGATTACGGACGTAGGGGCGACGCATGCGTCGCCCCTACACTCACCAATGCCCACGATCCCGAACGGTCCAAAACCGCGATCTATCGGAGCTATCATCGGTTCATACAAATCCGGGGTTTCCAAACGGATCAATGGAACCTGCGCCACACTGGGTAAAACGGTCTGGCAACGCAATTATTACGAACACGTTATCCGTAATGAGGCTGAATTGGACCTCATCCGGCAATATATCGAAAGCAATCCAGCCCGCTGGGCAGAGGATAGAGAAAATCCGAATGGCAAAAAGGAATAATAAAGGAAACAGCCGGCGGCTGGCCACCCAGCAATCGGTGGATCAGGCGGTCAAGAGCATCGGTGCCATCATGTACTGTGGCAATTGAACCGGGGTATTCAATGGAGAACAGTGAATGAAAAACAACGACAGAGGCGAGATTGTCATCTACAAACATGGGGAGAGTGGGGGCCACCTTGAGGTGCGTCTGGAACAAGAGTCCCTTTGGCTTAGCCTCAACCAGATCGCTGCTGTGTTTGAGCGAGACAAATCCGTTATTTCCAGGCATCTGAGCAATGTCTTCCGCGAAGGCGAACTCGACCGGGAGGCAGTTGTTGCATTTTTTGCAACAACTGCTGCGGACGGCAAGACATACAAAGTCGAGTATTTCAACCTCGATGCCATCCTTTCTGTCGGCTATCGCGTCAATTCCATACGCGGCACGCAGTTTCGCATCTGGGCAACCCAGGTGCTGCGGGATCACCTGATCAAGGGGTACTCAGCCAATTCAAAGCGCTTAGAAGAGCTCCAGCAGTCCCTGAAGCTGGTCGGGAAAGTCCTGGAGCGGTACGACGTGACATCGGACCAAGCCCGGGCGATCCTTCGCGTCGTGACGGACTATGCCTCCGCCCTCGATTTACTGGACGATTACGATCACCAGCGGGTTTCCGTTGCCCACCTGGAAGCAAAGGAAGCCAGAGGCATTGACTATGATGAGGCGATGACCGTCATCGGGGAGCTTCGCCGCAAGTTCGGCGGATCAGATCTGTTCGGAAGAGAGAAAGATCAGAGCTTGCGCGGATCGCTGGGGGCGGTGATGCAATCCTTCGACGGCAAAGATCTGTACCCGAGCTTGGAGGAAAAGGCCGCCCACCTCCTCTATTTTCTCGTGAAGGATCATAGCTTCGTGGACGGCAACAAACGCATTGCCGCCGCCTTGTTTCTTTGGTTCATGGAGAAGAACGGCATCCTCTATCGTGCCGACGGTTTCAGGCACATCGCCGACAACGCGCTGGTCGCTATCACCCTGATGATTGCGGAAAGCAATCCAAACCAAAAGGACATTCTGACCAAGGTGGTCGTGAATCTGATCCAAGACGGGCCACAACGGATGGCTGGGACGTAAAACGATATCTTCGACAGAAGGCATGACGAAGAAAAAGACCCTATTGAGCTGGAGCAGTGGCAAGGACAGCGCATGGGCGCTCCACTTGCTCCAACAAGACCCAGGGATTGAGCTTCTCGGCCTGTTTACCGTCATGAATCAGAAATACAATCGTGTCTCCATGCACGCCACCCGGTTGGAGATGCTTCAACGTCAAGCCGAGGCAGTAGGCCTGCCGGTCGAAACGATCAGTTTACCTGACCCATGTACAAACGCGGAATACGAGGCCATCATGCGACGCTTCGTCACCGAGGCCACCAAGAAGAAGATTGAGTGCATGGCCTTTGGAGACCTGTTCCTTGAGGATGTCCGCAAGTATCGGGAGAATCAGTTGAAAGGAACCGGAATTGATCCTCTTTTCCCGTTGTGGGGCATCCCCACGACCGAACTGGCAGAGCAAATGCAATCAGCAGGACTGGAAGCCTATGTCAGCAGTGTTGATCTCAAGAAACTGCCTTCGCGCTTCGCAGGACGGAAATGGTCAAGGGCCTTGATCGCGGAGTTCCCCAAGGATTGCGATCCGTGCGGAGAGAACGGGGAAATCCACACGGTCGTCGTGGGGGGACCGATGTTTCGGAAGACCGTCCTGGTCAGAGTAGGCGATATTGTGAATCGGAATGGGTTTGCTTACGCTGACATCATTCCAATAGGCTGAAAGGATCGCCGAACCACCGCTTGAAGCGGACGGCTCCGACAGAATCGCCTCGATTTCCCTGCAGCCCAGGTCTCGTCGCCTGGGATGTTCTTCTCCTGCGCACCTGCCTCCCGAAACACCACGAGATACCATGCGGCCACTTGGGATCCATATTCAGCGGTACC
>JAPLHW010000026.1 GCA_026389425.1 Coprothermobacterota bacterium
GAGCTGTTCTTTTCCAAGGCTTCTTCAGGGGCCCCGGGTTGCCTTTTCCCGGTAGCGGCTTCCAGAAGATCCTGGACTTGTCTTTCCAGCGTTTCCCAGGGCATCGCGGTAGGTTTCTTGATCATACGGATCCGCTCACGACCGGTTTCCTCCCACTCTTCCTCAGCCTCGAAGAGCTCTTCAGTCAGCTTTTCTCCCGGACGCAGGCCACAAGTCTCGATTTTAATGTCCCGTCCTGGGGAAAGGCCGGAGAGGTGGATCAGTTCCTCGGCCAACTCAGCGATGCGGATCGGTTGGCCCATGTCGAGGATGAAGATCTCCCCCCCAGTACCCAACACGGCAGCCTGAATGATCAGTTGCACGGCCTCGCCGATGGTCATGAAATAGCGTTCCATGCGCGGGTCGGTTAGGGTGATGGGGCCACCCCGCCGAATCTGTCGTTGAAAGAGTGGCACGACTGAATTGGTCGAGCCGAGCACATTGCCGAAACGCACGGTGGCATAAGAGAGGCCGCAGAATCGGGCCAAGGAGGTGGTCAGCATCTCGCCCACTCGTTTGGAGGCACCATAGGAGGAGGAAGGTCGCACCGCCTTATCGGTGGAGATATTGATGAAGCGCTGCACGCCGGTTTCCCGGGAGGCGAGAAGGAGGTTCAGAGTCCCCCCCACGTTATTCTTCACTGCTTCCTCTGGGTATGCCTCCATGTAGTGGATGTGTTTGTGGGCGGCAGCGTGGAAGACCAGAGCCGGCCGCTCGGTGCGGAAGAGGTAAAGGATCTTGGCCTGGTCTTGTACCGAGACGATCACTGGATTGGCCTCAAGTCGCGGGAAGAGCTCCTTCAGTTCCAGCTGGATGCGGTAGAGCGAGTTCTCCCCTTGCCCCAGCAGGAGAATCCGGCCCGGTCCATACTGGGAGATTTGGCGCACCAACTCAGCTCCGATGGAACCACCTGCCCCGGTCACAAGCACGGTCTGACGGTAGATGGCGGCAGCCATCTCCTCCAGATTTATCTTAGCTGGAGTGCGGCGCAGAAGATCTTCCAGCCGCACCTCGCGAACCATCTCTACCTTGATGTTGCCGTCCAGCAACTCGTAAACCCCAGGAACGATGCGAAAGGCCACCCCCACTTCTTTGGACAGCTTGACGTAGTGCCGGACAACCTCTCCCGGGGCGGAAGGAATGGCAATGAAGACCAGCTCCACTCCGCGCGAACGCACCACCTCAGTCAAGGTGCCGCGGTCACCCAATACCGGTAAACCCCAAGGACGAGCACCCTGCAAGATGGGGTCGTCGTCGATGAAGCCGACCGGAAAGTAACCCAATTCGGGATGTTTAATGATCTCCCGCATCAGCATCCCCCCGGCCTCTCCGGCTCCCACGATGAGCACGTTCTTCCTACGTTCCTCCATCGGCCAGTACCTCCTCGTAGACTTGGTTAGTTTTCTCCACCATCATTCGCAGGGAGAAGTTCTGCTCCACCCATTGTTGCCCTCGCCGGCCCATGCGTTGTGCTTCCTCGGGGTGTCGGAAGAGACGAAGCAGGTTTGCGGCGAAAGCCTTGGCATCACCGGATGGCGAGAGGAGGCCGGTGACTCCATCCTTGACCACTTCTGGCACCCCACCGACGCGGGTAGCAACGACCGGTTTTTGGAGGCACATAGCTTCCAACAGTGTGACCGGCAACCCCTCCGAGATCGAGCTGAGAACGATTACATCAAGAGCCTCGACCACATTCAGAGGATCGTTACGGAAGCCGGGGAAAAGAATTGTGCGCTCCAAGCCGCGCTCCTCCACCGCTCTCTTCAGCGGGTCGAGAAAAGGACCATCTCCAACGAAGAGGATCTTCGCTTCGGGCATTTCTCGGGCTACCATCCCGGCCGCATCCAGCAGGAGGAAGGGGTTCTTCACTTGCACCAGGCGAGCCAGCATCCCGGCGGCCGGAGCGTGGGCGGGAATCTCCAGCTCGCGCCGCATCTCCTCGCTGCGTCGGGATGGGTGGGTCGAGGCGATGTCGATAGAGCAGTGGACCACACGAAAGCGCTCGGCCGGCGCGACGCCGGACTCCACCAGGCGTTCCTTAAGGCCTTCTGAGACAGCGATCAAGCGATGAGCCCAGCCCGTGGTCCAACGGTCAATGGGAGGGTAGAACCAGCGCTTCAGGGGATTCCTGTAATCTTCCTTGGGGTAAGAGTAGATCGTGGTGACGATCCGGGCTGGGGTGACATGGGCAGCTAGGCGGCCGATGAAATTGGCCCGTACCCCATGCGTGTGCACGACCTGGAAACTCTCACTAGTGATCAATCGGCGCAGGAGCCGTACGACGCGAAAATCAAAGATATTGGCCATCGGCAAGACGGAGAGGGGGATACCCATTTGGCGAGCCTCTTGGGATAGCTCGCCTTCTAAGAAACAGACAATACGCACCTCATGGTTTTGCTGAAGTTGTTCCCGGCAGAGTTCCAAGAACTGGTGCTTGGAACCTGC
Organism: Coprothermobacterota bacterium; assembly: GCA_026389425.1. Taxonomy (GTDB): domain Bacteria; phylum Caldisericota; class JANLFM01; order JANLFM01; family JANLFM01; genus JAPLHV01. Next base: position 2,485 of record JAPLHW010000026.1, read on the forward strand.
GATCTCCCCACCGCCGATCACTTGCAGGACCCTACGCATGGTTGCTTTCTCTATTGGGAAGAACATGCTGCGGCAAGCTCTCTTGTCCGCCTTTCACCAGTAAGGGAAGGGCTAACATCAAACCCGCTAAGAACCAGAAAGACACTGCCAGTGAAGGTTCCTCCCAAAGATTCTCGGTGAACATGTGCACGATGAAGCCAATCAACCCAGCCTGGATCGCCCAAGCCAGGTTTTTCTGGCTGCGTTCGACCAAGACCCGAGCACGCCGGAAGCCTTCCCACAAAATACTGAGCAAGACGAAGAGGAAGAGCCCCAGGCCTCCATACCCCGTCTCGGCGAGGGTCTTAATATAGTAGTTGTCGGCGTATACTCCCGGCCAGTAGCCAGCCCGATAGGCGACCGCCCCACCGAAAGTACCCGGCCCGCTGCCCCACAGGGGGTTGGAGGCGGCGATCTCCAAGGCGATGTCCCAGCGGTAGAGGCGTCCGGTGGAGGCGCTCTTGCTCCAGTATTCTCCGGAGACCAAAGTGGAGAAACGAGTAGCAAACTGAGGCACCAGTGGCAAGAGAAGTGCGGCGATTAAAAGCACTGCCAATACCCGCCGGTCGTGGAAGATACCCAAGAAGAGCAGGGCGATGCCCAGTGCCAGCCAAGCTCCCCGCGTCAGAGTGAAGAAGATGGCCAGTAGGGCTAAGGCAAAGGTCAGGAAGAAGAGCAGCTTGGCCGGCCACTTACGTTCGTCTAGAAACAGAACCATGAAGAGAGGAATGAAGAGGACTAGGTAGCCGGAAAGTGCGTTGGGGCTGGAGAAGATGGAGAAGGCGCGGGAGGAGATGTCTTGCTCGAAGTCCTTGTCCACCCAGCCGGGTTTCACCGGAACCTGGGTGACATACTGGTAGATGCCAAAGAGAGAGATGGCAATCAACACGATAGCCAACACCACCAACAAGCGGCGCAAGCTTTCCTGACTGCGAATGGCATTGAGAGTAGCCAAGAAGAAGAGGGACGTTTGCAGGATGGCTCGCAGACCCTCAAAGCCCACCGAGAAAGAGACAGGGTTGAACAAAAGGGAGAAGGTAGTCCAAAGCAAGAGAAGGAGCAGTGCCAAGCTGACCCAAGTGAAGTAAAAGCGCCGTTGTGGGTCGCGAGCCAGGCGCAGCAGGATGGCCAGAAGAATCAAGCCCAACAAAGCGAACGACCAGATTTTGCCGAAGAGAGGCGGCAGCGAACCGCGGATGGCGTAGTCCAGCAGAGCATAGGTCGCCACTGCGTAGAGGCCTGCCTCCGGTCTGGCAAGAGTCCAAAGGGCGAAAGCTACGACGGCCGTCAGGCCGAGGACCGGGATCGGGCCCCAGAAGAAGGAGGAGAGGCCAAGCCAACCTCCAAGCGCGATGTAGAGGAAGGAGTGACGGCTCTCTTGAAAGGGTCGAGAGAATATCCGTTGCCACAGGGATCCGCGCAAGACCCTGGCCGGCAACAACATTCCGGCGAGGCTGAGGAGGAAGAGGGCGAGGGCGGAAATGGACATCGAGAGACCACGGAGCTCCCCGCTAAAGAAGTTCAGTGCGAAGAAGAGAGTGATGAAGCCAAAGACGACTGCGGAAAGGCTGGCCAAAGGTGCCTGATCGGCATCTTGGGTTGCAGCCCGCCAAATGGTAGCTACGGTGGAGGGTCGCAATCGTTCAGCGAGGAAGGAGACAAAGGATTGAACCCACCGGGTCCAAACGGAACGAAGAGAAGTAGGGGAGGATTTGAACCTGCCCTCGAGCGAAGTGAAGGGACCCGCCCCTACGGCAGATGGCAGGTGGTACGGTACAACCACCCGGCCGAGGAAACTTCCCTCCAGAACAACTGCCGTTAAATGAGCGGCACTATGAAGAAAACGCGATATAGAGCTGCCTTGCCACCATGCTGCCAAGGCAGCGGCGCAGGTGCCTCCGAAGACCAGCCCCAGCCGCAGAACAAGGCTGCTGGAGGTGGGATGTGGCTGGCTCATGGCGCGGGTGGTTGGTCGCTTCCGTCGGGCAGTTGGTTGTTTTCGGCGTCCAGCGGGAGGTTCACCTCGTCTGCCGGTACTATGGCACTGCTGTCATCGTCGCCGGCCGTCGTTTCTTCCCCGCTGGGAGTGGTGGTGAGGGGTTCTTGGGGGTGCTCCCATGCCGAGAGAATGTCCTCCAGTACCGCCTCGTCGACGATCCAATAGCTGATCCCGTCCAGCAAGGTCGCTTCCCCCGGGACCATCTGCATCTGAACTTGATTCATGTTCATATTGGCCAGTGCCTTCCCCAGGGAGAGGGCCTTGTCGATCGGCAGATTGGTGGAGACATAGGGTGTGATCTCGTTGAAGATGAGCGGTAGTTTGAAGACGTTCGCCAGGGTGAAGTGTTGGTCGATCAAAGCCGAGAGGAACTGCTGCTGCTTGCTGACACGGGCGATGTCCCCCTCCGGGTAATAGCGGTAGCGCACGAAGGCCAGGCACTGCTCGCCGTTAAGGTGTTGCAGGCCGGGCTCAAGATCGATCCCTTCCTCCGGGTAGTACATGCGCTCCTCTACGTTTAAGTCCACCCCTCCGAGGATGTCCATGGCCCGGGAGAAACCATCGAAGTTAATCTCCACATAGTAGTGGATGCTCTGCCCCAATAGTTGAGAGACTGTCTCCAATAAAAGCGGGATGCCACCGAAGAAGTGAGCGTGGTTGACCTTGTCTACGCCGTAGCCGGGGATCGACACCCGCGAGTCGCGGGGTATGGAGAACACCAGGACAGCCGGCTCGGGCCGGGTAGTGTCCACGCTGACGAAGATGATCGTGTCGGAACGGCTCTCCGTCTCACCGGGGCGAGCGTCTACCCCCATCACGAGGAGGTTGATCTTCTCCCCTGGGGTGGGCTCCGGCAATTCGATCGGCGTCTCGGTGCCGCCCACCACCACCGGACGCTGCATCTGTTGCCAGCGCCAATAGAACCAGCCAGCTGTCCCTCCCACCAGCAGCACCAGGACGGCCAGAGTGACGATCAGTACTTTTTGCCAGGTGTGCATGCGGTTTCCACTCATGAATGCCATTCTATTCGCTTTTCCAAGCCTCTTCAATTGTGGCGCCGGAGAGCCGCCATGCGTAACTTGGCTCGCTCCAGGAAAGGAATGATCTCCTTGACTTTGAAGAGGTAAAGGAGGAGGCCGTAGAGGAGGGAACCGGTCAAGATCAAAGCGCCCATTTCCAATAGCCGGCCGGTGACCCGCTGCACGTCCAGGACGCGCAGCAGCAATCCGTCCAACAACCAACAGACAGCACCCATTACAGCAGCAGCAGCGACCATCTTGCCGCAAGACCGACCGATGGCATGGAAGCCGATCGGACCAAGCTTACGGCGCAGAAACCAAGTCATCAGGATCAGGTTGAAAAAAGCTGACAGTGATGAAGCCAAAGCCAAGCCCCCCAGCCCGAAGGGGCCGATCAAGAGAAAGTAGAGGCCGATCTGCAGGGCTAGCCCGACCATCGTTACCAGCACCGGGGTGATGGTATCCTGCATTGCATAAAAAGCACGGAAAAGGATCATCAAAGTGGAGTTGGCGAAAAGGCCTGGGGCGTAGAGGGCCAAAGCGATGGAAGCAAGACCGGTTCCGAAAGTGGTTAACTCGCCGTACTGGAAGAGGACGCGGGTGATGGGGGTGGCCAGAACGATCAGGGCTACGGTAGAGGGGATGATGAAAAGGGCGGTGGCGGTGATGGCCCAGCGGATGCTCTCCTTGGCCTCAGGGAAGCTTCTCTGGGAGATTTGGCCGGTGAGAGTGGGGTAGATGGCCGTGGTCACACTCATGGCAAAGATCCCCAGGGGCAGTTGGACGATCACCCCGGCGTTGCGCAAGGCGGTGAAAGCTCCTTCCACTAGGTAAGAGGTGAGGCGGGCCTCGAAGAAGGGGGAGAGCTGATCGATGGTCGCAGAGAGCAGCAGGGGCAGCGCTAATAAGGCCATCCGTTTTAAATCGGGGTGACTGAGGATGCGCCAGTCGTAGCGGAAGCGGACTCTCCAAAGCCCCGGCAGCTGAGTCAGAAACTGCGCTCCGGCTGCGATCGACCAGCCCACGGCGGCAGCCTGAATGCCGAGGTCGCGAAAGAGGTAAATGAATAGGATCAGAGCACTGTTGAATGCCACAACTGCCAAAGCTGGCATGGTGAAACGCTGGAAGGTGTTCAGCAGGGCTGTCAAAAGACCGGCCCATCCTAGGAAAACCAAGGCTGGGAACATGATCTGAGAGAGTTGGGTGGTGAGAGCCTGGTCCTCGGGGCTGGAGTTGGGGTTCAACCAAGATGTGAGGGTGGGGGCGAAAAAGACTCCCAGAAAAGAAATGACCAATAAGATCAGAAACAGCAAATTGAAGAGGGCGGAGGCCAATCGCCACAGTTGGTCACGCTCCCCCTTCACCAAGTAGCGGGTGAAGAAGGGGATGAAGAGGGCGGAGAGTAACACTCCAATGAGGATGTTGTATAGCATATTGGGTAGTGTGTTGGCTCTCAGGAAGGCGTCCGAAGCGCTGCCGAAGTACAATGCGGAGAGGAGCGCTTTCCAAACGTAACCTAGGAAGCGACTGAGGATCGTCGCCAGCATAAGAATGCCGACGAAACGGGCGATGCGGGAGTCGGTCACCTAGGGGGTCAGGAGAGGAGCAGGGTACTCGCCCTTCGGGGGAGCGAACTCGATACCCATGATCAATCCGGAGAATTTGTACACCGAGCCAAGCATCGGCTTATCCATCGAGACGATGACATTGATCCCCATTTTCATCTCCTGCCCTTTGAACTCGAAGTTCCCGCTTTGGGCCACACGCGGCATGTGGGCTACAATGATGACGCTCTTGAGGTGAGGATGGTCGATGACTTTCATTTGGCCATCGGCTGTGGTCACCGGGACGCGAGCCGGCCGAACCGTAACCTCGGCCACCTCCAGTAGGACGTTTCCTCCTCCATCGGTTGCCTGGTCGCCGACTTTCACCCATTGGGCGATGTCCGGCTCGACATTACCCCAAGCCATCGTCACCAGGCAGTCCTGCGCGTAGGCTTGGTTGTCCGAGGGCGAGAAGTATTTTAGGCCGAGGAATGCCAAGACCCCGACGACGATCAACACAACCAACAGGTCAAAGACATTGACTTTACCGAAGAGCTTGCCTTGTGGATCGATCAGCGGCATTCGTTTGGTCTCCTTTCACTCGATTCGTCTTATTCTAGCGCCAAGTCGCGCCAGTTTCCCTTCCATATCTTCGTAACCGCGGTCGAGATGTTCCACTCCATCTACTTCGCACAGACCACAGGCAGCCAGTGCCGCCAGGACCAACGAAGCACCGCCGCGCAGGTTTGGGGCGGTAACCTGAGCCGGGTGAAGAGACTCCACGCCGTGGATGACAGCACCTCCTCCATGGAGTTGGATATCAGCACCCATCTTGCGAAGCTCGGAGGTGATCAATAAGCGGTTTTCAAAGACAGTCTCACTGATCAGACTGATCCCTTCGGCTAAGCAGAGCAGGATCAGCATCTGGTTTTGTAGATCAGTTGGGAATCCGGGGTAGGGCATGGTCTTGATATCCACCGGCTTGGGACGGTGGAGGACGCGGAGGTGCACTTTATTCTTATTCGTCTCCAATTGCGCCCCCGCTTCCTGCAGCTTTACCAATAAAGGTTCGAGGTGAGCAGGAACCGTATCTTTGAGGATGATCTCGCCTCGGGTGATTGCGGCAGCCACTAGGTAGGTGCCACCCTCGATGCGGTCGGGGATCACGCGGTGGCTGGTGCCGTGCAGCTGGCGTACTCCCCGAACCTGGATCATCTTGGTCCCCGCCCCACGGATTTTGGCTCCCATCTTGCGCAGCATATTACAGAGATCGGCAATCTCAGGCTCTTCCGCGACGTTCTCGAGGATGGTCTCTCCCTTAGCCAAGGTTGCGGCGCAGACCAGGTTCACTGTCGCCCCCACCGAAGGGTAATCTAAGTAGATGCGCCGACCCGCAAGGCGCTTTCCCTGGACCAGGATGTAACCGTCCTCCAGCCGAGCCTCTGCTCCCAGGGCTTGGAAGCCCTTGAGGTGATAATTGACCGGTCTCGCGCCAATATTGCAACCTCCCGGAAAGATGATGCGAGCTTGTTTGGCGCGAGCCAGTAAGGGACCGGCCAGAGAGAGCGAGGCGCGTAAGTTGGCAGCCACAGGGTTGCTCACCTCAGGCTTCAGTTCCTTGCGACTCGTAATGATGATCCGATGTCTGGCTGTGTCGAAGGAAACCTCAGCTCCCACCTCGCGCAGCAGTGTTATCATCGAGAAGACGTCTTGGATGACCGGCACGTTCTCCAATATCACTGGATCAGCGGTCAGTAGAGTGGCCGCCATCAGATGAACAGCCGAATTCTTAGCGCCTTGCGCCGATACAGAGCCCCGCAGGGGGACACCTCCTTCAACGATAAAATGCATTCGTTCCCTTTCTAGCCCGGGGTTTCGGTCGAAGCAAGGCTGTCATCCCCGGTCACTCCCGCTCAAGCGGGGGGAAAGCCCTAGTAGACAGCCTGCAGCGGCATGTCTATCCCATCGTACACTGGTGACGTCCACAATCATTGGACGGGATCTGGGAGAAATTCCGCAACCGTCTCAGTCGGCAAAGAAAAAAAACGGCGGATAGCGGCATGGATCCGGCGGGAGGCATGCCCATCACCGAAGGGGTTGGCGGCTAGCATCATGCGCCGGTAGGAATCATCATTCTCAAGCAGTTGCCGGCAGGCTCGCCGTACACCTGTACGGCTGGTGCCGATGACCCGCACAACACCGGCTTTTACGCCCTCAGGGCGCTCTGTAACTTGTCTGGTCACCAGTACTGGGCGGTGGAAGGAGGGAGCTTCCTCCTGGATCCCACCCGAATCGGTCACCACGAAGAAGCATTTCTGAAGCAAGGAGAGGAAATCGAGAAGGGTAAAGGGCTCGAAAATATGCACGTTATCCAAGCCAGAGACGACCGGAAGCAAAGATGCACGCACGATTGGATTTTTATGCAGGCTGAGTGCGACGTCCAACTCTGGATAATGACGAGCGATATCGGCCAGAGCTTGCCCGATCTGCCGGAGCGGCTCACCCCAGTTTTCCCGGCGGTGTACCTCCACCAGGAGGAAGGGCCGCTGGGGAGAGAGCGGGGCAGGTAGAGGTATCGAAGCCAACTGTGGAGCCAAGCCCAACAGCGCATCTACAGCTGTATTCCCGGTGACCAGGATGCGGTCGGCGGGGATCCCTTCACGGCGTAAATTGCGCCGAGCCCCAACGGTGGGAGCGAAGTGAAGGGTGGTCAACTGGTCAGTCAGGAGGCGATTTACCTCCTCCGGAAAGGGGTTGTTGCGGTCGAAAGAACGCAAGCCGGCTTCCACGTGGCCGATCGGCACTTGCTGATAGGTGGCTGCCAAGGCGCCGGCCAACGTGGTCGTGGTATCGCCGTGAACTAAAACCAGGTCAGGTTTCTTTCGAGCCAGCAAGCGGTCTAAGCCGGAGAGACTGCGCGTGGTGATCTGGGCGAGGCTTTGGCGGACTTGCATGATCTTCAGGTCCACATCAGCCTCCAACCGGAAGAGTTGCAGCACTTGGTCAAGCATCTCGCGATGCTGGCCGGTGACGACCAAAAAGTGACATAGATCCGGGTCCGCGCGCAGACGCTGAACGACCGGAGCCATTTTGATGGCCTCCGGTCGTGTGCCGAAGATGGAGAGGATCGTGCGTCTATTTGGTGCCAAACAAGCGGTCTCCCGCATCACCCAGACCTGGCAGGATATAGCCGTGTTCATTCAGGCGCTCGTCCAGGGCAGCGGTGAAGATCGGCACCTCGGGGTGCGCGGCGGAGAGGGCTTTAACCCCCTCCGGGGCGGCGATGATGCAGAGGAACTTGATCTCATGCGCCCCATTCTCCTTAAGGATAGAGATTGCCTGAACGGCGGAGCCTCCGGTAGCTAGCATCGGGTCGACGACCAGTACTTTCATCTCCGGAAGGTTGAGCGGTAGTTTGTGGTAATACCGGACGGGAGTCAGCGTGGCAGGGTCACGGTAGAGGCCGATGTGCCCGACCCGTGCGTTGGGCAACAAGCGAAGGATCCCGGAGGACATCACCAAGCCGGCGCGGAGGATGGGGATGATGGCAATTCGCTTGATGTCCACCACCTTGGCAGTGGCAAGGGCAAGTGGTGTCTGTACCTCAACCTCACGCGTTGGCAGGTCGCTGAAGACCTCGAAGGTCATCAAGGCGCTAAGCTCCTCCACTAGCTCGCGGAATTCCTTGGCGTTGGTTTCCCGATCGCGCAACAAGGTCAATTTGTGCTGGATCAGGGGATGCTGGATCTGCACCAAAACAGCCTGCGGCAGCATGTCTACACTCATCAGAACCAGAGGGGGAAGCGTTTGGTGAGAGTGGCGATCTCGGTGCGAATGGATTCCAAGACGACCGAGTCGTCGCGTCCTTCGATTGTTCGGGCGATCAACCGGCCAACCTGCTTCATCTCCTCTTCCTTCATCCCGCGAGAGGTGAGGGCGGGTGTCCCCAAGCGCAGGCCGGAGGTGATGAAGGGGCTGCGCGTTTCGAAGGGGATGGTGTTCTTATTGGTGGTGATGTTCACCGAATCAAGCAACAGCTGTGCTTCCTTGCCGGTTACACCCTTGTTGGTGAGGTCGACCAACATCAGGTGATTGTCGGTTCCCCCGGAGACCAGGCGGAAGCCCTGCTCAAGTAAACTGGCAGCCAGGGCTTTGGCATTGGCGGCGATCTGGCGTTGGTACTCCTTGAATTCTTCGGTCATCGCTTCGCCGAAACAGACCGCTTTGGCGGCGATGACGTGCTCTAACGGCCCCCCTTGGAGGCCGGGGAAGATCGCTTTGTCGATTTGCTTGGCCAGAGCGGCTTGGCATAGAATCATCCCCGAACGCGGACCACGCAATGTTTTGTGGGTGGTGGTGGTGACGACGTGGGCGAAAGGCACCGGAGAAGGGTGAACTCCAGCGGCCACCAGGCCGGAGATGTGGGCCATGTCCACCAGCAAGTAAGCACTAATCTCGTCAGCGATCTGGCGGAAGTGGGGAAAGTCGATGATGCGGGAATAGGCTGTGGCACCGGCCACGATCATCTTCGGTTTGTGCTCCAGGGCTAAGCGTCGGACCTCGTCCATATCGATTCGTTCGTCAATTTTGCTGACGCCGTAGGGTATAAACTTCCAAAGGCGACCGGTGACGTTCACTGGACTGCCATGGGTAAGGTGACCGCCATCGGTCAGGTTCATAGCCATGATGGTCTCCCCGTACGGAACCAAGGCGTTATAGGCCGCCACGTTGGCCGAGGCGCCGGAGTGCGGCTGAACGTTGGCGTGTTCCGCGCCAAAAAGTTCCTTGGCTCTCTCGATGGCCAAGTTCTCTACCATGTCGATGTATTCACACCCACCGTAGTAACGTTTCCCCGGATATCCTTCAGCGTACTTGTTGGTCAAAACGGAGCCCTGGGCTTCCAATACGGCCCGGCTGGCATAGTTTTCCGAGGCGATCAACTCCAGCTTATCTCGCTGACGGTTCTCCTCAAGATGGATCATCTCTTGAACTTGGGGGTCACTCTCCATCAAGTGCTTTCCGGATACGATGATGCTCATCTGGCGACAGCTCCTTTCTCAACAGTCACCGCCCTCTCTCTCCTTTCCTGGGTAAGAAGAAAGGACGGTCACCCTTATTAAGCGATTCCATCGCGCTCCTCCCACACACTCGCCCTCGTGTATCGGTGGGATCAACAGCGATTCTTACCAGCAACCGGTCGATGAACCGGTCGCTTTATCTAACCTGATTCTCGTGGCAAGCTCAAGTGCCGGAGTGTTCCTGCTCGATGCGCTCGATCTTGGCTACCCTACGTCGATGACGTTCTTGGCCGGAACAGGGGGTTTGCAGCCACACCTCGACGATCTCCTCGGCAAGACGCAATCCGATGATGCCGCCACCCAGGCAAAGTACATTGGCTTGGTTATGTTCCCGAGCCAGGCGGGCTGAGAGGAGATCATGGCAGAGGCTGGCTCGGATCCCATGAACCTTGTTTGCTGCAATCGAAACACCGATTCCAGTAGTGCAGAGAAGGATTCCAGCGCCGGCCGAGCCATCCATAACAGCATGAGCCACAGCCTGGGCAAAATCCGGGTAGTCCACCGACTGCGTGTTATCTGTACCAAGGTCCATCACTTGATAACCCTTCGCCAAAAGGAAAGGCTTCAAATCCTCTTTCAGTCGATAACCGCCATGGTCGCTGCCAATGGCGATCAGGAAATTACCCGCACCCATTCCAACGACTCGTCTTCCGCCCCATGGATATCGGCCCCGTAGTCCTTCAACTGCAAAGTGTAGTCGATGATCCCTTCGTCGATCTCTTCCCCGGGACAGATGATCGGTATGCCGGGGGGGTAGGGAGTGATGGTCTCAGCGCAGGCGCGTCCCACCGCCTCTCGCAGTGGGATGCGCTTGCTCGCAGCGAAGAAGGCCTCGCGCGGGGAAAGCAGTTGACGGGGGATCGGGGGCATCCCCATTGGTGGGCGTTTGCAGCGGGAAGGGTCTCCGGGAGCTGATTCAAGGATGGCTCGCAGGCCATTTAAAAGGGAGGCGATGCTCTCTTCGGTGTCCCCGGCAGTGACGATGGCCAGCACGTTCCAAGGATCGCCCATCTCCACTTCCACCCCTTGTTCGCGCAGCAGATCGAGGGCATGGTAACCGGTGATTCCCAGTTGCTGGAAGTGAATCGTCAATTTGGTGGGGTCAAGCGCATGCGCTCCAGCTTGACCCACGACCTCTTCACCGAAGCAACGCAGAGGAGACATCGCATTAATCTCCTGTCGAGCCATCTCAGCCAGCTCGATGGCTCCTTCCCACAGCTCCTGGCCGAAGTTAGCCATCTGCCAACGAGCGGCGTCCAAGGAAGCGGTGAGAAGGTAAGAGGGGGAAGTGCTCTGCATCATTCGTAATACGGAGCGGACGCGTTCCAAGGAGATACGTCCGCAATGCCAGTGCAGCAGAGAGGACTGCGTCAGGCTGCCCAGCGTTTTGTGGGCGCTATGCACAGCCATGTCGGCGCCTGCTTTCATAGCCGGCTCCTCGAAGTGGGGGTGGAAGGTGAAGTGAGCCCCGTGCGCCTCATCTTGGAGATACGGCAGGCCGTGGGCATGGACCAGTTCAGCGAGGGCGCGGGAGTCCGCGGAGAGGCCGTAGTAATTGGGGGAAGTCACCAGCACGGCCTTGGCGCCACGGTGCTTGCGCAGGGAGGTCTCCATCAGGTAAGAAGTGATCTGGCCGGGGATCCCCATCTCATTTTGATAGGGGGCATGAATGTAGTGGGGGATCGCCCCGCTCAGGATCAGACCGCCATAAGCGGAGCGGTGCGATGTACGGGAAAGGATCACTTCATCCCCATCACCCAAGGACGATAGCAACATTGAGACGACGCCTGATGTGCTGCCGTTGACCAAGAAGAATGTTTTATCGGCGGCGAAGGCCTCGGCTGCCAAATCCTGTGCTTGGGCGATGATCCAGTGCGGTTTCTGCAGATGGTCGATCGGCTCCAACTCGGTGAGATCCATACGGAAGACGGCCGGTCCAAGAGCTTGCAGCAGAGGGGATGGTACGCCGAAGTGGCCTTTGTGTCCCGGCACATGGAAACGGCTGGCCCCTCTCTGAATATGTTCAAGCAACCCCTCCAAGAGGGGAATATCCTGCTGGGTGCAAATGGTGTCCCTCGTCGGAATGCTCTCCAACGAAGGACGGATGGCACTGATCACCACGTTGTTCTATCACCTTCTTTCATGGAATGCCCAATCTTATCGCGGGCGCCGGCTATTGCAA
>JAPLHW010000165.1 GCA_026389425.1 Coprothermobacterota bacterium
CTCCTCTAACGCTTGTAAGAAAGCTTTGGTGTGTTGGGGGCTCATGACGATCCGCTCGACGATCCTGATCAACTCGGGTTGGTCGGGTAGGGTTCGGCCAAAATCGATGACGAACTCAAATGGCGTGTGCGAGATCCGCACGGTGTTCGAGTAGGTCCCAAAGGCTTTCTCAATGGGCACATCCACTTTCAATTCCTTCATCGCATCCTCCTCTTTTTTCTCTCACTATCGCGCAAGCCACACAAAAAGGCAAAGAACGCAGGAGTTCAACTGTGGCGTATAATTGGCCCATGACTGCTGACCGTTATTCTCCTGCTACCTTTTTCGAGTTGCACGACTGCCTCTTCGCGGACCTCTTCTCTACTGTGAGGTTCGTGTGGGAAATCCTTCCCAGGATTGGTGACTACCTGGCTGCCACCCTCCACCCGGCCATCATGGGTACTGTGCTGGAGGGAGCCTACCTGGAAGGCCCCATCTACATCGGCCCGGGCACGGTAGTAGAGCCCGGCGCTTACATCAAGGGCCCTGCCTGGATCGGTCCCGATTGCGAGATTCGGCAGGCCGCCTACCTGCGCGGAAATGTGCTGGTAGGCCGTCACTCGGTGATCGGCCACGCCACCGAGGTGAAGAATTCCATCCTCCTCGATCACGCCGGTGCCGCTCACTTCAACTATGTCGGCGATTCCATCCTCGGCAACCACGTCAACCTCGGGGCCGGCACGCGGTTGGCCAACTTGAAGAACACGCCCGGCGAGATCGTTGTGAAAGATGGTGGCCAAGAGATTCACACCGGCTTGCGCAAGTTCGGGGCAATCCTTGGCGACGGCGCCAAGACGGGCTGCAACGCGGTGACCAACCCGGGGACGGTGCTTGGCCGAGGAGCCGTCGTCTACCCCTGCCTTTCCGTACGCGGCGTCTTCCCGGCTGGGGCGGTGGTCAAACCACGCGACCTCTACACGGTGGAGCTGAAACCGTAGGGGAAATCTCCCATGTGCCGCCTGCTCCTCACCCTGGACAAAAACCGCTCACCCGCAGACGGCGAGGCTCTCTCGCTCTTTGCCGCCTTTCGCGAACTGGCCGTGCGCGGTCGCGTGCCGCCCGGATCCCTCGCTAGTCACTTGGATGGTTGGGGCTGGGCTTACTGGTGCGAAGATGTGGGGCCGCGCCTTCGGAAAGAGGCGGCCGATCCTCGCCTTCCAGCTTGCGCCCAAACCATCAACGAAATGGCGGGGCACAGCCCGACCCTCGTTATCGGGCATCTGCGCAAAGCATCCCCGGGGATCCCCGTCCGGCAGGAGAATACCCACCCCTTCTGTCGTGATGGTTGGGCTTTCGCCCACAACGGGACTATCCATGATGCCGGCCGCATCCCGATTGGGAATCTCTCTCCGGAGGGGGATGGAGACTCCGAGCGGCTTTTTCTCTTCCTATTGAACCGCCTGCAGGGAGTTGCCGTGGCGGCCCGGGCCGCAGCCATCGGTCAGGCGTTAGCAGAACTGGAGAATAACTGCCTGGATTACACCGCCTTGAATTTCCTTCTCTCTGATGGCGTTGAAGCTTTCGTCTCCTGCCGCTACCGCGATCTCGCACTCACCTCGTATTACCAGCTTTGGAAGAGACAGGACGCCGCACTTCTGGCCGTCTGCTCCGAGCCGATCGGCGGCGGGAAATGGGTTCCCTTGGAGAATGGGGCGCTTCTTAATTACTGATTTTCCGAGGTTGACTTTTTTCCCGCTTCCCTCTCAAATAGAAGATAATGGGTGATCAGCGCAACGAAATACTGCAGCTTCTGCTGCAGGATCCTGTCGGCAATTTCGAGCTCTTGTTCCATTTTCGCGGCGACCGCGAAGCCCGCTTTTGGCTGGAGAGCCCAAATTCCTACCTGGTGGAGCTCCCCACCGCCCATAAAGCCTTCCTCTGTGGTGAGGAGAAAGCTTGCGAGCGCCTCTTACCCAATCTCCAGGAAGACCATTATCTGATTCAAGCACCCTATGGCTTGCTCTCCTTGCTACGTCGCACTTTCATCGTGCGAATGGTGGAGACCAACCTGCTCTTCACTCTTCGCCGAGAAGACTTCGTCCCAGCCCCGGACGCTCGGGTCCGGCCGCTGATCCCCCGCGGTTTCCCGGTCTGCTATCAGGTGGGTGAGGAGAAACTTTCCCTGGAAACTTTCTTCGGGCTCTTCCTGGGTGACCAAGTGGTCTCCTACGGGGGGACCCAGTTCGAGTCTGAGCATTGGGCGGAAATCGCTTGGCTGCGCACGGAAGAGGAGCACCAACGAAAGGGGTATGCCTTAAAAGTGGTCTCGGCCGTGGTAGAAGACTTGCTAGGAGAGGGCAAACAGCCGATCTACCGCGTGTCAGCCGATAACCTGGCCTCGCGCCGCTTGGCGGAACGACTGGGATTCACCCTGCACTCGGAATTTCTCTACGTGACGATTCGTGCCTGAGAACTCTTTGTTGCTCCCTTGCGGTCAGGTTAAAAGGGAGAAGAGAAAACCGGAAAGGAATCCCAAGGCTAATATACTCACCACGATCAAACGCACGCGCATGACATTGCCTCCGCAACCGATTTGTCCATTAAGTTAGACGCGATCGAAGGGCGTTTTTTGTGACCGATCCGTGCCAATTTCCACATCGATGTGCTAAATTTAGGCAATTTTACAAACGAAGGGAATAACCATCGTGCAGAGTAAGATTGAGATCATCGAACGACTGAAAAAAGAGCAAGTCCGCTTCGTCAGCCTCCAATTCACCGACCTGCTGGGTATGGTGAAGAATGTCACCTTGCCGGTCCAACGCTTCATCGGCGACTGCTTGGAGTACGGTACTTGGTTTGATGGTTCCTCCATCGAGGGATTCGCCCGTATCGCCGAAAGCGACATGTTCCTTGTCCCCGACCTGGAGACGTTCGCCGTCGTCCCTTGGGACCGCGGCCAAGAGACCACTACGGCTCGCTTCATCTGCGACGTTTACACACCGCAAGGCCAACCCTTCGCCGGGGATCCGCGTCAGGTTCTACGCTGCGCCCTGGGCGAAGCCGAGAAGATGGGCTTTTCCTTTCAAACAGGACCGGAACCGGAATTCTTCATCTTCAAGGCTCAGCCTGATGGCATCGTCGCCGCCCAGCCTCACGATCGTGCCGGCTACTTCGACGTCTCCACCGATGTGGCCACTCAAGTGCGCCGCCAGATGGTCAACGCTCTGTCCTCCTTCGGCATCGAAGTCGAGGCTCATCACCACGAGGTGTCCATCGGCCAGCACGAGATCGATTTCCACTACGCTGAGGCGATGCAGACCGCCGACAATGTCATCACCTTGCGCTTGACAGTGAAAGCGGTAGCTCAACGTAACAACCTCTACGCCACTTTCATGCCCAAGCCGATCTTCGGCATCAACGGCTCGGGTTTACACGTACACCAAAGCTTGACCGATCTTCAGACTGGCGGCAATCTCTTCGTCGATCGTCAGGACCCCTACGGCATCTCTTACTTGGCCAAGCGCTTCATCGCCGGCCAACTCCACCACGCCCGGGGGATGTGCGCAGTGCTGGCGCCCCTGGTCAATTCCTACAAACGCTTGGTACCGGGCTTCGAGGCCCCTGTCTATATCTCCTGGGGATGCACCAATCGCTCCGCCCTGATCCGCGTCCCCCGCATCAACCCGCGCCAGCCGGAGGCTACCCGCTTGGAGCTGCGCTGCCCGGACCCTTCCTGCAACCCCTACCTGGCCTTCGCTGTGATGCTGGCCTGTGGCCTGGACGGGATCAAGCGGGACTTACCCCTGCCGGAGGCCGCTGAGGAGGACCTCTACCACCTGGAGAACAACCAGCGCTTGCCGCACCTGCCGGGCTCTTTGCGGGAAGCGGTGGAGGAGCTGGAGAAGGACGAGGTCGTTGCCCAGGCCCTGGGCGAGCACGTCTTCCAGCGGTACCTGGAAGCCAAGACGCTGGAGTGGCAAGAGTACCGGCGCCAAGTCACCACCTGGGAGCTGGAACGTTACCTCCCCGTTTTCTGAGGTTCAAGGTACTTCCCCTCATACATACGAAGGGCGGGAAAAGAAATTCCCGCCCTTCGTATCTTCCCTGATCAACCCCAATGGTCAGGAAGGAGCGCGGACCTCCACCCGATTTGACCTCCGGTCAATCTAAGCCTCCGGACATCAGGAGGTTTCTGCTAGAAGAGCTTTCAACTGCGGCAAGATCTTCCGCCCCGCCCTGACCCCCACCTCGATCAGGTCGCCCGGTTCAAAGAACTTCTCCCATCCGATCACGCCCGTCTGCGGCACGATCACCAGGTCGGCGCGGCGGCAGTTTTCCTCGGCTAAATGCATACGTAGGGCATTGATCGAATTGTCGACGATGTGTCGCATGGAAAGGCGCCCGGTCTTCTCCGTATTGGCGAAGCGTTGGGCGTCCAGGTTCACCGCCAGCACAACCTCCGCTCCCAACTCACGCACCTGGTCGACCGGAACCGGGGCGCCAAGGCCCCCATCAGCCAAGAGTCTGCCTTGCCAGGCGACCGGTTGGAAAACGAGAGGAAAAGAAGTGGAGGCGCGAATCGCTAGGGTAACGCCCCCCTGGCGGAAAACCACCAGATCTCCGCTGCGCAGGTCAACAGCAGTGGTGGCAAAAGGCAGCAGGAGCTCGGAGAATTGCTTCCCGCCGACGTGCTCCTCGATGAACTGTCGCACCCGCTCCCCGCGAACCAGGCCGTTTCCCAGAGTAGGATCGAGGAGGGAGAAAGCTTGGCGCCAGTCGAAGGCCCGAGCTAGGGTTTCGATCCTATCCGCATCCATCCAGGAGGCGTAAAGGCCGCCGATCAGGGCGCCGATGGAAGCTCCGGCTACCATCGACACCGGGATCCCCTCCGCCTCCAGTACTTTCAGCAAGCCGATATGCGCCAACCCCTTGGCGCCCCCCGATCCGAGGGCCAATCCCAGCTTTTTCATTCATTGCCTCCTGGAAATAGAATCAGGACGGGGATCCCCGTCCTGATCATACGGCAGATGAACCGAAGGCGCGAAAGCGATCAGAATTCGGCGCTGGTCTTCTCCTTCCGTCCGAAGCCGCCTAGCTTGGAGAAGACGACCGCTCCGATGACGATCACCAAACCAAGCACAGCCGTGATGATCACCCCGGCGGTGAGGTTGTTCTGATATTGAACGAGTATCGGCGCGGCAAGCAAGGACACCAGGTTGATCACTTTGATCAAAGGATTAAGGGCAGGCCCGGCAGTGTCTTTGAGGGGATCGCCCACAGTATCGCCAACCACTGAAGCCTTATGAGCCTCGGAGCCCTTCCCACCATAAAGCCCGTCCTCGATCATCTTCTTAGCGTTGTCCCAAGCACCTCCGGAAGTCGACATGAAGACGGCCAGAAGTTGACCGGAAAGGATCACGCCGGCCAGCAAACCTCCCAAAGCCTCAACGCCCAGCAATATGCCAATTACCAACGGCAGAAGAACAGCGATGATGGCCAGTGGGATTAGTTCCCGTTGAGCGGCTGCCGTGCTGATACCCACAGCTCGCTTGTAGTCCGGAGCGACTGTGCCTTCCATGAGGCCGGGGATACGGAACTGCCGACGCACTTCCTCGACGATCAGGCCGGCCGCGCGGGCGACGGCATTGATCATCAGTGAGGAGAAAAGCCAAGGAATGGAGCTCCCCACCAGAGCGCCGATGAAGACAATCGGCTGGGAGATGCGGATTCCGGTGGCGAGCAAAGTCTGGGCTGCAGGTATACCAAGATTGGCCTGCTGCACGAGAGAGACATCAGCCAGAAAAGACCCGAAGAGCGAAACCGCGGCGATGACTGCCGAACCGATGGCCACCCCTTTGGTGATCGCTTTGGTGGTGTTGCCTACTGCGTCAAGGTCGGCCATGATCTGGCGGGATTTGGGCTCCAGCTTGGCCATCTCGCCGATGCCGTTGGCGTTGTCGCAGATCGGACCGAAAGAGTCCATGGCCACGTTGTTGCCGGTCAGGGTGAGCATCCCGATCCCGGTCATGGCCACTCCGTAGAGAACGAAGATGACATCTTGCCCCCAATAGATGACGACGGCGGACAGGATAGTAAGGGCGATCACCAGGATTTGCCAGACTGATGACTCGAAACCGACCGCCAAACCTCGCAGGATCAGCGTTGCCGCGCCGGTCTTGGAGGCTGCGGCGATTCCTTTGACGGCTCCGTGATGGGTGTCAGTGGATAATTTGGTCAGCTCATCGATGACGATGGCCAGGATGATCCCCACGGCCACGGAGAGGAAAGCTCGCCACTCGCCCATGTAGAAGGCAGCCAGTGCGGCGA